>NZ_FQVM01000024.1 GCF_900129365.1 Clostridium fallax
TTTTTAATTAATATAAATAATTAATATATAAATTTATATATTAAATTTATATATAAATTTTATATAAATATAAATTAATTAAGTTATAAATTAATTTCATTAAAAATATTTATAAAAGATAGTAAAAATAAATTATATGTAAAATAAGCATTTATAATTAAGAAAGGATATATGATGGAATTTATTAAAGAAGTCTTTAATTTATATGTAGAAAAAAGAGAGTTTTTTTTAGAGTTAGCAGGGCAACATTTAATGCTATCTTTTATATCTATAATAATTTCAGCTATTATAGGTATTATTTTAGGAATAATAATATCAGAAAATAGGAAGTTATCCTATCCTATAATTGGAGCAACTAATTTTTTATATACAATCCCTTCTATTGCTATTTTAGGATTTTTAGTATCTGTTTCCGGAGTTGGAAATACTACTGCAATTATAACTTTATCTATATACGGGTTATTACCTATGGTTACTAATACCTATACAGGTATTAAAAATATAGATGATGAGATTATAGAAGCAGCAAAGGGGATGGGAAGTACTAATTTTCAAATACTTTATAAAATAAAAATTCCTTTAGCATTACCTGTAATATTTGCAGGATTTAAAAATATGGTAGTTATGACCATAGCTTTATGTGGAATAGCTTCTTTTATAGGAGCAGGAGGATTAGGGGTTGCTATTTGGAGAGGGATAACAACTAATAATCCTATTATGACCTTTGCAGGAAGTTTTTTAATATCCATTATTGCTTTACTTTCAGATTGGATTTTAAGAAAAATCGAGAAGAATATAAATTATAGAATTGCAGGAAATAGCTTGAAATTAAATAAAAATAAATATTTAAAAAAGAAACTATTAAAACCGATTTTAATAAGTTTAATTTTATTTAGTTTATTAGGTTTTATATTTACTAATTTAAAAGATAATAAAGTTATTGTTATTGGATCTAAGCCAACTACAGAGGAATATATACTATCAGAAATTTTAGCTCAATTAATTGAAAATAAATTAGATTTGAAGGTAGAGATAAAGAAAGGAATAGGAGGAGGTACAGCTAATATTCATCCTGCTATGGAAAAGGGAGAAATAGATTTATATCCTGAATACACTGGTACTGCATGGGAATATGTTCTTAAAAATAAACCTATGAAGGATAAGGATAAACTTTACGAAAAGTTAAAAGAGGAATATAAAGAAAAATATAATTTTAATTGGGTTGGATTATATGGGTATAATAGTACCTATGCACTTATAATAGATAATGATTTTGGAGAAGATAATAATATAAAAACCTATTCGGATTTAACTAAGTTCAGTTCAAACCTTATATTTGGCGCAGAGTATGATTTTTACGAGAGAAATGATGGCTATGATGCTTTATCTAAAAAATATAATTTAGATTTTAAAAGTAAACTTGATTTAGATATTGGATTAAAATATCAAGGATTATCTTCTAAAAAAGTAGATGTTATTAATGCCTTTTCAACAGATGCTCAGCTTAAAAGTGATGAATTTAGAATATTAGAAGATGATAAAGAATTTTTTCCTAGTTATTTAGCAGGTACTGTTGTAAGAGAAGAAACTCTTGAAAATTATGAAGGATTAGAAGATGTATTAAAGCTTTTAAATAATCAAATAACTGAAAGAGAAATAATCCATATGAATTATGAAGTTGAAATAAATAAAAAAGAAGATAGTGAAGTTGCAAGAGATTTTTTAATAAGAAAGGGATTAATAGAATAGGTGATAGGTTATGAATGAAAGGATTCCTATAATAAGCTTTAAAAATGTAAAAAAATCTTATGGAGATAATGAAATTTTATCTGATTTTAATTTAGATATATATAAGGGAGAATTTATAACTGTTATAGGCACTTCTGGTAGTGGAAAAACTACTGTTCTAAAGTTAATAAATGGTCTTTTAAAACCAGATAATGGAGAAGTAAGAATTAATGGAGAAAATATATCTTCTAGAGATATTATAGATATGAGAAGAAATATAGGATATGTAATTCAAGGTATAGGTTTATTTCCTCATATGAATATAGAAAAAAATATTTCTTATGTTTTAAATTTAAAGAAGGATAAATGTAAAGATAATTTAAAAAGAGTTTTAGAACTTATGGATATAGTAGAGCTTGATAAAGAATTGATTTATAGATATCCTAGTGAATTAAGTGGAGGACAAAAGCAAAGAGTTGGGATTGCAAGAGCATTAGCTTCTAATCCAGAAATATTATTAATGGATGAACCCTTTGGAGCCGTTGATGAAATAACTCGCAGGGTTCTCCAAGATGAAATATTAAAAATACAGAAAAAGCTTAATATGACTATTTTCTTTGTAACTCATGATATTAAAGAGGCTTTTAAATTAGGAAGTAAAATAGTTATTATGAATAAAGGCAAAATAGTTCAATTAGGAGATTGTAATTATATAAAGAATAATCCTAAAAATAAATTTGTTTCTGATTTAATTGATGAAATTATGTAAATTTTACATTATAATAAAAGTTTTCTAAATATTAAAGCTTTTTAAAATCTTAATAAATATAGGTAGTATCTATATTTATTAAGGTTTTTGTATTTAAGGAAAGCTAATACTTTAGAGTTTATAAGTAGATTATTTTATTGAAAAAAAATAATCAAAATAATATAATTATATTAAATATAATTTAGAAAAAAATAAAAACTGTTGAATTTTGTAGATTACTTATGAAAAAAGCAGTGAGGAGAGTGTGTTATTGGGGACATTATTAAATTTAAAAGATGTATTAGAAATAGATAAGTTTCAAAAAATACAGGATGATATAGCAGAGGCTACAGAAATGTCTATAATAACTGTAGATTTTAAAGGAAAGCCTGCAACAAAGCATAGTAGATGTAGTGAATTTTGTAAACTTATGAGAGCCAATAAAACTTATTCAGAAGTATGTGAAAGATGTGATTCAAGAGGTGGTTTAGAGGCTGCAAGGTTAGAAAAGCCTTATATATATAGATGTCATAGAGGTCTTATAGATTTTGCAACCCCTATAATAGTAAATGGTCAGTATTTAGGTTCTGTTATGGCAGGTCAAGTTCTTATAGAAGATGATAATGATATAGAGTTTGAAGATATAATGGTAACTAAGGATGATTTTGAAGATTTAGAAGAGGAAGAAAGAGAAAAAATTTTAAATGCTTACAAAAAGTTACCAGTTATAAAGCAAAAAAGGTTAGAAGCTGTTGCTGAGATGATGTTTCATATAAGTAACTATATAGTGGAGGAAGCTTTTTTAAAGATAGCTCAAAAAGAATTAAATGAAAAAAATATAAAGTTTATGGAAAGCAAAAAGGCTCAAGCAGAACTTGAAAAAGAATATAAGTCTTGCCAGTTAAAGGCTTTACAGTCTCAAATAAATCCTCATTTTTTATTTAATACTTTAAATAGTATATCTTCCCTTGCAATAGTAGAAAATGCAACTAAAACTCAAGAAGTTATTTATAATTTATCTAATATACTTAGATATACATTAAAGAAAGCTAATAAAATTGTAAGGTTAGAAGAGGAGATAGGATATATAGAATCTTATTTAAATCTTCAAAAAATAAGATTTGCTCAAAGACTAAATTACGAAATAAATATAGATTCTAAATTAAAAGGGGTAAAAATTCCATTTATGATACTTCAAAACTTTGTTGAAAATTCTGTAGTTCATGGATTAGAAAGTAAAGAAGAAGGTGGATGGGTAAAAATTTATTGTGAGGATAAAGGGGATTTAGTAAGTATATACATAGAGGATAATGGTATTGGTATATCAAGAGAAAAGTTAAATGAAATTAAAGAAGAACTTAAATTTAAATATGGAACTGATTTGGAGAAAATAGGAATAAATAATGTTAATAAAAGAATGGCCCACTATTATGGTGATGATTATAAAATTAATATAGAAAGTAGAATAAGAAAAGGTACATTAGTTGAAGTTACTATTCCTAAAGAATTATAATAGGAGAAAATAAATATGTTAAAAATAATGATTGTTGATGATGAATCTCTTGAAAGGCAAGCCTTAAAATTTATTTTAAATAAATTAATGATTGATTTTACTTTGATGGAAGCCTGTAATGGAAGAGAAGCTTTAGAACTTAATAAAGAATTTAACCCAGATATTATAATTATGGATGTAAAAATGCCTGGGATAGATGGAATAAAAGCATCACAAATAATAAAAACTGAATATCCTAATAAAATTATAGTAATGGTTACAGCTTATGATGATTTTGAACTTATTAGAAAAGCATTAGTTTTAGGAGTTAATGATTATATATTAAAACCAGTGAAGCCGGAAGAACTTTTAGAGGTTTTAAACAAGATTATTGTTAATTTAAAGATTAACAATAATAGTTTTGGAATAAAAAAAAATAATAATGAAGACTTTAAAGGATATGAGGATTTGAAAAGTGATTCTCCTGTAAAACTTGCAATAGACTATATAAATGATAATTTGAAAGAAAATATTAGTTTAGAGAAGGTAGCTTCTGTTTGTAATTTAAGTCCCTGTTACTTTAGTAAACTCTTTAAAAAAGAGGTTGGGCTAAATTTTATTTCTTATGTAAATAACGTAAAAATAAATAAGGCAAAGGAAATACTAGAACTTACAGATACTCCTATTTTAAATTTAGCTTTAGATTTAGGATTTGAAGACTGCGGTTATTTTATAAGAGTTTTTAAAAGGTTAGAAGGGGTTACTCCTAAAAAGTATAGAGAAACTTATATAAAAAATAAATAAAAAAGTATTAAAAATTAAAATGCTATTTAGTTGATAACTTAAAAGTTTAAAAGTTATCAACTAAATAGCGTTTTTTATTTAAATGAGATTTTTTTGACATTGAATTTAAAAAAAATACAATAAGTAAGATGTAACTTCTTAAAACGCAAAAATTTTTCTGTATAAGTGATAATTAATAGTTTTTATAGGAGTTTTTTGTCTATAATTTAAAAAAATAATAAAAAAGTGCAATTTTTTTATTCGAAACTAATCAATAAAGTTCAAGAATAACACAAGAATTTATAATGGCAATTACAACTAATTATATTACAATTTAAACATCGATAAAAAAATAACAAAAATAAATTTTAAAGTTATGTTAAAGGGAGGAAACGGAAGTGAAATCAAAAAGATTCCAGGTTTTATCAAAACGTCCTGTAAATCAAGATGGTCTTATCGGTGAATGGCCAGAAGAAGGGTTAATAGCAATGGGTAGCCCTAACGATCCTAAGCCTTCAATAAAAATTGAAAATGGAAAAGTAGTAGAATTAGATAACAAAACAAGAGATCAATTTGATATGATAGATAGATTCATAGCAGATTATGCAATTAATTTAGAAAATGCAGAAAAAGCTATGAGTTTAGATTCAATAGATATAGCAAAAAAACTTGTAGATATAAATGTTAGTAGAGATGAGATAGTTAATATAACAACATCAATAACACCTGCTAAGGTAGTTGAAGTTGTTTCTCACATGAATGTTGTTGAAATGATGATGGCACTTCAAAAGATGAGAGCTAGAAAAACACCTTCAAACCAATGTCACGTAACTAACTTAAAAGACAATCCAGTTCAAATAGCAGCAGATGCAGCAGAAGCTGGAATAAGAGGTTTCTCAGAGCAAGAAACTACAGTTGGTATAGTAAGATATGCTCCATTTAATGCCTTAGCTATACTTATAGGTTCACAAGTAGGCCGTGGTGGAGTTTTAACTCAATGTTCAGTTGAGGAAGCTACAGAGCTTGACCTTGGTATGAGAGGACTTACAAGTTATGCAGAAACAGTTTCAGTATATGGTACTGAATCAGTATTTACAGATGGAGATGATACTCCATGGTCTAAGGCATTCTTAGCATCAGCTTATGCTTCAAGAGGTCTTAAGATGAGATACACATCAGGAACAGGTTCAGAAGCTTTAATGGGATATGCAGAAGGAAAATCAATGCTATACCTAGAGTCAAGATGTATATACATAACAAAAGGTGCTGGGGTTCAAGGACTTCAAAATGGTGCTGTTAGCTGTATAGGTATGACAGGATCAGTTCCATCAGGAATAAGAGCGGTACTTGGTGAAAACTTAATAGCTGCAATGCTTGATATAGAAGTTGCATCAGCAAATGACCAAACATTCTCACATTCAGATATAAGAAGAACAGCTAGAACATTAATGCAAATGCTTCCTGGAACAGACTTTATATTCTCAGGATATAGTGCAGTTCCAAACTATGATAATATGTTTGCAGGTTCAAACTTCGATGCTGAAGATTTTGATGATTATAATGTTCTTCAAAGAGACTTAATGGTAGATGGTGGATTAAGACCAGTATCAGAAGAAGAAACTATAGCAATAAGAAATAAGGCAGCAAGAGCAATACAAGTTGTATTTAGAGAGTTAGGTTTCCCAGCTATAACTGATGAAGAAGTTGAAGCAGCAACTTATGCTCACGGAAGTAAAGATATGCCTGAAAGAAATGTAGTTGAAGATTTAAAGGCTGCAGAAGAAATGCTTAAAAAGAGAGTAACAGGAATTGATATAGTTAAAGCTTTAAGTGTAGGTGGATTTGATGATGTTGCAAACAACATATTAAACATGCTTAAGCAAAGAGTAACAGGTGACTATTTACAAACATCAGCTATACTAGATAATAACTTTGATGTTATAAGTGCAGTTAATGATGTAAATGACTATATGGGACCTGGAACTGGTTATAGAATCAGTGAAGAAAGATGGAATGAAATAAAGAATATTCCAAACGTAATAAAACCAGAGGATATAGAATAATAAGCAGAGGTGAATGATATGGAGAATACAACAAATCAATATGTTATGCCAGAGCTTACACTTACAGAAGTAGGAGAAGCTAAAGTTGGAACTAAGGCTGATGAAGTTGTTATAGGTTTAGCACCAGCTTTTCACAAATTCCAACATAAAACAATAGTTGATATACCACATGATGAAGTTTTAACAGAACTTATAGCTGGAATAGAAGAAGAAGGATTAACTGCTCGTGTAGTTAGAATAATAAGAACTTCAGACGTTTCATTTATAGCAAATGATGCAGCTAAATTAAGTGGATCAGGAATAGGAATAGGAATACAATCAAAAGGAACTACAGTTATACACCAAAAGGATTTACTTCCTTTAAATAACTTAGAATTATTTCCACAAGCACCACTTTTAACTCCTGAAATATTTAGATTAATAGGAAAAAATGCTGCAAAATATGCTAAGGGAGAATCCCCAACACCAGTTCCAACTAAGAACGACCAAATGGCAAGACCAAAATTTATGGCTAAAGCAGCATTATTACATATTAAAGAAACTAAACATGTAGTTGTTGGTGCAAAACCAGTAGAAATAAAAGTTGAATTTTAATTGTAAAGGGAGATTAGTGTTATGGAACAAAGAAGAATGAATCCAAAAGATTATCCTTTAGCTACTAAAAGACCTGAGAGCATAAAAACTCCAACAGGTATGAGCTTACAAGATATAACTTTAGAAAAAGTTTTAAGTGGAGAAGTTAAACCAGAAGACGTTAGAATTTCACCAGAAACTTTAGAGATGCAAGCTCAAATAGCAGAAGGAATGAATAGAGATGCTATAGCAAGAAACTTTAGAAGAGCAGCTGAACTTATAAAAGTTCCAGATGATAGAATCTTAGAGATATATAATGCACTAAGACCATATCGTTCAACTAAAGAAGAGCTTTTAGCAATTGCAGAAGAACTTGAAACAGTATACGGAGCAAAGGTTAATGCAAGTTTCGTAAGAGAAGCTGTTGAAGTTTACGAACAAAGAAAGAAGCTAAGAGAAGAATAATTACTAATTTAGCTTTAAACTAGGAGGAAAAATAATGAAAATTATTGCAGGTGTAGATATTGGTAATGCTACTACAGAATTAGCACTAGCAAAAGTTGAAAACGGAGAAATAAACTTTCTTTCCAGTGGAATAGTTCCAACAACAGGGATTAAAGGAACTGAAAAGAATATAGAAGGAGTTTTTTCCTCTTTAAAGCAAGCATTAGGTAAAGCATCCTTAACTTTAGATGATTTAGATTTAGTTAGAATAAATGAAGCAGCGCCGGTTATAGGTGATGTTGCTATGGAAACTATAACAGAAACCATTATAACTGAATCTACAATGATAGGTCATAATCCATCTACACCTGGTGGAGTAGGACTTGGTATTGGAGAAACTATATATATAGAAGACTTAGATAATTTAGATCCTGAAAGTTCTAAAGAAAATCAATATATACCTCTTATTTTAAGGAGAGTTAACTTCTTAGAAGCTGCAGCAAGATTAAATGCTGCAGTTAAAAGAGGAATAAATATAACAGCAGCTGTAGTTCAAAGAGATGATGGAGTTCTTATAAATAATAGATTAGATAAGAAAATTCCAATAGTTGATGAAGTAATGCTTCTTGAAAAAGTTCCAGTAGGAATGAAAGCAGCAGTAGAAGTGGCTTCTCAAGGAGATGTTATAGAACATTTATCTAACCCATACGGTATAGCTACAGTTTTTGATCTTACATCAGAAGAGACAAAAATGATAGTACCTATATCTAGAGCTTTAATTGGAAATAGATCTGCAGTAGTTATTAAAACTCCAAAAGGTGATGTTCAAGAAAAGAGAATACCAGCAGGTAAGATTCATATAGATGGACAAAAACGTAAAGAAGTTATAGATGTTGAGCATGGTGCAGAAAAGATAATGAATGCTGTAAAGTTATGTGTACCAATTGAAGATATAAAAGGTGAAGCTGGTACTAATGCTGGCGGAATGCTTGAAAGAGTAAGACAGGTAATGGCAGACCTTACTAAGCAAAAAATTGGTGATATAAAGATTCAAGATTTATTAGCTGTTGATACTTTTATACCTCAAAAGGTAAAGGGTGGTCTTGCAGAAGAATTTTCAATGGAAAATGCTGTTGGAATCGCTGCAATGGTTAAAGCTGATAAGCTTCAAATGCAAATGATAGCTAATAAACTTGAGGAAGAACTAAAGGTTCCAGTAGAAGTTGGTGGAGTAGAGGCTGATATGGCAATAAGAGGAGCTTTAACAACTCCAGGTAGTAGTACACCACTAGCTATTCTAGATATGGGAGCAGGTTCTACAGATGCATCAATTATAAATAAGCAAGGTGAAATTTCTTCAATACATTTAGCTGGTGCAGGAAACATGGTAACAATGCTTATAAAATCAGAGCTTGGATTAGAAGATTTTAATTTAGCAGAGGACATTAAAAAATATCCACTAGCTAAAGTAGAAAGTCTTTTCCATATAAGACATGAAGATGGTACAGTAGAGTTTTTTGAAAAGCCATTAGATCCATCTGTATTTGCAAAAGTTGTAATAATTAAGGATGGAATGTTAGTACCAATAGATGGCCAAACATCCCTAGAAAAAATAAGAAATATAAGAAGATCTGCAAAGGAAAAAGTTTTTGTAACTAACTGCTTAAGAGCATTAAGCATAGTTTCACCAACAGGAAGTATAAGAGATATAGAATTTGTAGTTTTAGTTGGAGGTTCATCTTTAGACTTTGAAGTTCCACAATTAGTTACTGATGCTCTATCACAATATGGAGTAGTAGCTGGAAGGGGAAATATAAGAGGTGTTGAAGGACCTAGAAATGCAGTTGCAACAGGACTTATATTAGCTTTTGATGAAAATGGGGTAAATGACTAATGGCAATGTTAATGAAGTATTTTGAATATGAAGTACCAAGTATTCAATTGTACTATTCTTCAAAACTTAAAGATTTAGATAAGCTTAATGAAATATTATGGGGAATAGAAGAAGAAGGAATTCCTTGTGAGGTTTTCTCAAAGGAAGAGCTTTTATCCTCAGAAGAATTAAGCCATATGGCAGCTTGTAAATCAAGATTAGCAGTAGGTATTGGAATTGATGATTCTGAAAAGATAACTCTAACTTTTAACAAGTTAAAGGAAGAAGAGCCATTATTTATTGCAAGTTTAAAAGATGAAAGTAATACTTTAAGAGACTTAGGTGCTAATGCTGGAAGATTAGTTAAAGGAATTGCTTTTAAGTAGATATATAAGGAGTAGGTATTATGAAAATTTATACCAAAACTGGAGATAAGGGAACTACCGCTTTATTTGGTGGAAGCAGAGTTGAAAAAGACAGCCTAAAGGTTGAAGCGTATGGAACTGTAGATGAGCTTATATCATTTATGGGAGTTGCTTTTGCAGAAGCTAATGATAAAGATGAAAAAGAAGCTATTGAATCTATACAAAAGAAATTATTTGTACTAGGAGCAGAGCTTGCAAGTGATGAAAAGGGATTAACTTATTTAAAAGAAGTTATAACTGATGAGGATATAGAAAAATTAGAAAGCCTTATTGATAAGTATATGGAAAAGGCAGGCCCTTTTAAAGGATTTGTTACTCCAGGAAAAGATAAGGTATCAGCAGCTTTACATGTGGCAAGAACTGTAGCAAGAAGAGCGGAAAGAAGAATAGCCACACTTTCTAAAGAAGAGCCTATAAGAGAAGAGCTTAGAATGTATATAAATCGTTTGTCAGATTGCTTATATGCAATGGCAAGATATGAAGAGGAAAAATAATTTTAAAAGGAGATGTTTCATAATGAAAAAGCTAAATGAAGTTAAACAATTAAGTTTAGAAGTAGTTAAAGAAATGGCTAAAGCAGCTGAAGCTAAAGCAATAGAAATAAAGGTTCCAGTTGTTTTTGCAGCAGTAGATGCAGGACTTAATTTAATGTTTATGGAAAGAATGGAAGATGCTTTTGTAACAAGTATAGATATAGCTATAAACAAAGCTTTCACAGCAGCAGCTTTAAAACAAGGAACTCATGAGGTAGCTCCAGTAGTTCAACCAGGAGAAAGTTTATATGGACTTCAACTTACAAATAACTGCAGAATAGTACCATTTGGTGGTGGATTCCCAATAGTTGTTGATGGAAAAGTTGTTGGTGCAGTTGGAGTAAGTGGTGGAACTGTAGAGGAAGATATGGCTATAGCGCAAGCTGCAGTAGATGCTTTTAACAAATAAAAAGCTAAATTAGTTTTCTATAATTTTATTAATATAGATGAATTATGAATTTAATATCCATTAAATTGATATTAACTTATTAGGAGGAATTTTATAATGAGAATGTACGATTATTTAGTACCAAGCGTTAACTTTATGGGCGCTGGTTGTGTAAAATTAGTTGGAGAAAGATGTAAAATATTAGGCGGAAAGAAAGCTTTAATAGTTACTGATAAATTCTTAAGAAACATGGAAGGTGGAGCAGTTGAATTAACTGTTAAATCACTTAAAGAAGCTGGAATAGAAGTTGCATACTATGATGCAGTTGAGCCAAACCCAAAAGATACTAACGTTAAAGACGGATTAAAAATATTCCAAGATGAAAATTGTGATATGATAGTTACAGTTGGTGGCGGAAGTTCACATGACTGTGGTAAGGGTATAGGTATTGCAGCTACTCATGAAGGAGATCTTTATGACTATGCTGGAATAGAAACTTTAACTAAAGCACTTCCTCCAATAGTTGCAGTTAATACTACAGCTGGAACAGCAAGTGAAGTTACAAGACACTGTGTTATAACTAACACTAAAACTAAGGTTAAATTCGTTATAGTAAGCTGGAGAAACTTACCATTAGTTTCATTTAACGATCCAGAATTAATGGTTAAAAAACCTGCTGGTTTAACAGCTGCTACAGGAATGGACGCTTTAACTCATGCTATAGAAGCTTACGTATCAAAGGATGCAAACCCTGTAACTGATGCTGCTGCTATACAAGCAATAAAATTAATATCAGGAAACTTAAGACAAGCTGTTGCTTTAGGTGAAAACTTAGTTGCAAGAGAAAACATGGCATATGGTTCATTATTAGCTGGTATGGCATTCAACAATGCTAACTTAGGATATGTTCACGCTATGGCTCACCAATTAGGTGGATTATATGATATGCCTCATGGTGTTGCAAATGCTATGCTTCTTCCACACGTTGAAAGATACAATTTAATTTCAAACCCACAAAAGTTTGCTGATATAGCTGTATTTATGGGAGAAAATGTTGAAGGATTATCAGTTATGGAAGCTGCTGAAAAAGCTATCGATGCAATGTTCAAGCTTTCAAAGGATATCGGAATTCCTTCAAGCTTAAAAGAAATGGGAATAAAAGAAGAAGATTTCGAATACATGGCTGAAATGGCATTAAAAGACGGAAATGCTTTCAGTAACCCAAGAAAAGGAAATCAAAAAGATATAATCAACATATTCAAAGCTGCATTTTAATTTCTAATTAGGTAAATTGTAAATTATAAAATAAACTCTCTCATAAAGAAATTTTAATTTCTTTATGAGAGTTTTTTATTTATTTTTTTAAAGTATTAAATAAATTATAAAAAACTAATTGTAATTTTATGGAATATAAGTATAAAAAATAAATTTATAGTATAAAATTTGATTAAATTCTATAAATATATTTATAAAATTTATATTTGAAAAATAAAAATAGAAAAAAATAGTAGAAAATGTTTACTGTGGTAAAAAAATAGTATATAATGTAAAAGTGGACAAGTTATAAATTTATAGCTTATCCTTTTATAACATCAGTGAAAAGGGGGATTAACTATGTTAGAATTCAAAAATAGTATCCAAAACACTTGTAATAATATGGAAGAGGTAGCTGTTGCTCCAGGTGCATGCTGTTGTTGTAGTTGCTGCTGCTGTGTATCAGTATCAGTAGGTGGAAATGCTTCATCAGCACCAGTTCCAGTACCAGTGAATGGAAACTAAATAGTTAGCCAAAAGCTAATTAACATTTAATCATTAAGGTCCAAAAGGGTTATTTATAAAAGATAATTATAGATAAATTCCTTTTGGACTTTATGTAATTATTGAAGGATAACTATTTTTTGTATTTTTAAAAAAATGAGGTATTTTTATGTTTAAAAGAAAGAAAGAAAATAAAGATAAAAAAGATAATGGTAGTAGATATCCTTACGAAATGCAAATAATATCTTTTAATACTCAATATTGTAGTATGTCTACTTATGCAGATTCAACAGTAATGAAAACACCAGATACTGTTTTGAAAGGAAATTTATATTCAAAGGAAAATAGATTTTTATCAGAAGAATATCTTTTAAATTATAGAACTAATAATGAAAATTTAGGCTTTAGAGCTGGACTTTCAAGTTTTTTTCAGCAGAATGCAGCATTAACAGCAGCTAATAAAGCTTTAGAAGAAGAAATAGAGGATATAATAAATCTTCCTAAGGCTAAAAATATAAAGGCTTCTTTAGGGGCAACTATTTCTTTAAGAAGAAGTGTAAGAAAATATAAAAATAATATAATGTCTATCCAAGATTTATCTAATTTATTGTACTATGGACAGGGTATATCTGGAGAAATAGAATTTAAAAATAATTTAGGATGTAGCGATAATATAAAACTTAGAAATAATCCTTCAGCAGGTGGATTATATCCAATAAATTTATATATTTATATTAGTAAAGTTAAGGGGTTAGATGATGGAATTTATTTATATTATCCTTATTCTCATAGCTTAAAACCTGTAAATTTAAAATTAGATAATATAGATAAAGAAAAGTTTGCAGAGTTTTCTAATATAACTTCAAAAAACATTAATGTGTTTTTTATATATGTATATAACATGTACATAAATAGTAGAAAATATGGAGATGCAGGAGCTGCTTTTGCTTTTATAGAAAGTGGTGAGATAGCACAAAATATTCAGCTTACAGCTACTGCTATAGGATATGGAAGTTGTGATATAGGTGGATATGATAAACAGTATTTAGAAAAAGTACTTAAGTTAGATGGAATAACAAACCACGTAATTCACATGACCATTATTGGAAAAGAAGGGGAATAACATGGAAAAAAATTATTGCATAAATGATAGTCTTAGAATTTTTGATAATGGAGAAAATGAAATAAGGTTTAAGTTAGGACTTTGGAACTATAATGAAGCAGTTCTTAATTTAAGCAAAGAAGATGATGAATTTAAAGAAGCGCTTAGAAAAGTTATAAATAAGCTTAGATTAGGAGAAAAAATAAATAAAGATTTTTTAGAGGATTTAAAAATATCTAAAGATAACAAAACTAATTTAATTAATATGTTAGATGGATTAGTATCAGCAGGTATGATTACTACAGAAAAGGAAAGAGCCTTATCTAATGAAATTACAACAGCTCTTTTAGGAGATTATAGATATCTTTTAAAAGATGGACTAGAAAATAAAAAAAATAGAAAATTACTTTTTGTAACAGATAATAGTTTTTCTAAAAAGATGGCAAAAATCCTTATAGATGAAATGGAACTTAATATAGATATTATAGATGAAGATCTTTATTCAAAAATTAGAGAAAAAGATTTAACATCTAATATAAATGCTTTAGAGATTTTAACAGATATAGAAAATCTAAAATCAGAAATAAAAGAATATGAAGGAATAGTAATTTGCTTTAAAAGACCAGAACTTATGACAATAAGAAATATAAATAAATTAGCTACAGAAAAAGAAATTCCAGTGATATGTTCTTTTATTGATGGTCCTTTTATAACAGCTTTAAGTACAAATTATCCTAAAACAGGGTGTTTAGAATGTTTTGGAGAGAGAACTCTTTCAAGGTTAGAAGATCATGTATCTTATCATAATTTTGAAAATTTTAAATTCTCTAAGGAAACTAAGGACATAAATAAGGGTATAATTCCTATTTTAAATATAATAACTAATTTAGTTATGGCAGAAGCTTTTTTATTATCTAATTATGGAACTTGTAAATTTGAGAATAGAGTTTTAAATATTTATGTTCCAACTTTAGAAATACAGGTTCAAGATCTTTTAAGGGTTCCATATTGCCCAACTTGTGGTAATGTAGCAAAGGCTAAATTTCAAGAGCTAAATGTATCTTCTAGAACAGTAGTAGATAATATTTTAGATAATTTAAGATAAGGGGACGATTTACTATGAAATTTTATCCAAGCTTTAATAAGGTTTTAAGTACTTTTAATAAAGTTTCTGGGAACCAAAGTGGAATTATAAAAGCTACAGCTATGCCTCTTATAAATCAAGATAAAACTATAGGAATAAAAAGTATAACAGGAAATATGCCTAAATACCATAAATCTATTTTAAAAAGACAAAATGGAGATGTTCAATATCATATAATCGGATATGGAAATTACTATGAGGAATCTCTTATAAAGTATACAGGAGAAAGCATAGAAAGATATTCTTCTATGGTAGCACCTAAATTAATAGAAGATAAAATAGTTTATGGTACATATAAAGAAATGTGCAAAAAAGGTAAGGTTATGCCTTTAAAATATATAGATGTCTTTACGGAAAATCAATTGAAGGAGATATCAAAAAATTTAAATTACTTTTCTTCAAAAAGAATAACAGAAGATGATGTTATAGGATGGGTAAAATGTCCTTCTTTAATAAAAAAGGATGAAGATATTTGGGTTCCAGCATCAATGCTTTTTGTTGGATATGAAGTAAGTGAAGATAAAGGTGAAAAGCAATATATACAAGGCTTTAGTACAGGGACAGCTTCTCATATAGATTTAAAAAAAGCTTTGATAAATGCTATTGTAGAATATCTTCAGATAGATTCTTTTATGATAACTTGGCATTGTAAGAAAAAGTGTAAGAAAATAAAAATCGATGATGAAATTTTAAAGAAGGTTTTAGATGATATAGGACTTTATGATAAATCTGTTTATGAAATAATTCCTTTATATATGACTTTAGAAGATAATCCAGTACCAACCTTTGGAACTTTTTTAAGAAGAAAGGATAAAAAAATTCCTTATTTATTATTTGGACTTCAAGGTGATTTTGATATTAGAAATGGACTTTATAGATCTATTATGGAAGGGGTATCAATAGCTCATAGTGGATATTTTAACACTATATATAATAGACAGTTAATATCTCATGTTATGAATAATAAATTAGAGTTTTTAGATTTAGATTTAAATGTTTTGTTTTATAGTACTCCAGAACTTATAGATGAAAAGAATAAATTAATAGATGATTTTATAGATGGAGAAATAAATTTAAGTGATATAAAGACTATAGGTGATTTAGACTGTGATAATCAAATTAAAGAGCTTATAAAAGCTGTAAAAGAAATAAGTGAATATGCAGTTTATCTAGATATAACATCACCAGAACTTAGGGATAAGGGATGGTATACTATGAGAGTTTTAATTCCTGAAATTTTAGAGATGTGTATTCCAGAGTTTCCTTTTAAGAATCATCCTAGAATGATACAAAATGGAGGGGTGATAAATGAATATCCACACCCTATGCCTTAGTATTATTTTAATATTATTTACTATAAACCCAGTTTCTCTAATAGGAACTATAGTTAATTTTCCAGGAGTAAATAAAGGAAAGAACTATAATTTATTCTTTTTAAAATTACTATCATATTTATTAATTGTTCAGGTTGTTTTTATATACTTATTAGACAAAAATATATTTTATATAAATTTTAAAATAGAATATTTTTGGTATATTATAGCTCTTGTTATGGTTCCGATAAATATAGGAATAGAGATTTTAGTAGGAATATTATTAATAAAATTAAAGGGTAAAAAAATAGGAAAGATATCTTTTAAAAGTAAGGGAGTTATAAATACAAAAAAAATATATATATTTACTTTAACTATTGGATTATGTGAAGAATTAATATTTAGACAAACATGGTTTAATCTTTTAAAAGGTAATATGAATATATATATTATAGTTTTAGTTTCTGGAATTGCCTATGGTTTTAATCATATATTTATAGGAAATAAAGTTATACTTCAAAAAATATTAATTGGATTTATATATGGATTACTATATGTTTTTAGTGGTTCTATAATTATTCCTATTATAACTCATTGTGTTGAAAATATTGTTGTAATAAAAAGAGGACTAAAATATGAGAATTAATTGTATATATATTGAAATTTTTATATTACTTTTATTAAGCTCTGTTTTGGTAAATTTAATTAACAGATTTAATTTTAAAAATCCATTTATAAAAAAGAGCTATTTATATATAAATAGAATTATTAATTTAGAGAAAAGAAAATATATTTTTATCATAAGATTTATTGTATATTTATTAGTATTTTCAATGATTTTCTTTATATCATTTAAAGTTTATAAATTAGATAGTTCTATTTTTAGATTATATAAAAGTAATGAAGCATTAAAATCAATAATAGCTTTAATTACATCTTTAATAATAACAGTTCAGATGTTTTTTATGAGTATAATGATTTTTTTATCCTTAATTTTAAAGAAAAATGTGGTGCAAGCCATTTCAGAAATATCTTGGATAGAGATTAATAAAGAATATCTTATATATAGTAGATTTATAAGGCCTTTATTAGTATCTATAATAGAATCTATTTTATATTGTTTAATTTTTAATTTTATAATTATATACATATTTAAGTTTAATTTTATAGAAGGAATTTTAATTCTTTCTATAATATATGGATTAGGGAAAAGCCTATTAATGAATAAAAGAGAAACAAAAATTATAATGTTTTTTTATGGATTTTGGTGTGTCTTTATAGGGAATATACTTTATGGTTTTACAGGAAATATAATATATACCATTTTACTATTTATGATTATTATTAATTTTTGGGTTTTCAAAAAATAGGAGGAAATGTAATGAAAATATTGGAGATAAAAAATTTATCTAAAAAATTTGGAAACTTTAAAGCAGTAGACAATATAAATTTATCCGTAGAAGAAGGAGAGGTATATGGGCTATTAGGACCTAATGGAGCAGGTAAAAGTACAACAATAAATATGATTTGTAGTCTTTTATCACCAAGTGAAGGAGAGATACTTATATTTGGTGATAAAATAAGCAAAAAATCAAAGGAAATAAAAAAGAAAATAGGTATAGTTCCTCAAGATATAGCAATATACGAAGATTTAACTGCCCTAGAAAATACAATGTTTTTTGGAAGTATATATGGCCTTAAAGGAAAAGTTCTTAAAGAAAAGGCTATGAAGGCTTTAGAATTTGTTGGTCTTAAAGAAAAGGCTAAAAGTTTTCCATCAAAGTTTTCTGGCGGAATGAAGAGAAGACTTAATATAGCTTGTGCTTTAGTTCATGAGCCTAAATTAATAATAATGGATGAGCCTACTGTAGGAATAGATCCTCAATCAAGAAATCATATATTAGAATCTATTAAAAAGTTAAATAGTAATGGGGCAACTATTATATATACAAGTCACTATATGGAAGAAGTAGAAGCTATATGTACTAAAATAGCTATTATAGATAAAGGAAAGGTAATAGCAGAAGGAACAAAAGAAGAATTAAAAAATAATTTTAAGGATTTTAATAAATTAATTATTACGTCAAATAATGAGATAAAAATTAACCTTGAAGATCTAAAAGAAATAGATGGTGTAGAAGTTGTTACTTTAAAAGGTAATATACTTGAAATAAATCATAGCATAGAAAATGATAACTTAAATAGCATATTAAGTTATTTAATGAATAATAAAATATCTATTAAGGAAATAGAAAAAACTACTGTAGATTTAGAAACTGTTTTCCTTAATCTTACTGGCAAAAAATTAAGAGATTAAGGAGGGATTTAATTGTTTTTTAATATAGTAAAAAAAGAAGTGCTTCAAAATCTTAGAGATAAAAAAGCTATGTTTTGGATGATACTATTTCCTATAATAATGATATTTATTTTAGGAAATGCTCTTTCTTCTTTCTTTGGTAAGGAAGATTTAGAAATTCCGAAAACTAATATATCTTATACAATAGATAAAAAAAGTGAAGATACTGATAAATTAGAAGATTTTTTTAATGATTCTAAGGAAGAACTTAATATAAATTTTACAAAAGAAGATAATGAAAAAGAGGCAATAGAAAATATTAAAAGAGGAAAATTAGACTGTTATTTAGATATAAAAGATGGGGAAAACATTATTGTATATAGTAACAAAATAAAAGACTTTAATGCATCTTTAGTTACTAACCTTTTAGACATATATATGGAAAGAAATAATGCATATAAAAGTATAAAGGAAAATAATCCTATAGGACTTCAGTTTGTAGATTTTAACTCAACTCCTAATTATGTTAAGATAAAATCTTTAAATAAGGCAGCAAAGCCAACAGCTAAAGATTATTACTCTGTTACTATGTTAACTATGATAGTTTTATATGGAAGTTTAACAGGAGCAATGACAATAATAGGGGAGAGAGCTAGAGGTACAATGACTAGGATTGCTTGTAGCCCTGTAAATAGGTTAAAACTTTTTTTAGGAAAGCTTACAGGAGCTTTTATAGTAGTTACCCTTCAAATAGCTGTATTATTTTTATTTACAAAATATATATTTAAGGCTAATTGGGGAGATAATTTAACTCCTATAATTTTAATAATTCTAAGTTTAATTTTTATGACAATTTCACTAGGAATGGGACTTGCTAGAATTTTTAGAAACCCTAATGTTTCAAGTACAGTAGCTAATGTAGTTATAGTACTTTTAAACTTTTTAGGAGGAGCTTATATACCTTTAGAGACTTTTGGACAAAACAATATATTGCTTTTAATAGCTAATGTTTCACCATTAAAATGGACTAATAATGCAATACTTCGAATAATATATGGTGGAAATGTAGAAACAGTTAATACTGCAATAGTTATAAACATAATTGTAGCTTTAGTATTTTTAATAATACCTTATTTAATAAGAAGAGGGGAGGAAGTATAAAATGTCAGAAATAATTTCAGTTATGAAAAATGTTATTAAATTAACACTAAGAAAAAAATCAAGTATATTAGTTTTTATGCTTCTTCCTATAATGAGCATATTTATAAGTAAAGCGTTAAATACATCTCAAAAGCCAGTTATAAATATTGGAGTCTGTGATGAAGATGAAAGTAAACTATCTAAGGATTTAGTTCAGTATTTAACAAAAAAAGAAAGTTTTAAAATTTTTTACGTAGACAAAAATAGTATTGATGAAAATATATTAAATGAAAAGTTAAATTCTGTGATTATACTAAATAAGGGCTTTGAAGAGGAAATAATAAGCGGAAATTTATCTAAAGTTGATATGGTCTCTATTAAGGGCGCAGAGTCTACTATATGGCAAGAAAATTACTTAAATTATTATATATCAGATCTTTTAGATATAAGCAAAGGCTCAAATGGAGATAAAGATTTATTCTTTAAAGTTTATGATGACTTTAAAAATAAAAAAATATCAATTAAAAATGAAAAGATAGATGATATAACAGAAAGCTTAGATGTATCAAAACAAAGTATAGGATTATTACTTGTGTTTATGCTTACAGGAGCAACAATTTCTGCTGGAACTATAGCAAGAGATAAAGCAAATAGAGTATTTAAAAGATTAAGTGCATCTCCTCTTAATATGTGGAAATATATAATAGGAAATGCCTTAGCAAATTATTTCTTTAATATATTACAAATTATAGTAATATTGGTTGCTTTTAAAATATTAAAGTTAAATCCGCATATATCTATGGGGTATATGTTTATAACTTTAGGAATTTTTAGCTTAGTATCAGTGGCTCTTGGCATATTTATTGCGTCAGTAAGTAGCTCTAGTGCTCAAGTATCACAGTTATCTAATGCTATAATTGTACCTACTTGTATGTTATCTGGTTGTTTTTGGCCTATAGAATTTATGCCAAAGGTAATGCAAAAGATAGCTTTAATACTTCCGCAAACTTGGACACTAAAAATAATAACCTCTCTTCAAGATGGAGTTAATTTTATAAATTTAATTCCCTATATAATAATAATTTTATTTATAGCAATAATTTTATTTTTATTAGCAGTAATTAATTTAAGAAAAAATGAAGAGCAAAAAAGCTATATATAGTATATATTAGAAGGCTTTGTATAAATATAATACAAGGCTTTCTTTTATTTTTTGATTTTGCTGAAAATTTATATTTTATTTAAGATTTATGAAAGCCTTTTACAATCATTGAAAAAAAAAAAAGTTATTGTATAATGTATTTGAACCAATTAATAATATATTTAATAATATGTTAATTTTATCAATAAAATTTTAATTATAATATAGGGATATGAAAGGATAGGTAAGGCAGAAATGTATATTGTAATTATAGGTGACGGAAAGGTGGGTTATACCTTAGCAAAGCATTTATCAGAGGAAGGCAATGATGTAACTATCATAGATAGAAATCAAGAAGCTCTTAAACGCGCTATGGATAACTTAGATGTAATGTGTATTAAAGGAAATGGTACTAGTGTAAAAGTACTTCAAGAGGCAGAGATATATAGAGCTGATGTTATG
Organism: Clostridium fallax; assembly: GCF_900129365.1. Taxonomy (GTDB): domain Bacteria; phylum Bacillota; class Clostridia; order Clostridiales; family Clostridiaceae; genus Clostridium_AH; species Clostridium_AH fallax. Next base: position 21,407 of record NZ_FQVM01000024.1, read on the forward strand.
ATTGCAGTTACTAATAGTGATGAGAGAAATATGTTATGCTGTTTAGCTGCTAAAAAATTAGGTGCAAAGCATACTATATCTAGAATTAGAAATCCAGAATATGCAGAAGAGCTTTTAATGTTAAAGGATGAATTAGGAATTGATATGATAATAAATCCAGAAAAAGAAGCAGCAGCAGAAATTTCTCAGTTAATTAAATTCCCATCTGTTTCTAGCGTAGATAATTTTGCACAAGGTAAAGTAGACTTAGTTAGTTTTAGACTATTTAAAGAAGATAAAATAGTTGGAAAAAGAATTTGCGATATTGATATGAAAAAATGGGTAGTACTATTTTGTGCAGTGGAAAGAGATAATGAAGTGTTTATTCCAGATGGAAATTTTGTATTAGAGACTAATGATAAAGTCTACGTTATGGGAGATCACCCGAATATTACATATTTTTTACAGGATCTTGGTAAATATCAGAAAAAAGTTAAGGATGTTATGGTAATAGGTGGAGGAAGAATATGCTATTATTTAGCAAAGCTTATTACAAAATTTGGTGTTAAAATTAAAATAATAGAAAAAAACTTTGAAAAGTGCCAAGAGCTAAATGAATCTATACCAGAAGCTATTATAATACATGGAGATGGTACAGAACAAGAGCTTCTAGAAAGTGAAAGCTTAAATGAAATGGATGCTTTCATAGCCCTAACAGATAGGGATGAGGAAAATATAGTTACTTCCCTTTTTGCGTTAAATTCAGAAGTTCATAATGTTATAACAAAAATAACAAGGGTTAATTATAATGATATAGTTAAAAAGGTAGGAGTAGAAAGTGTTATAAGTCCTAAAATAGTTACAGCCAATAAAATTATAAGATATGTAAGATCTTTAAAAAATAAAGAAGGCTGTTTAATAGAAAATTTATATAAAATAGTTGGAGATAGAGCAGAAGCTGTTGAGTTTTCAGCAAATTCAACTACTAAATGTTTAAATAAACCACTAAAGGATATAAAGTTTAAAAGTGGAGTATTATTAGCTACTATAGTTAGAGATCATAAGATAATTATTCCTAAAGGAAATGACGTTATAAAAAATGGGGATAGTGTAATTATGGTTACCGAAATAGAAAATATAATGGATATAAATGACATCATAGCTAAGGAGGGAATCTAAATATGAATTACCTAGTAATAATTAAGGTTTTAGGTAATGTAATAAAATATGAAGCCTTAGTTATGATATTTCCCTTAATAGCCTCTTTATGTTATGGCGGAGAAGATGCTACGAGCTTTATAATAACTATTTTACTAATGCTAGTTGTTGGAACAGTTATGTCTTTAGTAAAACCTAAAAAGAAAACTTTTTATGCAAAGGAAGGATTTTTAACAGTAGCTCTTTGTTGGATAGCTATTTCTTTTTTTGGAGCTTTACCTTTTTATATAAGTAAATCAATACCTTCTTTTGTAGATTGTATTTTTGAAACTGTTTCAGGTTTTACAACTACAGGAGCAACTATTTTAACAGAAGTTCAATCTCTTCCTAAGGGAATATTATTTTGGAGAAGTTTTACTCACTGGGTAGGAGGTATGGGTGTTTTAATTTTTACATTAGCATTAATGCCTTCCTTTGGAGCAAATACTATACATTTATTAAGAGCGGAAAGCCCAGGACCTACACCTGGAAAATTTGTTCCTAAAATAAAACAGACTGCTAAAATAATGTATTTAATTTATTTTGCAATGACTGCAGTAGAGGTAGTTTTACTTTTAATTGCAGGTATGAATTTTTATGACTCTTTAATTCATGCATTTGGTACTGCAGGTACTGGAGGATTTTCTAATATGAATGCTAGTGTAGGAGCTTATAATAATGTTTATATAGAGGTAATAATAACAGTTTTTATGTTACTTTTTGGTGTGAATTTTACTTTATATTTTCAAATGTTAAATGGTAACATAAAGCAAGCTTTAAAAAATGAAGAACTTAGGTATTATTTAGGTCTTGTAGCTATTTCTATGGTAATAATTGCATTTAATATTAGAGGTCTTTATGGAAATTCTATTGGAGAATCATTTAGGCAGTCATCCTTTCAGGTTGCATCTTTAGTAACAACAACAGGATATTCAACTACTAACTTTGATCTCTGGCCAACTCTTAGTAAAGTTATTTTAACTTTTTTAATGCTTATGGGAGCTTCAGCAGGATCCACTGGTGGTGGAATAAAAACTGTTCGTTTAGTAGTATTATTTAAAGCTGTAAAAAGAGAAATAAATAGAATAATGCATCCTAATATAATTCAATCTGTAAAACTTGATAATAAGGCAGTAGAAGAACAAACAGTTTCAGCAGTTTCTATATTTGTTTTTGTATATATTGCAATAATGCTTATAGCTACTTTAATAGTATCTATAGATGGAATGGATATGGAAAGTACTTTTTCATCAGTACTTGCAACTATGAGTAATATTGGGCCTGGTTTTGGTGTAGTTGGACCAGCAGGAAACTTTAGTAGTTTTTCTCCAATAAGTAAATTAGTTTTTTCTTTTTGTATGTTGGCAGGAAGATTAGAAGTATATCCAATGTTAATTTTATTTAAGCCCTTTAGATTAAGAAAATAAATTTTATTAATTAATACATATGTTAAAAAAAGAAAACATATTATTTAAAAATAAAGTAAGAATAGGAGTATTAATATTAAAATAATATTAATACTCCTATTCTATTTTTAAATAATTATCAAAATAAAACAAAGATTTTTAATATATTATCATATAATGTTCTTTAAAAAGTGAATTTTCAGAATTATTTTTCCGAGTTGTTAAAATAATACCTTTAATTTTGATAATATCATAAAAATCCCCCTTAAAGTATTGAATTATTAAAAAAGTATGGTATTATATAAAACATAATTAAATTTAAGTCGAATTTAGTAACAAAATATAAAAGGAGGTCAATTATGCAACAGAAAAGAAAAGATTACATTATAATTGGATTTGCATTATTTTCAATGTTTTTTGGAGCAGGAAATCTTATATTTCCACCACATTTAGGAAAAGAAATAGGACCTCAATATATTTGGGGAATAATAGGATTCATTATAACAGGAGTAGGAATACCTCTTTTAGGAATACTCGCTTGTATTAAAGCTGATGGAAATTTTGAAAATTTATCAATTAAAGTAGGAAAAAAGTTTTCATATATATATTCTATAGCATTATTTTTATTAATAGGACCACTTTTAGCTATACCAAGAACAGCGGCAACTACTTATGAAATAGCTATAAAACCTAATTTTACAAATTTTAATTTATTTATTTTTGTTGTAATATACTTTATAATTAATTTATTTTTTGTATTAAAGCCATCAAAGGTAATTGAAACTTTAGGAAAATATTTAACACCAATACTTTTAATTATATTAGTGTTATTAATTGTAAAAGGTATAATAAGCCCTATAGGAGATTTAGCTCCTCAAATTTTAGACAAGCCTTTCTCAGCTTCTCTTATAGAAGGATACCAGACTATGGATGCTTTGGCTTCAATTGTATTTGCATCTTTAATAATTTCTTCTGTAAAGGCTAAAAATTATAAAGGAAAAGAAATTATTAAATTAACAATTAAAGCTTGTTTAGTAGCGATAATTGGACTTGCTATTGTTTATGGAGGCTTGATAATCCTTGGGGCTCATACAGGAGGATTATGGGAAGAGCTTTCTAATACTGAACTTTTAATAATGATTTCAAGAAGTGTTTTAGGACATTTAGGAACTATAGTAATAGGAATTGCAATAGGGATAGCTTGTTTAACAACTTCTATTGGATTATTATCTTCTGGAGGTAATTTCTTTGAAAGAATATCAAAAGGAAAGTTATCTTATAACTTAAATGTTATTGTGATGGCAGTTATAAGTATAGGATTAGCTAGTATAGGATTAGATAATATAGTATCTTTTTCCGCTAAACTTTTAAGTATAATATATCCATTCTCTATAGTATTAATTATTATGAATTTATTAGATAGATATATAAAAAATAAGTTATCATATAAGGTAACTGTATATGTTACTTTAATAGTAAGCATATTAAGTACATTAGGTAGTATAATTCCTAAGATAAATAATATTATAAGTTATTTACCATTAAGTAAGGAAGGATTTGCTTGGATAGTTCCAGCTTTAATAGCATTTATAATAAGCAATTACTTTATACCACCAGTAGAAGAAGTTTTATCTAAAGAAGATTCTCTATTAAATATGGATTAAAAATTTAATTAAATTTATAAAAAGAAACTATACCATAGTTTCATCAATTACAAAATATAGATTTATGTTTAGCTACAAATATGGCTATATATTGTAATTAGTTTGAAGCTTTGTATAGTTTCTTTTTTTATATAAGGTTAATTTTTTTGTTTGATATTATTATTAATTTACAATATTCGTAAAAACAATATCTTATTGATTAATAAGATATTATTTAAATTAATAAAATAAAAAGGATATTAAAGTATAAATTAGATAATATAGGTTGTTGAAGTGATAGATTAAAAAGATAGTTTTTTGAAATTTTTTAATTAAGTTTTATAACTAGATTTATGTTAAATTAAAAATACAAAAAATAATAATAAATTTAGAGAAAATATTCGTATTTTGTATTGGCAACTGCTATTTTTTTTGGTATTATAAGAAACGTGTCATAATAACTTATAAAACTTAAAATATAAACTAATACGAAAGAGTGGTTTAATGGAAAATTATTTTGAATTAAAAAAACATAATACTAATGTTAAGACAGAAATAATAGCAGGAATAACAACATTTATGACAATGGCATATATATTAATTGTTAATCCAGCAATATTATCAGCAGCAGGCATGGATACAGGAGCAGTTTTTACAGCTACAGCAATATCAGCAGTAGTTGCAACTATGATAACTGGTCTATATGCTAAATTACCTTTTGCTCAGGCACCAGGTATGGGATTAAATGCCTTTTTTGCATTTACAATTGTTAAAGCTATGGGATATTCTTTTGAATTTGCTTTAACAGCAGTTTTATTAGAAGGACTTATTTTTATATTATTAACAGTATTTGATATAAGAGAAGCTATAGTAGATGCTATTCCAGAAAATATTAAAAAAGCTATTTCTGTTGGAATAGGTCTTTTAATTGCTTTAATAGGATTGGAAGGGGCAGGAGTTGTAATTCATCCAGAGAATGGAGGAGTTATAGTTGCTCTTGGGAATATAACTCATGGGGCAGGCCTTTTGGCAATAATAGGAATAATAATAACAGGAATATTATTATCAAAGAACATTAAAGGTGCATTATTTTTAGGAATGATAATTACAGCAATAATAGGAATACCTATGGGTATAACTCCAATGCCTCATTCTTTAATGAGTATGCCTCCCTCAATAAGTTCAATAGCTTTTAAATTTCAATGGCATCATATATTTTCATGGGATATGGTAATAGTATTATTCACTTTATTATTCATGGATATGTTTGATACTATAGGAACTTTAGTAGGTGTTGCAACTAAAGCAAAGATGTTAGATAAGGATGGAAAGGTTCCAAATATTAAAAAGGCTCTTTTAGCAGATGCAGTTGGTACAACTATAGGAGCTTGCCTTGGTACAAGTACTGTAAGTACCTTTGTTGAAAGTGCATCAGGAGTTGCAGAGGGAGGAAGAACAGGATTAACAGCAGTTACTACAGCAATTATGTTTTTCTTAGCATTATTTTTCTCACCAATATTTGCATCTATAACACCAGCAGTTACAGCATCAGCATTGGTTTTAGTTGGATTATTTATGATTGAACCAATTAAAGAAATAGATCTTTCAGATTTTACAGAATCTTTGCCAGCATTTTTAACAATAATAATGATGCCATTTGCATATAGTATTTCTGATGGTATTGCATTTGGAGTTGTAACATACATATTATTAAAAGTTCTTACTGGTAGATATAAAGAAATAAACTGGACAACAATTATTGTTGGACTAGTATTTTGTTTGAAATTTTTTATATAGAATATTAAATAAAAAAAGAGGAGAAGAAATTCTCCTCTTTTTTATAGTTTTTTCTTGTTTGCAATACCTGTTAACATTAAAGCAATAGCACCATCGCCAGTTACATTACAAGCAGTACCAAAGCTATCTTGAAGAGCAAATATTGTAAGCATTAAAGCAGTACCTGCTTCTGTAAAGCCTAAAACTCCAGTTATAAGTCCTAAAGAAGCCATTACAGTACCACCAGGAACTCCAGGAGCACCTATTGCAAATATACCAAGTAAAATTATAAATATAAGCATTGTACTTACCTTTGGAAGTTCTCCATATAAAACTTGTGATACAGTCATTACAAAAAATACTTCTGTTAAAACGGAACCACATAAATGAATATTAGCACAAAGTGGAATAGAAAAGTCTACTATATCTTCTCTAAGTTCTGGACAAGATTTAGCACAGGTTAAAGCTACTGGTAAAGTTGCAGCAGAGGACATTGTACCCACTGCTGTTAAATATGCAAGTCCATATTTTTTTATTACATTTATAGGATTTTCTTTAGAGATAAATCCTCCAATAGAGTATAGTACTGTTAACCAAATAAAGTGCCCAATTAAAACTATTACTATAACTTTAATAAATATAGGTAATTGAGATGTTATACTTCCTTCATAAGAAAGAGATGCAAAAGTAGTTAAGATAAATATAGGAAGTATAGGAATTATTACTTTCTCTACTATACTTAAAACTATATTTTGAAATTGAATTAATAGTTTTTCTACTAAATCAGATTTTGTCCAAGCTGTTGCAAGACCTACTAAAATTGAAAGTGCTAAAGCACTCATAACAGACATAATTGGTGGAATGTCTAATTTAAATATTAATTCTGGTAATTTTTTCAATCCTTCTGAAGAATTTATTATAGAAAGTTTTGGAATAATATTATATCCTGCAAAAGCTGAGAATAGAGCAGCCCCTACAGAAGATAGATAAGCTATAAGTACAGCATAACCTAAAAGTTTACTTGCATTACTTTTAAGTTTAGCTATAGATGGAGCAATAAATCCAATTATAATTAAAGGCACCGCAAAAATTATAATTTGTCCTAAAATACTTTTGATTGTAATAATTATTGATATAATACCTTCGTTAGAAAATAATCCAACTAAAAGACCAAGAATAACTGCAACTATCAGCTTAAATACTAAACTGTTAAAAAATTTTTTCATAAAAAGTCCCCCTTAATTAATAAAATTAAATATATGTTTTAAAAAATTATAATATTAAAAAATTTATATAGTATTTCCTTAATAAATTATTAATAATTATAAAAATTATAGTAAATCATATCAAAATAGTCAAGATTAAATTTTATCAAATTATATAATAAGTATAAAATTTAATTCCATATTTTATCAATAAGTATAGGATATATAAATAAAAAGATATTTAACTATATAGAATAGCTATTGATTAAAACTATTTGAAATTAATAGAATATTAAATTAATTTCCATATTTCAATTAGAATAATGGAGAGGAATATTTAAAAATTTATATTTAAAAGTTTATTTATGTTTAAAATAAATCATTATTATATGATATAATTTACATTAATAATAAGCTTATAAATTTAGGGAAGAAAGGAGAATAAAATGAAATTTCTAAATAAATTGGAAAGAAAGTATGGTAAGTATGCTATAAGAGATTTAATGAAATATATAGTTATTTTAAACTTAGCTGTTTATTTAATAAACTATATGTTTCCATCTATAGATGTAATTTATAAATTAGCTTATATACCAGAATTAGTTCTTAAAGGACAGGTATGGAGAATAGTTACATTTTTGTTTATTCCTCCAGATACATCTTTAATATTTATTTTATTTGTATTGTATTTCTATTATTTTATAGGATTAAGTTTGGAGCAAGTATGGGGAAGTTTTAAATTTAATATATATTATCTAGTAGGTGCTTTAGGAACAATAATAGCAGCTACTATTATTGGAGGAGCTGCAAATCCTTTATATTTAAACTTCTCTTTATTTCTTGCATATGCTTATTTTTACCCTAATAACGAAGTGTATTTATTTTTCATTATACCAATTAAGGTTAAATATTTAGCATATCTTGATTTATTTTTCTTATTTGTACAATTCTTTAAAGGCGGAATGGTAACGAAGGTATTAATCCTTGTAGCTTTACTTAACTGTATATTATTCTTTGGTAAAGATATAATGAAAACCATGAAAAGTAATAAAAAAGCCTTTGATAATAAGAGAAGATTTGAAAATAAAAAAGGTCAAAAGAAAGAGTACTTTCATAAATGCTATAAATGTGGCATAACAGATAAAGACGATCCTAATATGGAATTTAGATATTGTTCTGAATGTGATGGTCATTATGAATATTGTATGAAGCATCTTCACGATCATTTCCATATAAAAAAAGGTGGAAAAAATTAAGATATTTTTATGAAAGTTTATGTTGAAAACAAAGTTTATAATAAAATCTTTTAAAGGAAAATGATTTTACCTTTTCTCTTAAAACGGTAGATGGTTTTGTAAAAATCAAAACTATCTACTGTTTTTTTATGAATAAATTATTGTGCTAAAATAATATACTATATAAATTAAAGAAAAATTAATAACCAAATTTTTTTAATAAACTATTATATTTTTTATTTAATTTATTCCATATATATTCTTCTTCTATTAAGTCTTTTGAAATATCTATAAAACTCTTTATCTTAAATAAAAGCAAATTTCTTTCCTCTATATTTTTTGCAAACTCAATATAATTACTATTATCAAGAATATCTGCTGCTTTTACAATCAATGCTTCTTTTCCGCAAATTACACATCTATTAAACATATCTTTAAACTGTTCTGTTTTATCGTAAATTAAATTATTGAATGAGTTTGAAGATACTATATTGGTTATTTTTGCTCCAAACCTACTTTCTAAATCCTTTTTTGAAGTTTTAGTATCTTCTAAAATATCATGTAATAAACCTGCTAAAATAATATCCTCATTATATCCTAAATCATATAAATATAATCCAACTCTAATACTGTGAAGAAGAACAGGTTTATTATTATGTCATGTAGTATTTAATGCAATACAAAGATATTCTATTGTACTATTCATCAATTTTTCTAAACCAAGATTTATATTATTCATTTTTTCATCTCCAATATTCAATAAAAGGTAATGTATGTATATTCTAGTATAGATTACATCCTAATGGATTTCAATTACTCTATTTTTTTACTTATTATAGTTTTATTATGTCTTTTTATATAAAAGTAATAAATTATTTAATAGTTAACATAAAGAGATTGCCTTAAAACTTAGAGATATAAAGATTTATTTATTCAAATTTCATCACAAAATTATTAATTATTTAATAATATATTATAGGAGTATTTGTAAATGAGAGGTGGCAAATGGAAAATATTGTTGAAGTAAATAATGTAAATAAAAGCTTTTATAGTTTAAAAGGTGAAATAAAAGTATTAAAAGATATAACATTTTCTCTAGAAGAGGGAAAAATTTTAGCATTAATAGGACCATCTGGTAGCGGTAAATCTACTTTGTTAAATGTATTAAGTAATCTAATTAAATGTGATTCTGGGGAAATAAATATAAAGGGTAATTTAGGATATATGTTCCAAAGAGATAATCTTTTAGAGTGGAGAAATATTATAGATAACATAACAATAGGTTTAGAAATAAAGAAAGCTTTAAATGAAGAAGCAATGAAAAATGTTGAAAGATTGCTTAAAGCTTATGATTTATGGGATTTTAGAAATAGATATCCTAAGGAATTATCAGGAGGAATGAAGCAAAGAGTTGCATTGATTAGAACTCTTGTTGTAAATCCAGATATTTTACTTTTAGACGAGCCTTTTTCATCTTTAGATTACCAAACTAGACTTATGGTTAGTGATGATATTTATAAAATAATAAAAAATGAAAAAAAGACAGCTATTTTAGTTACTCATGATATTTCTGAGGCAATTTCTATGGCTGATTATGTAGCAGTTTTATCAAGAAGACCTGCTACTATAAAAAGTATCCACAAAGTAGATCTTACTTTAGAAGAAGAAAAAACTCCATTATCTGCAAGAAAGGCCAAAGAGTTTAAGGATTACTTTGATCTTTTATGGAAGGAGCTAGATTTCTATGAAGGAAAATAAATTGATAAATAGCTATGAAAATTATTTAAAAATAGAAAAACAAAAAAAGATAAATATAAGGTTATGGCAAATATTTATTGTATTATTCTTATTAATTATGTGGGAGTTATTAGCAAGGTATGGCGTTATTGATGTTTTCTTATTTAGTAAGCCTTCTGATATAGCAATTTTATTTAAGGAATATTTAATTCAGGGAAAAATTTTTACTCATATAGGAATATCTCTTTGGGAAACAATTTTAGGCTTTACCATTGGAACTATATTAGGAGTTTTTATAGCTATACTTTTATGGTTTTCAAAAACTGTAGCTAGAATTTTTGATCCTTTTTTGGTAGTATTAAATGCTTTACCTAAAACTGCATTAGCACCGATTTTAATAATATGGGCTGGCGCAGGTATAAAAGGGATTGTAGTTATAGCTATAACAATATCATTAGTAGGCACAATACTTTCAGCTTATAATTATTTTTTAAATGTAGATGAAGAGAAAATAAAAATGCTTGAAAGCTTTGGGGCATCGAAAGGTCAAATACTTAGAAAATTGATTCTTCCATCTAATATAGGAAATATAATAAACATCATAAAAATAAATATAGGAATGTCTTGGGTTGGAGTTATAGTAGGAGAATTTTTAGTATCAAGATATGGAATAGGTTATTTAATAGTTTATGGTGGTCAGGTATTTAGACTAGATTTAGTTATGATGGGCGTAGTAGTTCTTGCTATTTGTGCGCTAATAATGTATGAAATTTTAAATACTATAGAAAAAATTTATAGGAAAAAAAGAAATGAATAATTTAAGGAAAGAGGTTATACTATGAAGAAGTTTTTGAAATTTAACACTTTACTCTTATCATTTATATTTTTCACTTTATTATTTATTGGATGTACCAAAAATACAGAGAAACTTACAAAAATAAATCTTGCAGAGGTAACTCATTCAGTTTTTTATGCTCCACAGTATGTAGCTATATCCCAAGGATTTTTTGAAGAAGAAGGGTTAGAGGTAGAACTTATGGCAGCTCAAGGAGCTGATAAAACTATGGCAGCTTTAATTTCTGGTGAAGTACAAATTGGACTTATGGGACCTGAGGCATCTATTTATGTTTATAATCAAAAAAATAAAGATTATGCAGTAAATTTTGCCCAATTAACAAAAAGAGATGGTAGTTTTTTAATCGCAAGAGAAAAAGATGATGATTTTGAATTTGAAGATTTAGAAGGAAAGGTAGTTTTAGGCGGAAGAAAAGGTGGAGTTCCTGAAATGACTTTAGAATATGTAATCAAAAATAGCGGATTAAATATAGGAACCAATGTTGAGGAAGATGAAGTAAATGTAAGAACAGATATACAATTTAATGTTATGGCAGGTGCTTTTACTGGTGGTGAAGGAGATTATGTAACTTTATTTGAACCTTCAGCAACTTTATTAGAAAAAGAAGGAAAGGGTTATATTGTAGCTTCAATTGGTGAAAAAAGTGGAGAAATTCCATATACAGCTTACTCATCAACTAAAAGTTATATAGAAAAAAATCCTGAAGTAATTCAAAGATTTACTAATGCTGTATATAAAGGACAACTATATGTAGAAAATCATAGTGCTGAGGAAATAGCTAAAGCAATTGCACCATTTTTTACAGATATGAAAATGGAAGATTTAATAACTGTTATAAATAGATATAAAGAAATAGATGCTTGGTGTGAAAACCCTATATTAAAAGAAGAAAGTTTAAATAGACTAATGGAAGTTATGGATTTAGCAGGTGAATTAGATTCAAAGCCTCCTTATAGTGAAATAGTAGATATAAAATACGCTAATGAGGCAATAAAAAATATTAAATAACTATTATATTTTATAATTATTTATAAAATATAAAATATTTATTTGAAAAAGGGGGAAGTTATATTCCTCCTTTTAACTAGTTGTAAATAATAAAAAATTATATATTTAGTAGTTAATTAAAAAAGTAATTTATATAGAATTTAAGTAATAGATTTAGATTAATTAAAATATGAAATTTTTAAAGATATAAAGAAAGATAAATACTGTATATCTATATGATATAATGTATATAAACTTTAACAAATTTAACATATTATTTAAAAAGGAGAGAACTATGGCAAATTACATAATGAGTTTAAGAAAGTATGTAGGAAATAGTCCTATAATTCAATGTGGAGCTTGTGTTTTTATAGAAAAAGATAATAAAGTACTACTTCAAAGAAGAGTTGATAATGATGCTTGGGGAGTGCCAGGAGGGGCTTTAGAACTTGGTGAATCATTAGAAGAAGCAGCAGTAAGAGAAGTAAGGGAAGAAACAGGATTAATAATAGATAAGGAAGATTTAAAACTTTTTAAAACATTTTCTGGAAAAGAACTTCACCATATTTATCCTAATGGAGATGAAGTATATAATGTAGCTACTGCTTTTACTACTAAAGTTTTTAAAGGTGAGTTTAAATATCAAAAGGAAGAGACAAAAGATCTTAAGTTTTTTGGAAAAGACGAAATACCTGAAAATTTAAATCCACCAGATATTATTATGATAAATAGCTTTTTTAATATAAGTAATAACTTAAAATAAGTTAAATAGAGTAAGAAATCCTAATACTGGTAACACTATTGAAATAATTAAAAATCCAGTGGAATTTCTTCTAGTATTAAACATAAAACAAGAAAAGATTCCTGCTAAAATGAATGTGAATCCTAAAAAATTACTTATATTAAAATGCATAAGATACCTCCTAAAAAATTATATTTTATATTATTTTAAAGTATAAGTATATTATATAACATAAAAATAATCTATTAAAAAGTTATAAAATTTATAAATTAAATAAGTTATAGAATAAAACTATAAATAAAATAGGTT
>NZ_FQVM01000020.1 GCF_900129365.1 Clostridium fallax
GGAATGATTTTCTATTATATTTCACAAATAATATATTAATATTATGAAAATTAAGAATTGTATATGAAATTATGAAAAAAATAATATTAAATTAATTTATAGTTAGGAGTAAAAGACGATGAAAGTTAAAAAAATTAATTTATTTATTATTATTTTTGCATTAATTACTAATATAATGGGAGGTCATTTACAAAACAAATTAAAAAAGCTAAATAACATTGAATGTTTTAGTTATATTGCTGATGAAATTTCTAAGGGGAGTTTAAACAATCAAGGTTATTTAAATGAATTTAATAGTTTAAGATTAGTTATAGATTCTAAAAATAGTGATAAACTTCCTGATAACTTTAGAAAGAGTAGTGATAGCATTGGTATTTTACAAAATAAAGATTTAAATTTAAAAGGATTAGATACCTTAAATGAATCAGGTAGTGCTCAATTTTCAGAAAATGGTATGTATCTTTTAAAGAAATCTATAGATGATAAATTTAATATATATATTGTGGATTTAAGAGAGGAATCACATGGCTTTATTAATGGCATAGCAGTAAGTTGGAAGAATGCTGAGAATAAAGCTAATAAGGGGCTTACAAAAGAACAGGTTATATTTGATGAAAATGAAAAGTTAAATTCAATTTCTATTGGAAACCCTATTACAATTTATAATAATAATGAACATTTAATAATTCCTGAAAAGGTTCAAAATGAAAAACAATTGGTTGAGAGTTCGAATATGTCTTATATTAGAATACCTGTTACTGATAATGAAAGACCAACAGATGATAAGGTAGATTATTTCGTAGATTTTATAAAAAATTTAAAGCCTAATTCTTGGTTACATTTTCATTGCAAACGTGGATTAGGAAGAACAACTACTTTTATGGTGATATATGATATAGTGAAAAATTCTAAAAATGTTAGTCTTGAAGATATAATGAAGAGACAAATATTACTTGGAGGGCAGAACTTAATTGTAGAGGAAAATAATAAATTTAATTATAAGAACTATTCACAAGAGAGATGGAATTTTTTAAAGAATTTTTATAATTATTCTCGTGAAAATAATGATAACTTTAAAACTAGTTGGTCTAGTTGGATTAAAAGTAAAGAATATGAAAAAACTGCATAAAATTTTAAGTTTTTTATTTGATAATTTATATAAAAAATATATAGTTAATATAAGGAATAATTAAAATTTTTATAGAGATTTCTATTCTATATATTAATTTAGAGATAAAATATATAAATTTAGGATAAATCAATATATAGTAATCTATGAATATCATTTAGTAATAGTATAAAGGGGTGTTTTTATGGAAAATAGCAAGATTATAATTAAAGATGGTAAAAAAGTACCGGCAATTACAAGCTCACTTAGAAACCATATGATTAGATTACCTCTTGTAATAAGAGAAGCTACAGGAATAATAATAAATGGCAAAAGAATAAAATCATTATTATTTTCTACAGATGTAGCCATTATAAAAAATACTAATGCAGATGCTATAATTGCAGTTTATCCTTTTACTCCTCAACCTATAATCACAGAAAGTATTATTATGGCTGCAGATGTTCCAGTATTTTGTGGAGTTGGAGGAGGAATTACTCAAGGAAGAAGAGTTTTAAATTTAGCTTTAGATGGAGAGTTTAAGGGAGCTGCAGGAGTTGTTGTTAATGCACCTACTTCAAATGAAATAATAAAAAAATTATATGAATCTATAGATATACCAGTTATAGTTACAATAGCTTCAGAAAAAGATGATTTTGCTGAAAGAATTAATTCTGGAGCAACTATTTTAAATGTTTCTGGTGGTAAAAGTACTCCTTCTATAGTTTCTAGAATAAGGGAAGAATTTCCTGATTTCCCTATAATAGCTACAGGAGGGCCGACAGAAGAGACAATAAAAGAAACCATATTGTCAGGAGCAAATGCAATAACTTATACTCCTCCTACAGCTGGTGAAATATTTAGTAAGATTATGCTTAAATATAGGGGAGAATAATAAACAAAATTTTATTAATAAAATAATTATTTATTAAGTTTTGTTTTTAAATTTTAAATATTTAAAATGCAAGAATTATTTTAAATAAAATATAAAAAAATATTACACTATGGTATACTATTTAAAGAGGATTTATGAACAATATTCTGAAAAAACAGAGGTGAAATAATGCAATATAACTCTAATAAGTTTATAATAGATAGAGTAGAAGGCAATATAGCCGTATGTGAAGATAACAAAGGTAATATGATTAATATTAATATAAAATATATAATAGGAAAAATAAAAGAAGGCTCAGTTATTATAAAAAAGAATTCTTTATATTATATAGATGAAAATCTTACTAAAAAAAGAAAAAAAGAAATAGAAGAATTAGTGAAAGGATTATGGGTAGAATAATGGGCGAAGAAAAAAATAATGGCATTAAATCATTCTTTTTTGACTGGATGATTCCAATCATAGCAGCAATAGTTTTAACTCTATTAATAAACAAATTTTTAATATTTAAAGTATCAGTTCCAACAGGTTCGATGTCGCCTACTATTAAGCCTGGAGACCAAATTTTTGTAACTAAAATATATAATCCTAAGTCAATAAAAAGAGGAGATATAGTAGTATTTTATTCTCACGAACTAAATGACAGATTAATTAAAAGAGTTATAGGACTTCCAGGAGAAAAAGTAGAAATCAAAGATGATGGAAAAGTTTATATTGATGGGAAGCTATTAGATGAACCTTATGTAAAATTTCCAAGTGATAAAAAAGCAAGCTTTGTAGTTCCAGAAGGAGAATATCTGATGCTTGGCGATAATAGGGCAGATTCACAGGATGCGCGTTATTGGAACAATCCATATATAGATGGAAAGGATATTAGTGCAAAAGCTGGATTAAGAGTATATCCATTTAATAGGTTTGGATTTGTTAATTAAGATTTTAAAAAATTTTCATTAATAGTAACAGAGTTGACACAATAAAATTTTATAATATATATATAATGGAAGGGTGAGAGTACATGAATAAACAATTAGACGAAAAAATCTTAAGCTATAGAGAGGATCTAATTAGTAAAGTACAAGAACTTATAAGAATTAAGAGTGTTGAGGGAGAACCTTTAGAAGGTAAACCATTTGGAGAGGGACCTGCAAAAGCTTTAGATAAAGCACTTGAAATTGCAAAAGAATTAGGATTTAAAACAGGTACAGTAGATGGTTATGCTGGCTATGCTGAATTTGGTGAAGGAAAAGACCATGTAGCAGTTTTAGGTCATTTAGATGTAGTTCCAGAGGGAGATGGATGGAATTTCCCACCATATGGAGCAGAAATTCATGATGGAAAGTTATATGGTAGAGGAGCTGTTGATGATAAGGGGCCTATAGTAGCAGCATTATATGGTGCAAAAGCTATAATGGATTTAAAATTACCAATAACAAAAAGAATAAGAGTTATATTTGGAACTAATGAAGAAACAGGATCACATGATATGGAGTACTATGTAAAAAAAGAAGAAGCACCAGTTTCAGGATTTACTCCAGATGCAGAGTTTCCGGTTATATTTGCTGAAAAAGGAATTACTACATTTAATTTAATGAAAAAATGTAATGGTTCTTTAGGAAATTATGAAGTTGAGTACATAAAAGGTGGAATAAGACCTAATATGGTTCCAGATTATTGTGAAACTGTAATAAAAGGTGATAAATTAGATGATATAAAAGAAAAAGCTGAAAATCTTGCTAAGAAGATAGGCTTTAAATTTGAATGTGCTTTAGAAGATGCTAAGATGAAAGTTAAATGTTTTGGTCATGGAGCTCATGGAAGTACACCAGAAAAAGGTAAAAATGCTGTAATGGCAATGTCTCAATTATTAGAAGATATATCAACAGAGGATACAGAGTTAGCAAAATATTTAAAATTCATAAATAAAAATATAGGTTTTGATACTAAGGGAACAGGATTAGGTTGTAATCTATCTGATGAGCCATCAGGAGATCTTTCATTTAATGCTGGTATGTTAAACTTTGATGGAGAAAATATAACTTTAGTAAATAACTTAAGATATCCAGTTACAGTTACTATAGATGATGTAATAAACCCTGTAAAAGAGGCAATAAAGGGAACCGGAATGGAAATAAAAGTTGTAGATGATACAAAACCTTTATATTATGATAAAGATAATCCAATGGTTGCAAAACTTCAAAATGTATTTAATGAGTTAACAGGACAAAAAATAGAGCCTCTAGCTATTGGTGGAGGAACATATGCAAAAGAAGTCAAGAATATAGTTGCATTCGGACCAGTATTTGATGACGATCCAGATGTAATGCATCAACCAAATGAATTTATAGATTTAGATAAATTAATGTTATGTGCTAAAATATATGGTAATGCAATATACGAATTAGCAAAATAATTTTTAAAACTAAAGATGATTATAATGTACGTAGGTAGAAGAGAGGTGTAGTATGTTCAAAGATAATAAAAAACTAAAGTACATTTTAATTTATGGTAGTATGGTTTTAGGAATGATCTTTATGGTTAATTATACTAGAACAATTATGACTACTAAGGAAATTCCATATAATGAATTTAACCAAATGCTTAAAGACGATCAAGTTAAAGCTGTACAAATAGCAAGGGATAAGATAACAATAGAGCCTAAAAAAGATACTAAATATGCAGGTAAAACTTTATATACTGTAAATGTAGGAGATCCAGACTTAATTAAAGATTTAAATACAGCTAATGTAACCTATAATGGAATAATTTCAAATGGTGTTAGTGTACTTGATATAGCATTATCTTGGATTTTACCACTTTTAATCTTCTTTCTAATAGGTAAACTTTTATTCGGAAGAATGGATAAGAAAATGGGCGGAGGAGTAATGTCCTTTGGCAAAAATACAGCAAAATTATATGCAGAAGATGAAACAGGGAAAACTTTTAAAGATGTGGCAGGACAAGAAGAGGCAAAAGAATCTTTAGTAGAAATTGTAGATTTTCTTCATGATCCTAATAAATATACTGAAATAGGAGCAAAATTACCTAAAGGAGCCTTATTAGTAGGACCTCCAGGAACAGGAAAAACATTACTTGCAAAAGCTGTAGCAGGAGAGGCTAAAGTTCCATTTTTCTCAATGTCTGGTTCAGATTTTGTTGAAATGTTTGTAGGTATGGGAGCTGCTAGAGTAAGAGATTTATTTAGGCAAGCAGAAGAAAAAGCTCCCTGTATAGTATTTATTGATGAAATTGATGCTATAGGTAAAAGCAGAGATGGAGCAATACAAGGAAATGATGAAAGAGAGCAAACTTTAAATCAACTTCTTTCAGAAATGGATGGATTTGATTCCTCTAAAGGTGTTGTTATATTAGCAGCAACTAATAGACCAGAAATTTTAGATAAAGCCCTTTTAAGACCTGGAAGATTTGATAGAAGAGTAATAGTGGATAGACCAGATCTTCAAGGTAGAGAAGCTATACTTAAAGTTCATGCAAAGGATGTTAGATTAGCAGATAATGTAGATTTTCTTTCAATTGCAAAAAGTACTCCTGGTGCTGTAGGAGCCGATCTTGCTAATATAGTAAACGAAGCTGCTTTAAGAGCTGTTAAGCATAATAGAAAAACAGTTATTCAAGAAGATTTAGAAGAAGCAGTGGAAGTTATAATAGCAGGTAAAGAGAAAAAAGATAGAATTTTATCTGAAAAAGAAAAGAAAATTGTTGCTTTCCATGAAGTAGGTCACGCATTAGTAGCAGCTCTTCTTAAGAATACAGATCCAGTTCATAAGATAACAATAGTTCCAAGAACTATGGGCGCTTTAGGTTATACTATGCAGCAGCCAGAAGAGGATAAATACTTAGTAACAAAGGAAGAAATGTTATCAGAAATTTCTACTTTACTTGGAGGTAGAGCTGCAGAAGAAGTTGAATTTAATACTATTTCAACTGGAGCATCAAATGATATAGAAAGAGCAACTCAATCAGCAAGAAGTATGGTTACAATTTATGGTATGACAGATAAATTCGATATGATGGCTTTAGAGTCAGTAACCAACAGATACCTAGATGGTAGACCAGTTCAAAACTGTTCTGCTAAAACTGCTGCGATTATTGATCAAGAAGCTTTAGCTATTATTAAAGAATGTCATAGAAAATCTATAGATATATTAAAAAATAATAGAGATCTTTTAAGTAAAATATCAGAAGCTCTTTTAGAAAAGGAAACTTTACTTGGTAATGAATTTATGGAATTTATATATGAAAAATATCCAGAAATGAAAAAAGAAGTAGAGGAAAAAGAAAAGAAAAAAGCAGAAATAGAAGCTAAGAAAAAAGAAATTTTAGCTGAAAGAATTGCAGAAAGAGAAGAGCTTCAAAGAAAAGCTCAAGAGATTAAAAAATTAGAGGATCAAAAAAAAGTCTTAGAACAAATTCATGAAGAAACAGTAGATTTAGACGGAAATAATTCTTCTGTTAATGATGAGATAAAAAATTACTTAGAGTCTTCAGAAGATCATACTTTAAATGAAGAACACAAAAAAGTAGATACTGATGAAGAAAAGTAATAAACTATTACAATAAATAATCAAGCAATGCTTTAAGCATTGCTTGATTACTTTATGTTATAAGTTGATTAAACTTAAAAAGGAAGGAAGATAATATGAATCTTGATAATTCAAAAGAAGTAGAATTATTAGTTGAAGAAAGAAAATTAGAAGATACACTTAATATTTTAAATGATGAAATTTTAAATTATATATCAAAAAGAAAACATATAATAAATTATATACTAGAATATAGAAAAAATTTTGTAGATGAATATAAGGATGATGAAGATCTTTTAATAGAATATTTTGACCATGAAAAGTATGTAAAAGAAGAAGCTTTTAAAACTATAGATAGAAGACTAAAAGAACTTACAGTATTAAAAGATTCACCTTACTTTGGAAGAATAACTTTTACAGAGGATGATGAAGAAACAGTAGATAATTTATATATAGGTAGATTTGGGGTAACACCAGAAGGAACCTTTGATCCTTTAATAGTGGATTGGAGAGCTCCTGTGGCATCCTTATTTTATAATGGAAACATAGGCAAAGCTTCCTATAAAGCTCCAGCAGGGGAAATAGATGTTGATATTTTAGGAAGAAGGCAATACATAATAAAAAAAGGTCAGTTAAAAGGTATGTTTGATTCAGCTTTAGATATTAAAGATGATATACTTCAAATGGTTTTAAGTGAAAATTCTAATGAAAAACTTAAAGATATAATAACTACTCTTCAGAAGGAACAAGATGAAATTATAAGAAAAGACAAAAATACCACTGTAATAGTTAATGGAGTTGCAGGAAGTGGAAAAACAACAGTTGCTCTTCATAGGGTGGCCTATCTTTTATATAATTATAGAAAGCAATTAGAAAATAGGGTTTTAATACTTGGCCCAAATACTATATTTATAGAATATATATCTCAGGTATTACCAAGTCTTGGAGAAGTAGGTGTAAAGCAACAAACATTTTTAAACTTTGCTTTAGAAGAAATAGATGAAGATATTAATGTTATGGATTTTGGCGAGTATATGGAAAAAATTCTTTCAGGGGATCAGAATTTTATAAAGAAGGTAAAAAGAAAAAGAAGTGAAGATTATATAAAAGAACTTGATAAATATATAGATGAGATGAATGAAGATTATTTTAAGTTTGAGCCGATTAAATATTTTAGTGAAGAGATAATATCATTAAAAGAAATAGAAGAGCTATTTAATAAATACTATGGTTATATGCCTTTGTTTAAAAGAAGTGAAAAAATAAAGAGAGTTTTAATATCAAAAATAAAGGATAAAAGGGACGAAAAAGTAAGAGAGTTAAAAAAGGAAATAGAAGAATATAAAAAATCTTTGACTAAAGATCAATTATTGATAGAATCTAATGATATTGAATTTAGAAAAAGATTGAAAATAAGAGAAATTGTAAGAGAAGTAATTAATTCAAGAGAAGATTTAGAAAGGTGGATAAAAAGGGAAAATATAATAAGATTATATAATAGTAAATTTAATGATAATGAAGAATTAACTATAGATGATTTAGCACCTATTCTTTATATGATGATAAAGTTAGAAGATAAGAAATCTAAAGATCAAATAAAACATGTGGTTATAGATGAAGGTCAAGATTATACATTACTTCAATTTAAAATAATAAAAGAACTTACAGGAGCTAATAGTTTTACTATTGTAGGAGATAAAAATCAAAGGTTTATATCTGGAGATTCTAACCCTGCAATGATTTCTTTAAATAATATACTTTTTAATAAAACAGATATTTATGAATTAAATAAAAGTTATAGATCTACTTATGAAATAATGGATTTTGCAAATAAATATTTAAAAGATGATAAAATAGTTCCCCTTGTAAGAAAAGGAAAAGATGTAGAAGTTGTAAAAGTACGAGAAAGAGATGATTTTATAAAATCTATAAATGAAAAAATTCATGATTTTAAAGAAGATGGATTAGAAAGTATAGCAGTTATTACAAGAAATATTGAAGATATAGAAAAGATATATAAAGAATTAAGAGAGAAAAATAATATAATAAAATTCTCTAATGAAAATATTATTTATAATGGTGGTTTAGTAATAATTCCATCATATTATGCAAAAGGATTAGAATTTGATGGAGTTATAATAGCAGATATAAATAGTGAAGAAGAAAAAAATCACTATGAAGAAGATTTAGTAAATTATATAATGGCTACTAGAGCACTTCATAGATTAGCAGTTATTAAAGAATAACAATAAAAAACTATGAAACTAAGATTTAAATCTTAGTTTCATAGTTTTTTTTGTGATTTTAATATTAAATAAATTTATTCGCTATGATTTTTTAATTATTTTCATTATAACTATATAATGATTCATTTGCATCTTCTTCACAAGTTATAGACTCTAAGAAATAACCATCTTTATTTAGTTCTTTTAATAAAGCTTTTAACATAGATGTTTCTTTATAGTCACAATAAGGATAACCAGCTTCATCTCTTTTAACTAAAATATCATCAAATTCTTTTGATGGATGATAGAAAAAGCTTGTCACAGTTTCACTTTTATTATTCCTTATTTTATTTATCATATCCTGTACATTTCTATCTTCAACATAACCTAAAGGTGCAGGAATAAATTTTGTTAAATTGTTTCTTCTACTAGTTATAATATTTTTATTCCATAAACCGATACATGGCTCATATACATAGTTAAAATATTCCTCAAGCATTGATTGGAATCTTTGAGAACTTCTATAATGTGGAGTTTCAAAGAATTTATAAGGTAAATTTAATTTAACAGCATCTTTAATAGCTTCTTGAACTCTTTCTCTTTCTTGTTTTGCAGAAAGATGATTTTCTTCTGTAAATTCAGAACCTATGACACTAACTTCATTGCCGTATTGATGAGTATAGCCATGAAGTCCAAGTATTCCACCACGATTTATAGCATAATCTAAGGAATATAAAAATTCAGTGTTTATAGGACTTATATTATTTGCTAAATCATTATCTATTTTATTTTTAGGATCTACATATCTAGGAATCCAGGCAATATGAAATCTTTGACCTTTTCTTTCTAGAAAATCTCCAATAGCCCTAAATTTTTCTAAATTATCATCGTTTAAATAAACGGTTCCTGCAACTACATCTTCTAATCTTATAAAAGAAGGATATTTTTTTTCTGAACTTTTTGCTTCTTTTTTGAAATCAATTTCTTTAATTTGATCGTTTAATTTACGCTTAAATAAAGTTATGGAATTATTTTTTGTATTCCAGCTACATTTTAAATTAGCTATTTCATTTATATCTATTAAAGAGAGATATAAATGGTTATTATAGATTCCATGTTCTCCTCTTAAATGCTTATTTACATTATCCTTTTTAAAAGTACTTTTATTTAAGTTAATAGAAACATTTTGATACTCATTGCTAATAACAGCTTTATTTTTGTTTAAGATAACCTTATATCCTAAGTAAGATAAAATTTCATCTACAGGTAAATATAATCTATTTTGATAATTATAAATTCCATTCTGAAAATTTAATTGATTGTTATTAACAATAAAAGTAATATTGCTTTTATTTTTTTCATTAAAAAGATTTTCTTTCACATCCTTTAAATGTTCTGATTTTAAATTAGCTAAAAATATTTTAGCAGATTGTCTTTTAGCATAACCGCTGTTTACAAAGAACTTTGATTTTAATATTTTATTTGGGAATATAAATAAAAATATTGATAAACATGCTATAAATAAGACAAATAAGTTTCTTTGGATAAAGACTTTTTTCTGCATTTTTCCTCCTCTTAAACCTAAAAATCACAAAAAATATGTATAATTTAATATTTAATTAAATTATACATCAATGAATTTATTATAAAGATGAATATATTATAAATAATTATTTATAATATATTCATCTTTATAATTTTATATTAGGCCTTGTTATAAGAGGAATTCAAGAGGAAATTAGTTTTGATTAACCTATAATTTTATATTTTTGTTTATATATAGTTAACAAATTTATGTATTAATACTTAAATATTTCTTGTATATAACGGTTATAGTAATAATTTATTTTAAAATAAATTTTATTATAATATTTTTTATAGTATTAAATTCTATTCAAAATAAAAGTTATGAATTTACCAAATTATAATTGGATAAATTCATAACCTTTAAATATTTGTTACTAAGATAATAAATATTTATTTAAATAAATTTTTAAAATATTATATTAAATATGAGTATAATAATTAATAAACAAAAATTCAGTAATATTTAATTTAAGGATTTTAAGTCGTATTTGTTAAATCGGTCTATTATGTCATTACAAATTTGATCAATTTTTTTAAAATCCATACTAGGAACATAATAATTTTCTAATTTATCATGTAATGACTTAGCTTCTTTTATACAATCTAAGCCCTTTTTTATAAGTTCTTCAAATTTAAGTCTATCATAAATTGTTTCTACTCTATTTTGTATTAATATATCTTTATTACAGATATCCTCCATAATTATTGTACTAAAATTAAAGGATTTTTTATTCAATTCATTAGAAGTTAATATTGCCATAGATGCTTTAGGAATAAAAATATGCTCTAATTTATTAGGATCAAGAGGATTATGATAAAATTCCACATCAAAGCCTGATTTTAAAGCAGCCTGTGCAACTGAACTTAAAACAGTACTTTTACCTAAACCAGGCTCTCCAGAAAGAACAGTTATATTAGTATATTCTTTATATAAAGTATCCACATAAGTTATTATTCCATTAGGTGTAAAGGCTGTAGCAAAAAGATGACGTTCATCTCCTCTATTTTTTGTATCGTTAAATATAGGAAAATAAAAACTAAGTTTTGATATAATGTTATCTAGTTTAGCTGTATTTAAAGCATTTTTATTAAAGTTTTCCCAATCCTCATAAATAGATTTTGCACTTTTAAAAAACCTATATGCTCTATTAAAATATTCTTTTATTGATTTACTTAATTCTATAATCTCTTTCTTTGAAGATTTTATATTTTCTTCATCCCAACAAGTGCCAAGATTTATAATTTCATCTACAGAACCTGGATATTTAGGATCAACAATATGAGGAGATGTACCATCTAATATACATAATTTTAATTCTAATATTACTATTCCATCTAAAGAATTATTATCAGATGAGCAGTGATGATATTCTATAGAATATCCTTTTGATAAATAATAGTTAGCGACTTTCTTCATTAAAGACGATTTCCCAGTTCCAGGGCCACCTTTTAAAATAAATATTTTATTTGCAGTTTCCTTATCTATCATATAGTCATAAAAAGAGTGAAATCCATTGGATGTATTTCCTCCAGGGAAAACATGTTTTTCCATAATCATTAAAATAACTCCTTAAGATTACTATAGATTATAATATGAAAAATTTTTAAATAAATGAATTAAAAAAAAGTTTTTTTAAAAATAATTATAAAAAGATATTGCATAAATATAATTTAATAGTGTATAATTATGCATAAATCAAAGAAAAAGATGAATAATAATATTATTATAGGTATTATTATGCAATGATATCTATATAAAATAATAGGGGGAATACAAATGCTAAAGAATTTATTAAAAAAAATATTTACAGTATCAATGGTTGGAATAATGGTTTTTAGTATGGTATCTTGTGGAAGCAACAAAAGTAATAAAAGTAATCAGGTGGAAAAAATTAAAGAATCAGGAAAGCTTGTTTTAGGAACTTGTGCAGATTATCCACCATATGAATTCCATAAAGTTGTAGATGGAGAAGATAAGATAATTGGATTTGATGTAGACATAGCAAGAGAGATTGCAAATGATATGGGATTAGACCTTGAGATTAAAGATATGGATTTTAAGGGATTATTAGCTGCCTTGGATTCTAATTCAGTAGATATGGTATTAGCTGGAATGAATCCTACACCAGAAAGAATTAAAAATAAGGACTTTTCAAATATTTACTATACTGCAGTTCATGGCATTATTGTTAGAGAAAATGATAAAAATAAAATAAAGAATATTGATGATTTAAGTGGACATAAAATTGGTGTTCAAAAAGGGACAGTTCAAGAAGAATTAGCAAATGAGCAAATTAAAGGTGCAGAAGTAAAGTCATTAGGAAAATTAACTGATTTAGTATTAGAACTTAAAAATAAAAAAATAGATGCAATAATATGTGAGGTTCCAGTAGCTAAGTTTTATGTTAATAATAATAAGGATTTATCATTAACAGATCTTAAATTAGAAGTTAAAGATGGAGAGCAAGGATCAGCAATTGCATTTAAAAAGGGATCTAAAGAGTTAGTAGATGAAGCAAATAAAGTATTAGATAATTTAAAAGAAACAGGAAAGATAGATAAATTTGTTGTTGAGTCTAATAAGCAAGTAGAGTAATACAAAGGGGAGGAAAGTGTAGCTTAGTTTTACCTTATATGATGGATATTTTTTATGAGTTACATAAAGAAATGATATGGATTTTGGATTTTTAAATAAATATTTAAATTTTTTTATAGAAGGAGCAAAATATACACTTATTATAGCTATTTTAACTGTATTATTAGGAACAATATTAGGGCTTATTTTAAGTCTTATGAAGATTTCCAAAAATAAAGTTTTAAATGGAATAGCGTCAGTTTATATAGAGTTTGTAAGAGGAACACCGGTACTTGTACAATTATACATAGTTTATTATGGAATGCCTTCTTTAGGAATAGAAATTCCTGATCTTTTAGCTGGAGTTATAACACTATCATTAAATAGCGGGGCATATATAGCAGAAATAATTAGGGCAGGTATAAATGCTGTTGATAAAGGACAAACTGAAGCAGCGAGAAGCTTAGGAATGAGTAGTTTTTTAACTATGAGATATATAATAATACCTCAAGCTTTTAAAAATATATTACCAGCCTTAGGTAATGAATTTATAACTATAATAAAGGAGTCATCAATAGTATCTATTATAGGAATTGGGGAATTAATGTATAAATCAGATACTGTAAAAGGATTAACTGGACAACCTTTTGAACCACTTATAGTTGCAGCAATAATGTATTTTATAATGACATTTACATTATCAAAGGTATTAGGACTTATGGAAAGGAGATTGAAGACTAGTGATATATATTAAAGAACTTAAAAAGAGCTTTGGAAAAAATCTTATATTAAAAGGCATAGATGATCATATAAAAAAAGGGGAAGTTTTAGTTGTTATAGGGCCAAGTGGTTCAGGTAAAAGTACATTTTTAAGATGTCTTAATCTTCTTGAAAAGCCTAATGGAGGAGAAATAATTTTCGAAGGCAAAGATCTTTTAGATAAAAAAATCAATATAAATAAGATAAGAGAAAAGATGGGTATGGTATTTCAAGGGTTTAATCTTTTTCCACATAAAACAGTGTTAGAAAACTTGATTATTGCTCCAATGAAAGTAAAAAGTAAAGGAAAAGAAGAAGCTAAAAAATTAGCTTTAAATTTACTAAAAAAAGTTGGACTAGAAGAAAAAGCAAATTCATATCCAGGATCTTTATCTGGAGGACAAAAACAGAGAATAGCAATAGCAAGAGCTTTAGCTATGGAACCAGATGTTATGTTATTTGATGAGCCTACATCAGCTTTAGATCCAGAAATGGTTGGAGAAGTTTTAAATGTTATGAAAGATTTAGCTAAAGAAGGAATGACCATGATTGTTGTAACTCATGAAATGGGATTTGCAAAAGAAGTTGCAGATAGAATAATATTTATGGATAATGGACGAATACTAGAAAATGGGACTCCGGAGGAGTTTTTTTCAAATACTAAAAGTAGTAGAGCTAAAGAATTTTTATCAAAAGTATTATAAATATAATATTAAATGAAAAAGATATAAGAGAAAATTAAATTTTTATAAGAGGTTATAATATAGATAAATTGAAAAAAACTTAAAATATTATAAATATAAGATTAAATTTAGTGACTAAGTGCTTTTTAAAATATTTTAGAAAGCACTTTTATAATTATTGATAATAAACATTAATTTTAAAATATTATGTAATTGAATTTTTAAGGTGTTAATTTATTACTTTAAAAATAAGTATAATATTTTTAAAAATCATAGATTAATTTTGGAAATAAATAATCTAAATATATGTTATTAAGTAATCTAATTAAAGGATAGGTTAATAACATATATACAACATTTAGTGGAAAATACAAATTTATTAATATATAATTGGTTTATAAAAATTTTTATTAATAATAACAATAAAATACTTTACAAAAATAGGAAAGGTGATAAGGAGTATACTAATGAGTACAAGTAAATTAAAAGATTTATTTAAAAATATTATTAATTCTTATGGAATTATAATAATAACTTTTGCTGTATTAATGATAAAATCAATATGTTTTTTATCAATGCTTAGAACGCCTAATTCAACATCTATGGATTTTGGTAGGGCATATTTTCAAAGTCCACCAATGCTTGCACATATAGCTTTTATAGTAGTACTTTTATCTTTTGGATTTTTATTTAAAAAAAGAAGAAGAGAATATTGTTTTGTAATAGACATATTAGTATCTGTAGTGCTTTTATTAGATATTTGGTACTTTAGAGCTAATGGTACATTTCTATCAGTAAGACAACTTTTGCATAGAGAGTTATTTAATCCATTAGGAAAAAATCTAATATTACCATCAGCTGTAGATATAGTATTTTTCATAGACATAATAGCAGTTTTTGTGTTAATAGATTTAAAACATATAATTAAAAAAGATTTAATAAAAAATGTTTTTGTTGATGCAAAAAGAAGATGGATTTCATTTATTGTTACCTTTGTAGGTTCAATAGGAATAATAGCTTGGTCACATTATTATATAGACGTAATAGATGGAACTAAAGGAAAAAAGATGTTATTTCAAACAGCTTGGGCACCGTTTCAAACTATGTCAAATTTAAGTCCTTTAGGATTTCACTATTATGATATATATAAATATGGAATAAGTAAACCAGAAGTTAAATTATCAGAAAAGGATAAAAAAGAAATTTCTAATTGGTTAGAAGCTAATAAAGAGAACTTACCAGATAATAAATTTAAAGGTATGTTTAAAGGAAAAAATGTTATTGCAGTACAAATAGAATCTTTAGAGAATTTTGTTATAGGTCAAAAAGTTTATGGACAGGAAATAACTCCTAATCTAAACAAAATGCTAGGAAATAGCTTATACTTTGATAATATTTATGAGCAGAATAATTCAGGAACTAGTTCTGATTGCGATGTTATGGTAAATACATCAATATTACCTATAAGAAAAGGTGCTACTGTATATGAATTCCCTTGGGTAAATTTACCTTCTTTCCCTAAAGTTTTAGCTTCAATGGGATATACAACAGTATCTGCTCATGCAGAAGAGCCAGGTAGTTGGAACTGGGCAGAAGCTCATAAAGGAATGTTTGGATTCCAAGAAAGTTGGGATATATCTAAATTTAATGAAGATGAAGTGATTGGCTTAGGTCTTTCAGATAGATCATTTATGACGCAAATTGCTACTAAATTAAAAAATGTAAAACAACCTTTTTATAATTTTTTTGCAACATTAACAAGTCATGGACCATTTGAAATGCCAGAAAAATATAAGTATTTAAAATTACCTAAGGAGTTTGATGATACAATTTTAGGTGCATATTTTCAAAGTGTTAGATATGTAGATGAGCAAATAGCTACATTTGTAAATCAACTAAAAGAAGAGGGACTTTTAGATAATACATTAATTATGATATATGGAGACCATACAGGAGTTCATAAATTCTATAATGATAAGTTGAAAGATATTAAATTAGAAGGTGACTGGTGGCAAGAATTTGATAAAAAGATACCATTTATAATTTATAATCCTAGTATAAATGGAGAAACAATAAATGCAGCAGGTGGTCAAATAGATTTTTACCCAACTGTATCATATCTTTTAGGAGTTGATGATAATAAATTAGAAGGCAAAATAATGGGTAGAAATTTATTAAATACAAATAGAAACTCATCTATATTAAACAATGGTGAAGTTAAAGGAGAGACTAAATCAAAAGAAGAAGAAAATCATGTAAAACAAAGTTTAGATGTAGCAAATAAAATAATTACAGGAAATTATTTTAATAATTAAAATATAGATATAAAATTAATAATATTTTTATATTAAATGTAACATAATAAATATAAGATAATTTAAATATGCTATTCGGTATAGAATTTCTATACTGAATAGCATAATTTTTTAAATTTAATAAAATAGGAGGAAGTAAACATGAATAGAAACAAGGCAATAGTAGGCATTATTTCTATAGCTTTATTAGTAGTAATTTTTGCTGGAGTATTTTACTATAGGAAATCTAATAATATTACAAATAACAAAATTACAAATGATATAAAAAAAGATGAAGAACAGAATATTTTGAGTCCTCAAGATAGTGAAAAGAACTTAGAACAAGAAAAGGTAAAAGAGAATATTGATAATCCACCTAGTGTAAATAATAAATTAGAAGTAACTGAGCCTAATATAAATAATCCTAAAAACAATAATATAGCTAATAATATAGATCCAAATAAAATAAAAGAGAAAACTAATATTCAAGATATTCCGGAAAAAATAAAAGAAAAGGCTTCAACTGTTAAAGAAAATATTCAATCAAAGGCTGGAGTTAACCCAGGGGAAATTGTTCCTAAAAGTGAAAATATAGAAAATAAAAACAATGGAGATGGGTATATAGGAGAAGTTGAACAGCTTATATTTCAAAAGGTAAATGAAGAGAGAAAAAAAGCAAGCGTAGCTCCATTAACTTATAATAAAACAATGGAAAAATACGCTAGAATAAAATCTAAAGATATGTCTGATAGAAAATATTTTGATCATAAAGATCCAGATGGCAAATATATAAAAGATCAAATGATTAAAGATGGTGTTTCATTTTCTGCTTGGGCAGAGAATATAGCATATATTACAGGTGAAAAAGATAATGCTACCGTTGCTAATCAATTTATGAATAATTGGATGAATTCTCAAGGGCATAGAGCAAATATATTATCATCAGAATATCAATCAATTGGTGTTGGAGTTTATAAAATAGGAAATACATATTATGCAACACAAGAGTTTTACAAATAACATTTAATAAAATTTATTTAAACATTACTACAATAAAAATATAATCCACAGTAAATATTTAAATTTAAAGATTTACTGTGGATTTACTTTATATCAAAAACTTTAATCATAATTTTTATTTTAATTGATTATAATAGTTATTTCTAAACTTCATGGAAATCATTATCTATAGTTATTATACAGTTATAGTCAGGATGAATTGATTTCATTTCTGAAATTATTTGAGCTTTTAATTCATCTTCACTCATAATTTTGTTTAATGTATTTGGATTAACTACTACATCAAATATAAGATTTTTATGGTCTCCTTCTCCTATTATTCTAAAATCATGGAATGATTTTATTAAAGGATTATATTTGATTATTTTTTCGATTTCTTTTCTAGTTTCTTTTATTTCTTCAGTTTCTACAGATATAGGATCCATGTGTATAACTAAATAAATATTAAGTTTTTTTGATAATTCTCTTTCAGCAGTATCTATAATTTCATGTATTTTCATTACATTTATAGATGCTGGAATTTCTGCGTGTATTGATGCCATACACTTTCCAGGTCCATAATTATGAATAATTAAGTCATGAACTCCTGTAATGTTATCATAAGATAAAACCCCTTCAGTTATAGCTTTTACAAGTTCTGGAGATGGTGCTTCTCCTATAAGTGGACCAATAGTATCCTTTACTAAGGTAAAGCCGGAATATAATATTGCTAAAGCAACTAAAACTCCAACATATCCATCGATAGGCAAGGATGTAAACATAGGTGTTAATAATGATAAGACAACAACAGAAGAAGTAAAAACATCTCCCATTGCATCTAAAGCTGCCGCTTTAAGAGCAGTAGAATTAATTCTATTACCCATAAATTTATTAAATTTACTAAGCCATAGTTTAAAGCCTATAGATACTAAAACTAAAATAAAGGGGATAAGTTCAAACTTTAGTGGCTTTGGATTAAGAATTGTAGATATAGATGTTTTTATAAACTCAAAACCTACAATTATCACCATGAATGAAACTATTAAAGCGGATATATACTCTATTCTCCCATGACCAAAGGGATGTTCTTTATCAGCAGGAGCTTTAGATAATTTAAAGCCTATAATAGTTATTATAGATGATGCTGCATCGGATAGATTGTTAAAAGCATCAGCTAAAACTGCTATACTTCCACTAAGAAGACCTGCAACTACCTTTATTATAAAAAGTAAAGAATTTATTATAATTCCAACAATACCACCTAAGTATCCATAAGATACACGAACGTTTTCATCTTCCACATCAGAATTATTTTTAATAAATTTATTTACCAAAAATTTACTAATCATAAAAGTCATACCTCCATTTCTATAAAGGTTAATTATGTAAAGTTTTCACTCTTATACTATCATATATTACTATTTAATTATATACATAAATATAAGAAAACAATCAATTGTTAATTAATTTATAATTAAATTTATTAATTTATCTTTTAAAAATAAGAGATATTTTAAATAAAATAGATTAAATGCTATAATATAATTACTTATATAATGAAGAAGGAGAAATATATGAATAAAAAGACTATATCTGCATTAATTTTAACATCTACATTAACTGCTGGATTTTCATTAATAAATAATGAATATGTTTTTGCAGCTCAAAAAAGCACTAATAAAACAAAAGTTAAAAGTTATGAATATGGTCCTTTAATAAATGGAATAAGAGTTAAGAAAATGTTAGTTGAAAATAATTATTCAAAGGGAGCATATATAACACCTAAATATATAGTTATACATGATACAGACAATAGAGACTTTGGAGCTAATGCATTAGCTAATAGAAACTATTTTGCTAATCATTTAAATGCAAAAGCTTCCGCTCATTATACGGTAGATGATAGCAATATAATACAGTGCTTAGAAGAGAGTTGGAGAGGGTGGCATGTTGGAGATGGAAAAAATTCTATTTTTAATAACTCTAATACAATAGCAATAGAATTATGTGTAAATCCAGATAACAACTTTGAAAAAACAGTGGAAAATGGAATATCTTTAACAAAACATTTAATGAATAAGTATGGTATTCCAGCAGAAAATGTTATAAGACATCATGATGCATCTGGAAAGATTTGTCCTAAAATGATGATGGTAGACAAGCCTTATCTTTGGCCTTATTTTAAGTCTGCTATATCAGGAGGAAAATCTATTAAAAGTGTAAGTTCTCAAGATATTAAAAATATTAATAAGGAAGGAAGAGTAGTTAATATATCTACTAATCTTAAAATCAGAAAAAATCCTAGTGAAAGATCTTCTGTTATTTCATATGTTTTAAATGGAGAAAAAGTAAAAGTTGAAAGCCAAGAAGGAAATTGGTATAAGGTGGTTTTGGACAGTGGAATAAAAGGATATGCTTTAAAGGATTATATAAGTACTAATAAAAGTACTACTAGTCTATCTGATAAAAGCACTGTAAGAGGTAAGGTTTCAAATATTTCAACTAATCTTAGAGTAAGAGCTGGTGCTGGAAACAACTATAATGTTATTTCTTATCTTCTTTTAGGTGAAAGAGTTAAAATAAAAGAAGAGGTAAAGGGCTGGTATAGAGTAAAATTTAGTACAGATGATGGAGAAAAAGAAGGTTTTGTTAAAAAACAATATATAGAAAAAATGTAAAAAACATTTTAAAGTAGTATAATTAAATGAGAATAAAATAAAAATGGGGTGAACAGTATGGAACAAAAAATAGCACAACAACTTATAGACTTTATATATGAAAGTCCAACAGCTTTCCATGCAGTAAAAAATGTTAGTAGCAAACTTAAGAAAAATGGTTTTATTGAGTTAGAAGATGATAAACAATGGAAAATTGAAAAGGCAGGTAAATACTTTGTAAAGAAAAATAATTCAGCATTAATAGCATTTACAATAGGTAGTGGTGAATTAGAAGAAGAAGGATTTAAATTAATAGGAGCTCATACAGATTCTCCTGGATTTAGAGTTAAACCATCACCAGAAATGGTTGCAGAAGGTGCATATTTAAAGCTAAATACAGAAGTATATGGTGGACCCATATTAAATACTTGGTTTGATAGACCTTTAGGTATAGCAGGAAGAGTAATAGTTAAAGGAGAAAATATATTATACCCTAAAACTATGCTAGTAAACATAAATAAACCTATATTAGTAATTCCTAATTTAGCTATCCATATGAACAGAGAAGTTAATGATGGATTTAAAATAAACCGTCAAAAAGACACACTACCATTATTAGCAATGATTAATGAAAATTTAGAAAAAGAAGGATATTTAACAGATTTAGTAGCAAAAGAATTAAATATCCAAAAGGATGATATAGTAGATTTTGATTTATTTTTGTATGAGTATGAAAAAGGAACTATAATGGGACCTAATAATGAGTTTATATCATCAGGTAGACTAGATGATTTATCAATGGTTCATGCAGGGACAGAAGCATTAATAAATGCACCTATAACAAAAGGTACTAATGTTATGGTATGCTTTGATAATGAAGAGGTAGGAAGTTCTACAAAACAAGGAGCAGATTCTAATCTTTTATTAAATGTATTAGAAAGAATTATAGTTTGTCTTGGAAAAAATAGAGAAGATTTCTTTAGAGCAATAGCTAAATCTTTTATAATATCAGCAGATTTAGCTCATGCAGTACATCCTAATGTAGGCGAAAAGCATGATCCAATTTTAAGACCTGTAATCAATAAGGGGCCTGTTATTAAAATTGCAGCATCACAAAGCTATACATCAGATGCAGATTCATCAGCAGTATATGAACTTATATGCAAAAAAGCAGGTGTACCAGTTCAAAAGTTTACTAATAGGTCAGACTTAAGAGGTGGTTCAACAATAGGACCAATATCATCAACACATTTGGATATACGTTCTGTAGATATGGGAACTCCAATACTTGCTATGCATTCAATAAGAGAATTAGGTGGAGTTAAAGATCACTATTATTGTGTAAAATCATTTGAAGAATTTTATAATTTATAAAAAATCAAATTTACAATAAAAATAAGCTTATGTAACTTTATTAAGTTATATAAGCTTATTTTTTATAATTAATTAGCAGAAACTACAGGTCATACATATAATAATATATATACATTTAAAATGAATGTAGTTAGGATTCTTTACTATTAAAATTTAAAAATATTATTAAATATATTCTATTAAAAAAA
The DNA here is from genome assembly GCF_900129365.1 of Clostridium fallax. Lineage (GTDB taxonomy): Bacteria > Bacillota > Clostridia > Clostridiales > Clostridiaceae > Clostridium_AH > Clostridium_AH fallax. The sequence goes on from NZ_FQVM01000020.1 coordinate 21,883, forward strand.
ATATGCAATTTACATAATAAAATTTTTTTATTAATATAAATAGGAGGATATTATGAGCTTTAGTGCTGGAGTTATCTTGATAGGTATTTTAGGAGGAGCTGCATTAATAGAATATATAATATTTAAAAAAGTAAATAAAAATAAATAAGGCTAGGTAAGAAAATGAATGTAAAATATATTCTTATAGGTTTTAGCTTGGAGCTTTTAAATTAAAATAGAGCTTCAAGTTTTTTTATATTTAATATTGTGATTTAATAAAGATAAAGAAAGATTTTTTAATAAATAAAAAGATGATTTCAAAATTTAAATTTCATAAAGTATATTAAAGGGATATTCTAAAAGTAATTTATAGTTAATGAGGTATTTTATGAGATAATATAGATAAGGGGGAACTGTATGTTATTATTTATGGGATTAAATATATTTTTTATTATACTTAGTTTAATAATTGGTTTAATTATGCAGATGAATTTAAATAATGGAGTATTTTTTGGAATAAGAATTCCTTTAGGATATGAGAAAAAAGAAGAACTTCAGTATGAGAAAAAAAGATACAATAGAATGTGGTTAATAGTTTGGTCTATATCTTCTGTATTTTGGATAATAGCTATGAACTTAGTATCAGAAGAATATTCAGCAACGGTTTTGATAGGTACATTATTTAGTCAATTAATTTTGGCAAATATATGTTATTACATAGTATATAGGAGAGTAAAAGCTATTAAAAAGGAAAACAATTGGAAAGAGCTTTTAACTAAGGATAATATAAAATATGTAGATTTAAAAATAAGAAGTGATATAGCTAAATCATTAAATAAAAAGTGGATTATAGTTCCTATAGCAATATTATGGATTAATGTTATAGCTACCTTTACTAAAAATAATACTAATGGAATAATAATTTTAATAATTCAGGTAATGTTATTTATAACAATGCACCTTTCTATAAAAGCAATAATAAAAACAAAGGTTAATTTTAATGGTGGAGATGTAGAACATTTAAAAAAACAAAAATTAATAATTAGGCGTTATTTAATGAAGATGCTTTTAGTCACAGAAGTTTTTATTATGTTTTTATTTACATTTATAAATTTTGCTATTTTAGATATTATATCATCAAGATTTATTATACCAATATTTATTATAATTCTAGGATTTACATTAATAATACTAATAGTAAACTGTGTACAGTTAATAAAGTTTAACAAGATAAAAGAAAATTTTAAAGAGGAAGAAATTAATAGTAAGAGAGTAGCAATTAATAGAGATGATGATGATAATTATTTAATGGGTATGATTTATTATAATCCTAATGATCCAGACTTTATGGTGGAAAAAAGAGATGGTATGGGCATGACTGTAAATTTAGGTACTATAGGAGGAAAGATATTTACTATAATTACTGCAATTATAATAATAGGATCTTTAGGTGCTACATTTATAATTCCTAAGATGATGAGGTCTCAAGTTAATTTAACAGAAAATAATTTGGAGGTAAAGGGAATATATTCTAGTAATATAAATTATAAAAATATAAAAAACATAGAGTATTTAGATAACTTACCTAAGGTTAATATAAGAACTAATGGAGCAGCTATTGGTAATAAAAAATATGGTTATTTTAAATTGGAATTTATAGGTGATGCAAAACTTTATATAGAGAATAGTGAATTACCTTGTATTGAAATAATATTAAAAGAAGGAAATCATATATATATTAATTTAGATAATGAAGATGAAACGATGAAACTTTATAAAAAATTAAAGAAAACTCTAATATATAACAATTAAAAAAATTAGTAAAACTAGCTTTGTTATTAATAAATTTTAATATAACAACAAAAGCTAGTTTTATTTTATATTAAAAAATAATTACTCTAAATAGTTAATTCTTTGTAAATATAAAATTCAATTTATTACAAAACAGCAACAATAATTGTTAATGAAGTCACAAAAAAATTAATATAATTTTAACTAATTGTTAAACATTTTTAAAAAAACAATATATTTTAAGGCTTAGTTTGCGAAAATTATTATATATTACAAATTTATATTATTAAATTAATAATCACTCTTAATTATAATATATTGAATTATATTGAAATTTAAGGAATATAGAGTTAAGATTGTTAATGAAATGAAAAGCTTTTAATAGGGAGGGGTCTTAGTGAAAAAAATAAAATTATTAGTAGCTTCGCTAACTATTTCATTAATGGCATCAGTATTTGTAGGATGTGGAAATAAGTCTGCCAATGGCGCTTATGAAGGACAAGCTGATGGAAAGCATGGGGCAATAAAAGTTCAAGTTCAAGTGGATAATAACAATATAAAAGATATAAAAGTTATTGAAACTAATGAAAATGAAGTATTATCAGAGCCAGTATTTACCAAACTAAAAAATACAATGGTTTGTAATAATAGTTCAAATGTAGACGCTATTTCAGGTTCAACTGAAACATCTAAGGGATACATAAATGCAGTTCAAGATGCACTTAAAAAAGCTGGAGTAAAAATAGAAGGCAATAAAAAGTATTCAGTAGAGCATATGAAAGAGGAAAAAACAGAACAAGAATATGATGTAGTTGTTATAGGTTCAGGTGGTGCAGGATTTGGTGCCGCATTAGAAGCAAAAAATGCTGGATCAAGTGTAGTTATATTAGAAAAAATGCCATCTATAGGAGGTAATACCTTAATTTCTGGAGCAGAAATGAATGCACCTAATAACTGGGTTCAAAAGAAGCTTGGAATAAATGATAGCATAGAAAAATACTATGAAGATACAGTTAAAGGTGGAGATAATAAAGGAGTTCCAAATATGATAAAGGAACTTGCTAATAATGCAGAAAATGCTGCGGAATGGTTAAAGGATTTTGTAAATGTGGAGTTTATAGAAGATCAACTTTTTCAATTTGGTGGACATAGTGTAAAAAGAGCACTTATACCAAAAGGTCATACTGGTGAAGAGATGATGACTAAATATAAACTAAAAGCAGATGAAATGCAAATACCAGTAAAATTAGAAACAGAAGTTACAGATTTAATAGTAGAAGATGGTAGAGTAACTGGTGTTAAGGCTAAAAACACAGCAGGTCAAGACCTAACATTTAAAGCTAAAAATGGTGTCATAATAGCAACTGGAGGATTTGGTTCAAATGTTGAAATGAGAAAGAAATATAATCCAGAATATGATGAGAAGTATATGACAACAGATACTCCAGGAACAACTGGTGATGGTATAGTTATGGCAGAAAAAGCTGGAGCAAAGCTTATGAATATGGAATATATACAAACATATCCTATATGTAATCCTAAAACAGGTGTTATATCACTTGTTGCAGATTCAAGATTTGATGGGGCTATATTAGTAAATCAAGAAGGAAACAGATTTGTAGAAGAGTTACAAAGAAGGGACGTTATTTCTAAAGCCATATTAAATCAAACTAATAAATGCGGATATGTTTTATGGAATGATGATATTGAAAATATAAGTAAAACAATAAATACACATAAAGATGAATATGCAATGTTAGAAAAACAAGGATTATTACATAAAGCAGATACCTTAGAAGATGCAGCAAAATTCTTTAATATAGATGAAAGTCAATTGAAAAAGACAGTCGAAAAAGTAAATACCTTTGCTAAAAATGGTAAAGATGAAGATTTTAATCATAGAGGAAAACTTGTTTCTTTAGAAAAGGGACCTTATTATATAGAAAAGGCAGTACCTTCAATTCACCATACTATGGGAGGAATTGTTATAGATGAAAAATCTAGAGTGTTAGATGTTAATAATAAGGTGATACCTGGATTATATGCAGCAGGAGAAGTTACAGGAGTTATACATGGAACTAATAGATTAGGTGGAAATGCTATAACAGATATAACAGTCTTTGGTAGAGTTGCTGGTGAAAGTGCAAGTAATAAGGAGTAAAATCATAATTATGATTTTAATTTAAAAATGGGAATCTTTTTTAGATTCCCTATTTTTCTTATAGAAAAATCTTATATAATATAAAAATTAAAAACTAATAATTTAAAATAAATCTAAATTATCATCAAATAAACTATCTGTATAATCAAACTCCCAAGTTGCAATATTGTTACTAACTACAGGATCTTTAGTTGGATCTGGAATGGTTACATAACCTTTACCATTAGCAGAATAACATCTAAGATCTTCTTTAGAAGGACTATAATAAGAACGTAATTTTGGTAAATAAATATTTCTTTTTTTAGACATACTTACCATCTCCTATCTTATAAATTAACAACTTTATAAATATATTATTTGAAAAAAGATAATAAAAGATGTTAAGTAATTATTGTAAGGGAAATTATATTTTTAATCATTTAATAAAAAATATAAAAAAAGGAATCCTTAATATATAGATATATAAAATATATTTTAATAAATATAGTATGAGAAATTTATTATATATTTTTTTGATATAATAGTTTTTAGCTTAAATATTAAAAAATTTTAATTATAAAAGTTGAAAGGATGAAAGCAATGAAATATAAATTAGTTTGTATAGATATGGATGGAACATTACTTGGAGAAAATCATACGGTAAGTAAAGAAAATAAAGAAGCTTTAAAAAAAGCAACAGAGTTAGGTGTTCATATTGCTATTACAACAGGAAGACTTTTTACATCTGCTAAAATGTATTCAGATTTAATAGGAGTAAAAGCACCAATTATTTCATCTAACGGTGGATATATAAAGGAGAAAGATAAAGAAGAAATTATATATGAATCTCCTATACCAAGGGAAAACTTATATAAAATATATGATGTGATAAAAAAATATAATTTTTTAACTTATTTTAATACTTGTGATACTGTAATAACAGAAATAGACTTACCAGAAAATCATGCTTATAAAATTATGAATAAAGAATTGCCAGAAGACATGAGGGTAAAAATTGATGTAGTGGATAGCTTCGAAACAGCACTTAAGGAATATACAGGTAAAATATTAAAGGCAATATGTGTTGATGTTAATAAAACTGGAGATTTACAAAAAGCTAGAAAAGAGTTAGAAGAGTTAGATGAATTTGAAATAGTAAGTTCTTGGCAAAATAATATAGAAGTAATGAATAAAAATACTTCTAAAGGCAATGGAGTAAAGAATTTAGCTAAAATGTTAGGTGTAAAAAGAGAAGAAATAATATGCATAGGGGATAATGAAAATGATCTTTCTATGATAAAATATGCCGGATTAGGTGTAGCAATGGGTAATGCAAATGATGAAATAAAAGAACAAGCAGATTATGTTACTGATACTAATATTAATGATGGTGTAGCAAAGGTTATTAATAAATTCATATTAAATAAATAAGTTTTAACTATATATACTTATATTGTAAAGTTTAAATTTAATTTAGATAAATACAATAATTTATAAAGATTATGAAATTCGCAAATTTTTTTAATTTCATAGTCTTTTTTTTAATTTCAAGACTAAAAATTTAATAAAACGTAACAAATAAAACAAAAAAATACAAATAAATACAGCTTAATTAATAAATAATGAATAAATTCCTACTTTATTGAAAATGTTTTCTCTTCATTGTAAAGTTTAGTTATAAAGATTGGAATCGGTTCTAAAGTTTTTATATATTTTATTTATAAAGACTAAAAATTAAGTTATGGAGGGGTTATATATGAAAAGAAAAAGCATTAAGCTTTTAGCAACAGTGATGATAGCTTTAATAGGAGGAACATTTACAGGGTGTACTGGAGAAAATACTGGAGCTGAGACAGAGGGACAAACAACTATAGATATTTTTCAGTTTAAAGCAGAAGCAAAAGATGCTTTAGAATTAGCAGCACAAGAGTATATGAAGAAAAATAAAAATGTTGAAATTAATGTAGAGACTGTTGGTGGCGGAGATGATTATGGTGCAGCTTTAAAATCTAAATTTGCATCAGGTAAAGAACCAGCTATATTTAATGTTGGAGGACCACAAGATGTTGCAGATTGGAAAGATAAGCTAGATGATTTATCTGGAGAACCTTGGGTATCACAAGCTTTTGATGGAACTCTTAATCCAGTAACTATAGATGGTAAAATTTATGGAATGCCTTTTGATGAAGAAGGTTATGGATTTATATATAATAAAGAAATTTTTAAAAAGGCAGGAATAGATGGGGATTCAATAAAAACCTATAGTGATTTAGAAAAAGCTTTTAAAAAACTAGACTCAATGAAGAGTGATTTAGGTATAGATGCTGTTTTGGCACTACCAGGAAAAGAAACATGGATAACAGGATTACACCTAACAAATGTTGATTTTGCTAATGAATTTAAAGATAGTACTGCTGCATTTAATGCAGAAAATATAGAATTTAAATATAATCCTCAATTAAAGAAATTATTAGATTTACAAATAAAATATGCCTATAAACCTGATGGAACAAATAAGTCTATAAATACTGTGGATTATTCAACTCAAGTAGAAAAAGAATTTTCACTAAAAAAGGTTGCTGTAATTCAACAAGGCAACTGGGTAACTAATGCTATAAATGATATAGATCCAAATTTAGCACAAAATGTTGGAATTTTGCCAATGCCATTAGAAGGAATAAAGGAAGGATGTATTCCAGTAGGAGTTCCAATGTATTGGGCTGTTAATTCTAGCAAAGATGATAAAACTAAGAAAGAAGCTAAAGCTTTCTTAAATTGGTTATATACATCTGATGAAGGGAAAAAGATGATTATAAATGAATTTAAATTTATACCAGCATTAAAAGGATATGAAGGTGAAGATTTAAAGCCAAAGGATGCCTTATCTAAAGCTATATTACAATATGCTAGTGATGGTAAAACTATGCCATGGGTATTTATGGGATATCCAACTGGTTGGGGAACTGATAAGATTGGCATAAATATTCAAAAATACATAGCCGGAGATATGACATGGGAGCAATTAGTAAAGGATTCTAAAGAAAGTTGGTCACAAGAAAGAAAAAATAAATAATAATTAAACTACCTTGTAGAAGTACTAGGTTTCTAAAGATATTTATATTTTTAGAAGATAAATTTATATCGAATAATACTTAGTAATTTAACTTTAAAGTTAAGTAATAATAATTAACTAAAAGAAAAAGTAGATAAGCAATAAAAATTATTATATAAAGAATAGATTAATAGTTAATAGTAGGGTATATTATTAATGTATAAAGTTTAATGTAAAAGATTAAATTTAGAGTTTATGGTAGTAAATATATGAGTTTTAAACTTTTATGAATTATTTTGTTAATAATTTCTATGGAAGAATTTGTTTGGTTGAAGAATTAAATTAACTAATTTATTTGATGAATTATTTTAGTGTAAGGCAAAAAGTGAGGGAGAAACTATGAATATAAAGGACATAGCAAAAATTTCAGGGGTTGGTGTTAGTACTGTTTCAAGAGTTATAAACAATCATCCAGATGTAAAAGATGAAACAAGAGAAAAAGTTTTAAAGATAATAAAGGAAGTTAATTTTGTTCCTAATAATGGAGCAAGAATGCTTAAAAGAAATAATTTAAAACATGTTGGAGTTCTTTTAAAAGGAGTTTACAACCCATTTTTCGCAGAAATATTAAAAACTATAAGTAGTGAAATAGAAAAGCAAGGTTATTCAATGATTCTTCAACATTATGATAATAGTTCTGATGAAGACATTGATAAAGTAGTAGCATTTATAAAAGAAAAAAGGCTTCAAGGGGTAATATGCCTTGGAGGGAATTTCCAAAATTTAAATGATGATAGGTTAATAAATATAAAAAAACCAATAGTTTTAACTTCTGTTAGTACAGATGAAGGAACAAAACTTAAGAATATATCTGTGATAGGAATAGATAATAAAAAAGCAGGGTATGAAGCTACTAAATATTTAATAGAAAAAGGACATAGAAATTTAGCAATAATTTTAGGGAAATCAGATGACTGGTGTATAGGAAATTTAAGATTAGAAGGATTTAAAAAGGCTTTAAAAGATTATAATATAGAATTTGATGAAAAATCAGTACTTTTAGGGGATTTTGATTTTAACAAAGCTTATTTAGAAACATTAAATCTTTTAAAGAAAAATAAGAACATAACAGGAATTTTTGCAATTTCTGATATAATGGCTATTGGAGCAGCTAAGGCAGTATTTAGAAGCAATATGAAAGTTGGAGAAGATATTTCAATAATAGGTTTTGATGGACTAGAAATGGCAAAGTTTTATGAACCCTCAATAACAAGCATAAAACAACCTATGGATCATATGGCGAAAGAAAGTGTAAAGCTTCTTTTTGATTTAATTAAAGGAGAGTCAAATCATAAGCAAGTAGTACTTCCTATTAAGCTTATAGAAGGAGAATCATGTAAAGACTTAAATAAAAAGTAAAATTTTATATTAAATTATATTAGTGCTTAAGTTGTCTTTGAAAGAAATTTAAAATTTTCTCATTAAAAAATATAATTGAAAGATAATATATGATACTTGTCCTTATTTGGCATATTATTAGTGGAAAGTTTAACAATATGCTAAATAAGGGCTTTTTATTGTAAAGTCCTAATGATTTATACTTAATATAACGATAAAAATATATAAGCTAAATTAGTATAATTTTTAATAAGGAGGACTGCTATGAAAAAGAACTTTATATCCTTAACATTAATTTTGTCATTGATACTTTTTATAGTGCCAAGTGAAGTTACAAATGCTAAAGTTTATGAGAACATTTCATATAATAATTTTTCTAATAGATCAGATAATCTATTACCTAGTAGCTACGACTCAAGAGATTATGGATATGTAACCCCTGTTAAAAATCAAGGAGATATAGGAGACTGTTGGGCTTTTCAGTGTACTGGGGCTTTAGAAATAGCTGGAAGAAAAAATTATAATAGAACTTATGATTTTTCAGAAATAAATATAGCTGTAAATAATAAAATAGTATCACCTAATTCTGGAGGAAATCCACTAATTGCAATTTCTTATTTAGCATCATGGCAAGGACCTGTTTTTGAAAGTGATGATCCATACCCTAATCCTCCAGTTATAAGCAATATACATTCCAATAAAAATGCACAAGTAAGATTCCACATTCAAGATGCAATTGTTTTACCTGATTATAGCATAGACACAATAAAAAGATATGTAAAAAAATATGGTTCCGTCACAACAGAAATAAACACATATTATTTAAAAGATAATAGTACATTATATAATTATTATGATGATTCAGTAAATCATGCAATACTAATAATAGGTTGGGATGATAATTACTCTAGAGATAATTTCATAGGGGAAAAACCTAGTAGAGATGGAGCATTTATATGTAAAAACAGTTGGGGAAATGATAAACCATATATATATATGTCTTATGACGATTGTACTATAAAAAATAGTATACATATGACTTATGATAAATTTGAAAGTGTTTATAATTATCAGAATGTTTATGCAGGTACATATAATAAAGATTTAAGCAAAGGGTATAAATATTTAGTTGATGATGATTCATATATTTTACCTATAATGATGGATAAGATTGGAGATAATGAAGCTATTAAAGCTTTAGGAGTATATAATGATTTGGGAAATAGAGCTCAGTTATATTATTTAGAAAATATAAACAGTGAAGATTATTATTCTAGACTTACAAGTGAAAATAAAATACAAGATGTCTACTTTAATGAGCTTGGATTTAAAACTATAAAGTTAGACAATCCTATAATTCCTCAAAATAAGAATAATTTTGGGTTTGTTTTAAAAATTTATAAAAATAATTCTGGATATTATGTAAGAGGTTCCAGAAATAAAAATAAAGATAATAAATCTCCCAAAGAGGTATATGTAAATCCTTTTAAAAATAATGCTACATCTATAAGAGAAAGTAGAATGGTAAGGGAAGGTGTTTCTTGTGTAGCTGGAAGAATATATACAGACGATATAAATAATAATGGTTATAACGATGGAAGTATACATTTAAATAATGGATGGTTATTTAATTCTGGAGCTTGGTATTATTTTAATAATGGGGTAGTTAAAACCGGTTGGATAAATTATGGTGGAAAATGGTATTATACAGATTATAATGGAGCCTTAAAAAAAGGATGGATAAACTTAAATAATACATGGTATTATTTAGATGATAATGGTGTTATGCTAACTGGATGGAAATTTATCAATGGTAATTGGTATTACCTAAATAGCAGTGGTGCTATGGCTATAGGATGGATATTTGATAATGGTAACTGGTACTATTTAAACTCCAATGGAAGTATGGCAAAGGGATGGTTAATGGATAATAATATATGGTATTACCTAAATGATAATGGTTCTATGAAAAAGGGATGGTTTTCTAATGGTGTCAATTGGTATTATTTAAATAATTCAGGGGCTATGCTAACTGGTTGGAATTTTATTGATGGACAATGGTATTATTTAAATAGTAGTGGTGCTATGACTATAGGATGGATATTTGACAATGGTAACTGGTATTATTTAAATTCTAATGGGAGTATGGCAAAAGGATGGCTTTCATATGAAGGAAATTGGTATTACCTAAATAATTCAGGAGCTATGTTAACAGGATGGCAGCGTATAGATAATAAAGATTATTATTTTAATGGTTCTGGTATTCTTAATTAGAAAAGATTTAGAAAACTCACAATATGTGAATTAAATATTAACAAAATGATAATATTCAATGAATTTAATGTTTGATTATATATAAAAAGCTCTCTTATAATATTAAATAATAAAACTATAGTTTATAGATATATGTACAAATATGTAACAGGTGTTATAATTATGTCATTATACTATTAATAAACGGGAGGAATTGAAGTGAAAAAAAAGAGAATAGTTTCAGTACTTTTAAGTACATTTTTGATAACTAATGTTTTTATAGGATCTACAAAAGCATATGCTTTAAGTTTAGATAAAGATAAAATACATAGTGTAATTGATACAATAGGTTCAGGAATTGGAAGTTTAATTAATAATAGAGATAACAATGAAGAAAATAAACATAACACAAAAAATTCAGCTAAGGAAATTTCTTTAGATAATACAGAAGAATTTATAGCAACTAAAAAAGTAAGAAATATATGGACAAGATTTGAGATACCATCTAATGGAATAGCTAAGGTTTATCTTAAAGTTCCACTTAAAGGTAATGGAGAAGAGTGTAGGGTAAATTTAAGATTAGAAGATACGTCAGGATCTGAAGTTTATTTAGATACAAATAATGAAAGTGTAGAATTAGAAGATGGGGAAAGTTATAAAAAATGGGTTGTAGGATTAAAGCCTGGTACATATTATATGAACTTAAACTGTATAACTCCTATAAATCAAGATATACAAGTTCCTATATATTATAAAGTTGATTATATAAAGACAGATAATTTTGAAAAAGAGACAAATAATTCAATGGAAGATGCTAATGAGGTATCACTTAACGAAAAGTATTATGGCGTAATAAATGAAGATAATCGTATAGTGAACAATAACGATTATTATAAATTTGACTTAAATGATAGGGGAGTATGTATTTCTTTTACTAAGGATAATGTAGATAATAATTTTATTGTTATGTTAATTGATTATATGGGTAATTCTATATTACCAAATAAAAAAGAATATAATGGAAAAACAACTGATTACTATTTTAATGGATTAGAACCTGGAAAGTTTTATTTAGATATTAAAGGTGGACTACCAAGATTTACTCAAGGTCTTTATAGTTTTGAAATTAAAAACAATAGAGATGGTTGGATAAAAGAAAATAATAATTGGTATTATTATGAAGATGGTGAAAAGAAGACAGGCTTTGTAACTATTGATAGAAAAAAATATTATCTTGATAAAGATGGTGCAAGACAAACAGGCTGGATCGATGTTTATGGCAAAAAGTATTATGCAAATGATGAAGGAGTACTAAAAACTGGCTGGACTAATTTAGATGGAGACCATTATTATATGGATGAGAATGGTACTGTACAAACTAATTGGCAAAAGCTTAATGGATTATGGTATTACTTTGGTGATGATGGAAAAATGAGAACTGGCTGGGTGTTTGTTGGAGACTCATGGTATTATTTAAATGATGTTGGTGCAATGAAGACTGGTTGGTTTAATGATAATGGAACATGGTATTATCTAAATGATAGTGGAAGAATGGTAACTGGTTGGAATAAAATAAATTATAATTGGTACTATATGAATTCTAGTGGAGCTATGGCTACAGGTTGGTTTAGTGATGGATCCTATTGGTATTATCTAGGAACATCTGGAGCTATGCAAATAGGATGGATACAACAAGATAATACTTGGTATTATTTAAATAGCAGTGGGGTTATGTTAACTGGATGGAATAAAATCAACGGTTCATGGTACTATTTATATAACAATGGGGCTATGGCTAAAGGATGGATAGCTTATGATGGACATTGGTATTATTTATATGAAAGTGGATCAATGGCAACTAATACTACCATAGATGGCTGGAATATAGATAGCAATGGAGTAGCAACAAATTAATAAATTATAAAATAAATTAATAAGCTAATAGAAAGTATTTTTACTTTCTATTAGCTTATTTTTTATATATAAAAGTATATTTTTTATATTATAATAATTAAAACTTATAACAAATTATACATAAATTAGTATAAATGGTATAATTAATAAAAGGTATTTAAAGAATATTAGGAGAGGTTGATATGAGAAAAAATAAGATTAAATCAATACTTTTAATTACATTAATATGTTCTGGAGTATGTTTTACATCTACTAATGTTTTTGCTTATGATAACAAATCTAAAGGAATTTTTCATAATATACATGAGATATTAAATCCTCAATATGGTACAAAATCTACAGCAAAAGAGATAAATTTAAATGAAGATTATAATTTATCTATAGAGAATAGCTTACCACGATTATGGACAAAGTTTACTGTTAAAAATGAGGGGTTTGCAACTATAGACATTGAAGTACCTTTAAAGGGTAATGGGTATGAATGCTATACATCATTAATTTTACAAAATGATTCTGGATCAAAAACATATATAAAATCTAATAATATATTTTGTGATAATAAAGATGGCAGTCATAAAAAGTGGATAATAGGATTAAAACCAGGTACATATTATATGAGATTATTTTTTAATGTAAATATAAAAGAAGATCCTATAAATTTAACATACAAGGTAGGTTTTACAGAAACAAATAATTTTGAGAAAGAATCTAATAACGCAATGAGTGATGCAAATTACATAAGTTTTAATGAAAATTATTATGGTGTATTAAATCCAAATGGGTATGAAAATGAAACAGATTATTATAAATTAGATTTAAATGAAGAATCTTTAGTTGTAAAATTTAAAAAATATAACATAGAGGATGACTTTAAAATTATTTTAAAGGATAGGATGGGTAATATAATTTTGCCAAATAAAAGGGACTATGAAAAGGATGGAATAACAAGATATACCTTTAAGAATTTAGTTCCAGGAAAGTTTTACTTAGCTATTAGTCAAAGATTTTTTAAAGTCTCTCAAGGATTATATGAATTTGAAGTAAGTAATCCAAGTAATGGGTGGTTAAAAGAGAATAATAATTGGTATTATTATGAAGATGGACAAAAGAAGACAGGATTTATATATGTTGATAATAATAGATATTATTTAGGTAATGATGGAATAAGGCAATGTGGGTGGATAAAGATTTATGGTAATTTGTATTATGGAGATAAAAATGGAGTTATATTAAGGGGATGGAACAATATAAATAATCATACTTATTATATGAATGAAGATGGCTCAGTAAAAACTGGATGGTTTAAGAAAAATGGAGATACATATTATTTTGATAAAAATGGTGAAATGAAAACCGGTTGGATTAAAGATAACGGAAACATGTATTATATGAACTTAGATGGTAAAATGAAGACTGGTTGGCTAGACTATAAGAATAAAATATACTATCTAAAAGATAATGGTAAGATGGCAAAGGGATGGAATAAGATAGATGATGTAGTTTATCTTATGAATAATGATGGAACATTAAAAACTGGTTGGGTAAATTATGATAATTACAAATATTATTTTTATAAGAATGGAAAGTTAGCTAAAGGATGGAACACAATAGATAATAATAAATATTATATGGGGGAAGATGGGGTAGTATCAATAGGTTGGAAAAAAATAAATAATAAATTTTACTATATGAATAAAGATGGAATAATGAAAAAGGGTTGGATAAATTTAAATAATAATTGGTACTATCTAAATCAATCTGGAGAAGAAGTTTATGGATGGAATTTCATAGATAAAAACTGGTATTTTATGAATAGTGATGGGCAAATGAAAATTGGATGGATAAAAGATGGAGGCAAATGGTATTATTTAAATAGCAATGGAGTTATGGCTAAGGGATGGATTCAGTATAAGAGTAGTTGGTATTACTTAAATAATTCTGGAGCTATGTTATCTGGGTGGATAAAAGATAATAATAATTGGTATTATCTAAATGGTACAGGAGAAATGATGACTGGTTGGATAAAAGACAATAATAATTGGTACTATATGAGTGATTTAGGTAAAATGGTTACTGGTTGGATACAAATACAAGGAACTTGGTATTACTTAATTAGTAATGGTAGCATGGTTAAAGGATGGCAGTATATAGATGGTAATTGGTATTACTTTTATGAATCAGGAGCTATGGCTTTAAATACTATGGTAGACGGATATACTATTAGTAGTAGTGGAGCTATGAATTAGTTAAATCAATTAAATTAATTTAAAAAACTTTAATTAAGATTTTAATAATTTTTAAAATGCAATTAGGAACAATTATTATTCTAAAGAATTTTCATATAAACTTTGATAAAAATAAGAAAGTTAAAAGTGAGAAACTTTAATTATAAAGTTTCTCACTTTTTTATAAGAATCAATTAATTTTCTTTAGAAATAGATGAAAGAACTAATCCTTTATTATGTTCTAACGCCCAGCTTATACCCCAATCATTTTGGAATATAAGAAGATTTCTATCCTTAAGATCTTTAACCTTTTTAGTATCTGATGTAAGATTTAAAGAGTCTACATCTAAATCAGTATTTTCTATCCATCTTACATATCTATATGAAAGTCTATCCATTTTTATATCAACGTTATATTCATTTTTAAGTCTATATTCTAAAACTTCAAACTGAAGAACACCAACAACACCAACGATGATTTCTTCCATTCCTATATGAAGTTCTTTAAATACTTGAATAGCTCCTTCTTGAGCAATTTCAGTAATACCTTTTATAAATTGCTTTCTTTTCATTGTATCTACTGGTCTTACTCTTGCAAAGTGTTCTGGAGCGAAGGATGGAATTCCTTCAAATTTGAATTTTTTAGGGTTTACACATAAAGTATCACCAATTGAAAATATACCAGGATCAAATACACCTATTATATCTCCAGCGTAAGCTTCTTCAACAATTTCTCTATCTTGAGCTAAGAATTGTTGAGGCTGTGCAAGTTTTACTTTTTTACCACCTTGAACATGATTAACATCCATTCCTTTTTGGAATTTACCAGAACAAATTCTCATAAATGCTATTCTATCTCTATGAGCTTTATTCATGTTAGCCTGTATTTTAAATACAAAGGCTGAAAATGGTTCCTCAAAAGTATCTATTTCTCCAATATCAGAGTTTCTTGAAAGTGGAGAAGAAGTTAAGTTTAAAAACTCCTTTAAAAATGGTTCAACACCAAAGTTAGTTAATGCAGAACCAAAGAATACAGGAGTAAGTTCTCCTTTTCTCACTTTTTCTATATCAAATTCATCACCGGCATAATCTAAAAGTTCAATATCTTCCATAAGTTTATCGTGAAGAGGTTCACCAAGTAAATCCTTAAATATAGGATCAGAAAGATCACCAGTTACTGATTCAACTTCAGTTTGACCATGGTTTCCACCATCAAAAGCTTGAATTGTATTAGAATTTCTTTCGTAAACTCCTTTAAATTCTTTACCAGAACCTATAGGCCAATTGATTGGATAAGATTTGATTCCAAGTTCACTTTCTATATCCTCTAAAAGTTCAAAAGGATCTCTAGCTTCTCTATCCATTTTGTTTACAAAAGTAAATATAGGAATTCCTCTTAAAGCACATACTTGGAAAAGTTTTCTGGTTTGAGCCTCTACCCCTTTAGCAGCATCAATAACCATTACTGCACTATCAGCAGCCATAAGAGTTCTATATGTATCTTCAGAGAAATCTTGGTGACCAGGAGTATCAAGTATGTTTATACAATATCCGTCATAATTAAATTGCATTACAGAGGAAGTAACAGAAATACCTCTTTGTTTTTCAATTTCCATCCAGTCAGATACAGCGTGTTTTGATGCTTTTCTGGCTTTAACAGAACCTGCAAGTCTTATAGCACCACCATATAAAAGAAATTTTTCAGTTAATGTTGTTTTACCAGCATCAGGGTGGGAAATTATAGCAAAGGTTCTTCTTTTTTCGATTTCTTTTCTTAAATCCCTCACAAAAATTGCCTCCTTAAAATATTATCAAAATAAATGTAAGTTATTATATTATAAGATTTATTTCCCTAGAAATAAAAATGTAAAAGATCAAATAAATAATAATTTAAATGTTTACTAACTTTTACAAAGACTAAAATATACTCTTACTATTTTACCCTGTCTTTTAAAAATCCACAACAGGAAATATATTTGAATAAATATATAATTTTATTTCTATTTTAAAAACTATAAAAATGTTTTTTGAATTTTAAATATCATCATATTTATTATTGTGTAAATTTGGTATTATTTATGTAGATAACTAAAAATAGAGACTAGGAGATGATCTTATGACACAAAAAACAAAAAGTGGATTACTTTGGACATTAGTACTTGTTGGATTATTTATTGGAGGAGTAATTATTTCCAAATTCGAAGGAGATCCTAATATTACAGCCAAAGCTGAAGAAACAGCTAATAAGGATGCTAAAACTTCATCAGAAAATGAAAAAGAAGAGGTAAAAAATACAAAGGATGTAGTAATAGAGTCTTTAGATATTTCAAAGGATAGTACAGGTGAAGATTTTATAACTATTATATTAAAAAACAATACAGATAAAGTATTAAAAGATGTAGATTTAGGTATTGTAGGCTATGATAAAGATGGAAAAACAGTAAACTTTAACTTTGGAAATGATGATATATACATAGGTAGAGCAGAAAATCTTAATCTTCAACCAAGTGAAACTAAAAAGCTTGGATGGACAGTTTATCCTGATGGAGAACTAAAAGAAGTAAAAGCTTGTGTTGATACATATGAATTTGAAGGAAGTAAGAATATTGCTAATAAATATTACAAACAATGGAGAGAAGAATCTTTAAAGGATTTACAAAAGCAAACTAAATAAATACAGTTGTGTCTAATATCTTAAATATAAGAACCTTTTCTTAACTTTAATGAGTAATTATTACAAATATTAGCTTAATTTGATATTATTAAATTAAGGAAAAAAATAAATAGTTAGGGGATGGTTTTTATGACACAAAAAACAAAAGGTAAATTTTTGTGGGCTTTAGTACTTCTTGGCTTTTTTATAGTTGGAGTAATTATGGCAAACATGCAAAACAATTCTAAGGTTGATGCAAAGCCAAGTAACTCAAAAGATAAAGGCAAAGTAGAGTCAATGGCAAATAATGACCTAAAAGAAATAACTATAGAATCCTTAAAGGTTACAGAAAATAGTATTGGTGAACAATTAGTAAATATAACATTAAAAAATAATACTGATAAAATATTAAAATCAATAGAAGTAGGCATTATAGGCTACAATCAAGATGATCAATGCATAAAGTTTAATTTTGGTAATGATGATATCTATATGGGAAAAACAAAAAATATAGATATAAAACCAAATGATATGAAGGAAGTAGGATGGCAAGTGTATCCAGATGGAAAGCTTGAGAAAATAAAGGTTTGTATAGATACTTATCAGTTTGAAGGAGAAAAAATGCAAGGCAATAAATATTTTAAAATTTGGAAAACTGATAATATAAAATAATTTTATTAATGTAATAAAAGACTAATCTTATTACCTCTTCTTATGAGAGATTAAAAATCTCTCATAAGAAGAGGTAATTTTTTTATGTATACTAGAGTTTTATTTATAAAGGTTTTTATTTAAGAAATTCTAAGAGAATAATTTATTTATTTTTATATTAAAGTTTGCTATATTTTTGTATAATAAAATCAATAAATAATTTTACTAAAAAATATAGTAAAAATTAATGGGTTATATAAATAAATTTTACTAAGTGTATAAAGAGGTGTTATTTAATATGAGATTTGAAGAGAAGGTAGTAGGAAAAATAAAAGGAAAAGATGTAGTTAGTTATACTTTAACTAATGATAATGGTATGAAGGTATCTGTATTAAATTATGGAGGTATTATAACAGATATTATAGTTCCAGATAAAAATAATAATTTTGAAAATATAGTTTTAAAATTTAAAGATATAAAAAGTTATGAAGCACCAGATTCTTATTTAGGTGCAATAGTTGGAAGAACTGCAGGTAGAATATCTAAGGGGAAATTTACAATAAATAATAAAACATATAATTTACCTATAAATAATGGAGTGAACAATCTTCATGGTGGAATGGAGGGATTTTCAAGAAGGTTTTGGAAAGGTGACTTTAAAGAAGAGAAGCATAAGATTAAATTAACATTATCTTTAAAGAGTAGGGATGGAGAAGAAGGATTCCCTGGAAATTTAGAAGTTAAAGTTAATTATATATTAGATAACTCAAACAGTCTTGCTTTAGAATATTATGGTAAATCAGATAAGGATACTTTAGTTAATATGACTAATCATTCTTATTTTAATTTAAGTGGAGAAGATAAAGAGAATATTTTAAATCATAAATTAAAAATAAATAGTGATGAATATTTGCCTTTAGATGATAGTTATGCTTTAAAAGGAATAAAGGAAAAGGTTTATAAAACACCTTTTGACTTTAAAGAATTTAAGATAATAGAACAAGATATAAATAAAGATGATTACCAATTAAATCTTGCAAAGGGATATGATCATCCTTGGATATTAAATAATGGAAAAGACTCTAAGGTTACATTATGGAATGAGGAAAATGGTAGATGTATGGATGTATTTACAGATAATCCATCAGTTGTAATATATACAGCGAACTTTGGTGATAAAGAAGTTTTAACTAGTGGCAGAAGTAATGAAACAAGAAGAGGAATATGTTTTGAAACTCAAAGACCATCTATAGGAATAAATGAAGCTTTTAAAGAACAATCTATATTAAGAGCAGAAGAGGAATATAAAGTAGTAACTATTTTTAAATTTTATTTAAGATAGGTTAAAAATTTAATTACACTTTATAAAATATTTTCATTTTAATATTTATAATAAAGTTTAAAAATGAAATATTTAAATATTCACTCTTTAGAATCTTTAAGGATTGATTATTTTAAAATAAAAAAGTAAAATAATCTTTGTAGGTTTTTAGACTAAATTTAGGGATTTTAAAGTTTTTATAACTAATTTTAAAATATAAAAACATAGGATAAATTATTGAAATAAACGGAGAAGGTGAAATTTATGTACAAATTAATTGCGTTAGATATGGATGGAACTTTATTAAAAGAAGATAAAACAATATCAGAAAAAACAAAAGAAGCTATAAAAAAGGCAAAAGAAAAAGGAGTTAAAGTAGTTTTAGCTTCAGGAAGACCTTTAGAAGGGTTAGAAAGATATTTAGAAGAACTTGAACTATATGGAGAAGATGATTATGTAATATGTTATAATGGTTCTCAAGTTCAAAAAACTAAGAGTAAAAAAATTATAACAACTAGAGGATTAAGAGGAGAAGATTTTAAGAAATTATATAAATTAAGTAGAGAATTAGACGTTAATATGCATGCTTTTTCTAAAGATGGAAAGCTTATTACTCCTATTAAAACTAAATATACAGAGTTAGAGGGAAGAATAAACGGAATACCTGTAGTTGAGATAAATGTAGATGAAGTTAATGATAATGATGAAATAGTAAAGGTAATGTTAGTAGATGAGCCAGAAGAGTTAGAGAAGGCATTAAAGAAATTACCACAAGATATATTTAAAAAGTATACAGTGGTAAGAAGTGCACCATTCTTTAGTGAATTTTTAAATCCTGAAGCTAATAAGGGATCTGGAGTAAAGGCTTTATGTGATCATTTAAATATAAAACCTCAAGAGGTTATAACCGTTGGGGATGCAGGAAATGATACACATATGATAGAATTTGCAGGTCTTGGTGTAGCTATGGGTAATGCTTTTGAAGAACTTAAAGAAAAAGCAAACTATATAACTAAAACCAATGAAGAAGATGGAGTAGCTCATGTTATAAATAAATTTATATTAGAAGCTTAAGAAATTAGGTTATATTTTAGTATAAATTCATATAAGTAAACTAATTATTTAAACCATATTTTATATAAAATATAATTAGATTTACTTTAAAAGTATTATAGATTAGTTTAAATACTTAAAAAATTAATATTTAATTACTTAATGGCAATTTAAATCAGATAGCAAATAAGTTAGGAGGTTTTTCACAGGTAAATCTTTTAAAAAGAGAAATTTACAAGTTATTAGATACTAGGCTTGGAGTTGAT
>NZ_FQVM01000006.1 GCF_900129365.1 Clostridium fallax
GATAACTTTAAAGAAATTATAGAAATTATAAAGAATAATAATGGTATTTATACTAGAGCAGAGCTTAAAAATAAATTTAATATATCTACCTATTCCCTAAAAAAATTAATAGATAATGAATTTTTAGAAGTTAAAGAGGTAATAGTTGATAGAGCTAATTATAGAGAATATACTTATTATAGTAAAAAAATATTAAATGAAGAGCAAAAAGTAGCTGTAGATACCATTTTAAATTCTAAGGAAAAGATTTTTTTGCTTAAAGGTGTTACTGGAAGTGGTAAAACAGAAGTATATATGAATTTAGTAGAAGAGATGCTAAGGAAAGATAAAAGTACACTGATATTAGTACCAGAAATTTCTCTTACTCCTCAAATGATTGAAAGATTTAAAGGAAGATTTGGGAAAGATGTTTCCGTATTCCATAGTAAGCTATCTGATGGAGAAAGATTTGATGAGTGGTTTAGAGTGAAATCAGGAAGGGCAAAATTAGTTGTAGGTGTTAGATCTGCTATATTCCTACCATTTAACAATCTAGGACTTATAGTAGTAGATGAAGAACATGAAAGTACTTATAAATCTGAACAAAATCCTAAATATCAAACTAAGGAAATAGCAGAATTTAAAAGTAAACTTTATGGATGTAAAGTGGTGTTAGGATCTGCAACTCCTAGTATAGAAAGTTATTATAAAGCTAAAACTGGAAATATATCTTTAATAGAACTTAAAAATAGGGTAGATTGTGGAAAACTTCCTAAAATTCATATTGTAGATATGAGAGAAGAGCTTTCTTTAGGTAATAAATCTATTTTTAGTGAAAAGCTACAAAATTATATAGAGGAAAGATTAAAAAATAAAGAGCAAATAATCTTATTTTTAAATAGGAGAGGTTATTCTACTTTTGTTAGCTGTAGAAGCTGTGGTTATGTTTTTAAATGTGATCATTGTGATATTGCAATGACTTATCATAATAATGGTTTTTTAGTTTGTCACTATTGTGGAAAAACTTTAAAAGAACCAAAATTATGTCCAAAGTGTGGAAGTAAATATGTAAAATTCTTTGGAACAGGTACTGAAAAGGTGGAGGTTACACTTAGAAAATTATTTCCTAAAATAAAAATATTAAGAATGGATGTAGATACTACTAGAAAAAAAGATTCATATGAAAAGATTTATAATAGCTTTAAAAAAGGCGATGGAGATATTTTAGTTGGTACTCAAATGATAGCTAAAGGGTTAGATTTTAAAAATGTTACTTTAGTTGGAATAATTGCTGCAGATATTTCATTAAATTTTCCTGACTACAGGTCATCAGAAAAAACCTTCCAGATAGTAACTCAGGTTAGCGGTAGAGCTGGAAGAGGAGATAAAGAAGGAGAGGCTGTAGTTCAAACATATAGTCCTAATCATTATAGTTTAAAATATGCTATATCTAATGATTATGAAGGATTTTATGAGGAAGAGATAAAAATAAGAAGGTTAATGGGATATCCACCTTTTAAAAAGTTTTTAGCTATAAATTTAAGTAGTGAGAATGAAAAAAAATTAATAGATTTTTCTATGAAATTAGGAAATAAATTAAAACCTTATATTCTTAATTGGAATTTAGAAATGTTAGGACCCTGTCCTGCTATAATTCAAAGAATAAATGGAATGTATAGATGGCAAATATTAATTAAAGGTAACTTTGATTATATTATTGGTAATAATATAAAAGAAATTCTTTATGAAAATACAAAGGAAGTTTATAATGAAATAAGGGTAAGTATAGATATAAACCCTAATAGTTTGACTTAGGAGGTAGAAAAATGGCATTAAGAAATATTAGAAAATATGGTGATGAAATATTAAGAAAAAAATGTAGAGTGGTAGATGAAATAAATGAAAGAATACTAACACTTATAAAAGATATGGCAGAAACTATGTACAAAGCTGATGGAGTAGGAATTGCAGCACCGCAAGTAGGAATTTTAAAAAGAATATTTGTAATAGATGTTTATGATGGTGAAGGTACTAGAGTTTTTATAAATCCTGAAATCTTAGAAAAGGATGGAGAACAAATAGATGTAGAAGGATGTTTAAGCCTTCCAGGAGAGCAAGGAGAGGTAAAGAGACCAGAAAGAGTTAAAGTTAAGGCTTTAGATATGAATGGTAATGAATTTACTCTTTCAGCAGAAGGACTTTTAGCAAGAGCTATATGTCATGAAAATGATCATTTAGATGGAATTCTTTTTGTTGACCACGTAGAAAAACAAGACTAAAGGAGCGATTAAATATGAATATAGTTTTTATGGGTACTCCTGATTTTGCAGTACCATCTTTAAAAGGCTTAATAGAAAAGTTTGGAGTTAAAGCTGTATTTACTCAACCAGATAGGCCAAAGGGAAGAGGTAAAAAATTAGCTATGTCACCAGTTAAGGAAGTGGCTTTAGAAAATAACATCCCAGTTTACCAGCCAATAAGTATAAGAAAAGAACCAGAAGTTATTGAAAAACTAAGAGAAATGAAGCCAGATTTTATTATAGTTGTAGCTTTTGGACAAATATTACCAAAGGAAGTTTTAGAAATTCCTAAATATGCTTGTATAAATCTACATGCATCACTTCTTCCCAAATATAGGGGTGCAGCTCCTATAAACTGGGCTATTGTAAATGGAGAAAAGGTATCAGGAAATACAACTATGCTTATGGATGTAGGTCTAGATACTGGGGATATGCTTCTTAAAAATCAAATAGAAATTACAGATGAAATGACAGCAGGTGAACTTCATGATAAACTTATGGAGTCAGGAAGTTCTTTATTAGTTGAAACAATAGAAAAAATGGTGAAGGGTGAAATAACACCTATTAAACAAGAAGATGATAAATCTTGTTATGCATCAATGATTAATAAAGATCTTGCTAAGATAAATTGGAAAGATGATGCTCTTACAATTCATAATCTTATAAGAGGATTTAACCCTTGGCCAATAGCTCATACTTTATATGGAGATAAAGCTATGAAAGTATATGAAAGTGAAGTGGCTAATGGTAAAACAGATAAAGAGCCAGGAACTATATTAGAAGTTTCTAAAAAAGGAATAGAAGTTGCAACTGGAAGTGGAATTTTATTGATAAAAAAAGTTCAATTTCCAAATGGAAAACCTCTTACTATAGAGCAATACTTAAATGGTAATGACATGGATAAAACTATAATTTTAGGAAAATAGGAGATGAAAATTTATGTATTACTATGGTTTTGATTCTAGTATTTTATATTTAATTCCAGCATTAATAATATCTATTTGGGCCCAGAGTAAAGTATCTTCAACTTTTAATAAATATAGTA
This sequence comes from Clostridium fallax, assembly GCF_900129365.1. Classification (GTDB taxonomy): domain Bacteria; phylum Bacillota; class Clostridia; order Clostridiales; family Clostridiaceae; genus Clostridium_AH; species Clostridium_AH fallax. Next base: position 3,325 of record NZ_FQVM01000006.1, read on the forward strand.
GAGTTAGAAGCATAAGTGGATATACTGGTGCTCAAGTGGCAAGAATGTTATTAGATGGAGCAGGACTTTATGATGTTCCTATTGAAATGATACCAGGAAGGTTAAGTGATCATTATGATCCTTTAAATAGAGTTTTAAGATTATCACAAGATGTTTATAGTAGCCAGTCAGTAGCATCAATTGGAGTTGCAGCCCATGAGGTTGGTCATGCAATACAACATAAGGAAAGCTATAAACCTCTTATCGTAAGAAATTCTATAGTGCCAATAGTAAATATTGGTTCAGGTTTTTCTTGGATATTATTCTTTGCAGGATTAATATTAGGAATTAAACCACTACTTACAATAGGAATAATATTATTTTCAGCAGTAGTTATATTTCAGTTAATAACATTACCTGTAGAATATAATGCTTCTTCAAGGGCCTTAACAATTTTAAATTCAAAGAAAATTTTAAACAATGAAGAAATAAATGGTGCAGAGAAAGTATTAGATGCAGCAGCAATGACTTATGTTGCAGCTACATTGACTTCTATAGCACAATTAATTAGACTTATAGCAATCAGTAATAGAGAAGATTAAGCGAGGTATTTAAATGAACAGTAGAAAAATAATAGTTGAAATACTTGATAAAGTATTTTTTGAAAAAACTTATTCAAATTTAGAATTAGGAAAAAGATTAAATGAAAGTTCTTTAAATGATAAAGATAAAGCTCTTGTAACAGAAATAGTATATGGAACTATAAAGTATAAGTTATACATAGATAGTATAATAAAAAACTTTGTAAATTCTATAGATGATATTGATCCTAAAGTTATAAATATTTTAAGAAGTGCAATTTATCAAATAAAGTTTTTAGATAGAGTTCCAGATTATGCTGTAGTTAATGAAGCAGTAAATCTTACAAAGGAAATAGATTCTTCTTTAACTAGCTTTATAAATGGAGTTTTAAGAAATTATTTAAGAAATAAAGATAATATAACAATAAAAACTTTAGGAACTAAAGAAAAACTTTCAATAGAATATTCTTTTCCTAAGTGGATTATACAAAAGTTTTTAAAACAATATGGCCTTGAAGAAACAGAAAGAATTTTAAGAGGATTAAATTCTATTCCTGATGTAACAATAAGAGTTAACAGTTTAAAGGGAGATTATGACGATGTATTCTCAGAACTTGAAGAAGCTGGATATGAAGTAGAAGAAGGAGTAGTATGTCCAGAGGCTATAAAAATTTCAAGAGGCAAAAACATAGAAAAAAATCCTTTATTTAATGAAGGTAAAATAACAGTTCAAGATGAAAGTGCTATGTTAGTGGCTCCACTTATGGACCTAGAAGAAGATATGAAAGTATTAGATATATGTAGTGCTCCAGGTGGAAAAACAACTCATATAAGTGAACTTATGAATAATAAAGGAGAGGTTTATGCTTTTGATATTTATGATCATAAACTAGACCTTATTAAAGAAAATGCAGGAAGACTAGGTCTTTCAAATATTAAAACAGAAATTATGGATGGAACTAAAATAAATAGTGATTTTATAAATTTTGCAGATAGAGTTTTAATAGATGTTCCTTGTTCAGGATTAGGAATAATAAGAAAAAAGCCAGAAATAAAATGGAATAAAACAAATAAAGATGTGGAAGAGCTTATAGTAATTCAAAAACAAATTATGGAGAATGCTTGGAACTACCTTAAAAAAGGTGGAGTAATGTTATATTCAACTTGTACTTTAAATAAAGAAGAAAATGAAGATAACATAGAGTGGTTTTTAAAGAAAAATAAAGATGCTGTTATTGAAGATATATATGTAGGAAAACTAGATAATATAATATATAACAATGATAAAACTATAACTGTATTACCTAATAAAAATATGGATGGATTCTTTATTGCAAAACTTAAAAAAATATAGGTGGTAATATGAAAAACAATATATTAGATTATAAATTAGAAGAACTTCAAGATTGGATGAAAACCAACAAAGAACCTGCTTTCCGTGGAAAGCAGGTTATAGGTTGGCTTTATAAAGGTATAGATAGTTTTGATGATATGAAAAATATCCCTAAAGCTTTAACTGAGAAATTAAAGGATAAATTTTCTTTATCTTTACCTAAAATAGTTAAAGTTTACGAATCTAAAATAGATAACACAAAAAAATTACTTTTGGCTTTAGAAGACGGTAATTTAATTGAATCTGTACTTATGAAATATAAGCATGGTAATTCTATATGTGTGTCTACACAGGTAGGTTGCAGAATGGGATGTAAGTTTTGTGCATCTACTGTAGATGGAATGAAAAGAAATTTAACAGCAGGAGAAATTATTTCACAAATTTTAGTTGGGGAAAAAATACTAAATGAAAGAATTTCTAATGTGGTCCTTATGGGAAGTGGAGAACCTTTTGATAATTATGATAATGTAAATAAATTTATAGATCTTGTTACTGCAGATTATGGACTTAATATAGGTCAAAGACATATAACCATTTCCACTTGTGGTATAGTTCCTAAAATTTATGAATTTGCTGATAAAAATACTCAAGTAACTTTAGCAATATCATTACATGCTTTCAGCGATGAAAAAAGAAAGCAAATAATGCCTATTGCTAATAAATATAGTATAAAAGAAATATTAGATGCTTGTAATTACTATATAGAGAAAACTAAAAGAAGAGTTACATTTGAGTATTCTTTAGTTAAAGATGTGAATGATTCTAAAGAAGATAGTAAGTCTTTGGCAAAACTTTTAAAAGGTATGCTTTGTCATGTTAATTTAATTCCAGTTAATGAAATTAAAGAAAATTCCTTTAGAAAATCCTCCGATAAAACAATAGAAGACTTTAAAGAAATTTTAAAAAGTTACGGTATTGAAGTTACAGTAAGAAGAGAAATGGGATCAGATATAAATGCAGCTTGCGGACAGTTAAGAAGAAGTTACTTGAATTCACAACAAAATCAATAGGGGGGAAACTATGGTTGGTAAAATAACAGATTTGGGAAATAAAAGAGAGTTAAATGAAGATTATTTAGACTATTTTAAATGCAAAGATTTTGAAGTTTATGTCATAGCTGATGGAATGGGAGGTCATAATGCCGGTGAAGTAGCTAGTAAAATGGCTGTAGAAGGTATTTTGAATTTTATAAAATCTAATTATGGTATAATAAATAACGAAGAAATTTTAAAAAAATCTGTTGAATTTGTAAATGATAAAATTTATAAACACTCGCTTTCCTCAAAGTCTTTAGAAGGTATGGGAACAACTTTAACTGCATGTTTTAGAACTAAAAAAGAATTACAAATAGCTAATGTTGGAGATAGTAGTTGTCTAGCTATTAAAGATGATAAAATCGAAAAAATCACTAAAGATCACTCTTTGGTTCAAGAACTTCTTGATTCAGGTTCAATAACAGAGGAAGAAGCAAAAATTCATCCTATAAAAAATATAATTACAAGAGCAATTGGTACTAATTCAACTGTAAATATAGATATTTATAATTACTGTCCTAAAGAATATGATACCTTTATATTATGTACAGATGGCTTAACTAACGACGTTTCTATTACAGAAATCTTAGAAGCTGTAAAGTCTACTTCAGATTATAATAAAGTTTGTAGATCTCTTGTAGATTTAGCTAAATTAAGAGGAGGTAAGGATAATATCTCAGTTTTGATTTTTGGAGGAGAGATGTAGATGAATGAGATGATTGGGAAGATAATAGGAGATAGATACGAGATATTAGAAAAAATAGGTGAAGGTGGAATGTCTTATGTATATAAGGCAAAGTGCAATAAGTTAAATAGGTATGTGGCAATAAAGGTATTAAAAGACTCTTTTAAAGACAATGATGAAATAGTTGATAGATTTAAAAGAGAGGCTACAGCTATTGCTAATTTATCTAATGCAAATATTGTTAATGTCCTTGATGTAGGTACTCAAAATGAAGATATTCATTATATAGTTATGGAATACGTAAAGGGTAAGACTTTAAAAACTATAATAAATGAACAAGGAAAGCTTCCTTATGATGTAGCAGTTAATATAGCTATAAAGGTAGCAAATGCATTAGAATGTGCCCACAAAAATAATATAATTCATAGAGATATAAAACCTCATAATATTTTAGTAACTGATGAAGGTGTAGTTAAAGTTACTGATTTTGGTATAGCAAAATCTACCAATTCTACTACAATACAATATACTAATAGCGTTATGGGATCTGCTCATTATTTTTCACCAGAGCAGGCAAAAGGAAGTTATATAGATTGTAGAACGGATTTATATTCTTTAGGAGTAGTTTTATATGAAATGGTTACAGGAAAGGTTCCTTTTGATGGGGATACTCCAGTTACAATTGCTTTAAAACATATACAAGAAAATCCTATTCCGCCAAAGGATATTAATTCAAAAATACCAGAAAGTTTAAATCAGTTAATACTTAAGGCTATGAATAAAGAGCCTATAAAAAGATATCAAAATGCAAAGGAATTAATTAATGATCTTCAAAAAATAAAAGATGATCCAGATACTGTTATAGGAAGTAATAAATTAAAGGATGATGAAGATCATACAAGGATCATGGCTCCTGTAAATGTGCCTCCTGATGAAGATGATGAGGAGGAAGACTATGATGACGACGATGATGAAGATTATGAGGATGATGAAGATGAAAATAAAAAATCTAGTTCTTCAAAAAAGAATAAGATATTAAATAAAGTTATATTTGCTTTAATTGCTATATTAGTTTTAGCTTTAGGTGGGGGAGCCGCTTATATGTTTACTAAAGGTTCCTCAGAAAAGGTAAAGGAAATATCAGTTCCTGATGTAGTAGGTAAAAGCAAAGATGAAGCGAAGAAAATTATAGAGTCTGCAGGATTAATATTTGTTGAGGCTGGACAAAAGGAAAGTGACAAAGAAGAAGGAACTGTTCTTGAGATGTTTCCAGAAGCAGGCAGTAAAGTTAAAGAAAAAGCTGAAATAAGAGTTATTGTAAGTGGTGGTGGTGAAAAGCTTAAAGTACCAAACTTACAAGGAATGACAGTAAAAGATGCTAAGAATATGTTAGCTACCTACGGATTACAATTAGGAAATGTTAGTGAAGAATTTAGCAGTAAAACTAAAGGCACAATAATAAAGCAAAGTCCTGAATCTGATTCAGAAGTTAAAAAATCAGATAAGATAGATGTTGTAGTAAGTAAAGGACAAGAAATTAAAACTTCTAATGTACCAGATTTATCTGGAAAAACTTTAAATGATGCTAAAACACTTTTAGATAGTTTGAAATTCCAAATGAAACAGGTAGAAACTGTAACTAGTGAAGGTGATAAAAAAGATTTAAATGGAAAAATCTATAAGCAAGATCCAGGTGCTGGTTATGATTTAAAACAAGGAAGTACAATAACTGTTTATTATTATACCTATAAAGAACCAGAAAAGAAAAAATATAATGCTAACGAATTAGTTGGCAAATCTTATGGAGAAGCTCAAAACTGGGGAAAAGATAAAAAGATAAGTGTAAATGTTCAAAATGCTGGAGATTTTGCACAAAATCAAGGAGAAATGAGTAGTGCTAAAGTAACAAATGTTAGTCCTCAAGAAGTTGAAGAAGGCGGTTCTGTAGTTGTTACATTAGAAAAGCCAAAGGCACAACCTCCAAAAGATGAAGGAACTCATCCAGACCCTCGTTCTAGTAACGATAAAAAAAGTTAATTAATAAAATTAAAAGCAGCTAATTTTAGAAAATTAGCTGCTTTTTTAGTAAAGTATAGATATAAAGAAATAAAGTTCTTTAATAAATAAATATAATGTTGCATTATTATATTTATTTTGTTTATTATAAGTATATAAGAATTTTTAATTGGAGGAATTATGACAGGAAGAATTATAAAGGGAATAGGAGGCTTTTACTATATAAAGGTAGAAGATAGAATAATTGAATGTAAAGCTAGAGGGAAATTTAGACATAACTCAATGAAACCTATGGTAGGAGATTATGTAGAGATTTCTTTAGATAAAGATAAAGGAGTTATAGAAAAGATATTAGATAGAAACAGTGAACTTATAAGACCAACTGTTTCCAACGTAACTCAAGCTTATGTAGTATTTGCTATAAAAAATCCTGATATAAACTATGATTTATTAAATAGATTTTTAGTGTTATGTGAAAATAGTAATATACATGCTATAGTGTGTTTAAATAAAATAGATTTATGTACAGAGGAAGAAAAATTAGAAGTTAAAAGGAAAATAAATGATATAGGATATGAAGTATTATTTATAAATGCTAAAACTGGTGAAGGAATTGAAACCCTTTTTAATAGGTTAGAAAATCAAACTACAGTGCTTTGTGGTCCTTCAGGGGTTGGAAAATCTACTCTTATAAATATGTTAACTGGAAAAGACCATATGGAAACTGGTAAAGTTAGTGATAAAATAGGAAGAGGTAAACATACTACAAGACATAGTGAACTCATAGAAATAAAAAATGGATATTTAGTAGATACTCCAGGTTTTTCAACTATTGATATTAATTTTATAGATAAGGATCAACTAAAGTATTGTTTTCCAGAATTTAATGATTATAATGGAAAATGTAAGTTTAATGGATGTAATCACTATAAAGAGCCTGGCTGTGCAGTTAAAGAAGCAGTAGAACAAGGAAAAATAAATTCTAATAGATATGATTTTTATATAAAAACTTTAGAAGAAATAATAAATAGGAGGAAAAATAAATGGTAAAAATTGCACCATCAATATTATCAGCAGATTTTGCAAAATTAGGAGAACAAATAGAAAGAGTAGATAAGGGAGGGGCAGAATTTATTCACATAGATGTAATGGATGGAGCCTTTGTTCCTAATATATCCTTTGGATTTCCTATTATAAAAGCAATTAGAAAATATACAGACAAGGTTTTTGATGTTCATTTAATGATAGAAGAACCTTCAAGATACATAGATGAATTTATAGAATGTGGAGCAGATCTTATAACAATTCATTATGAGGCAGATAGACATATAGATAGAACTATAAATTATATAAAAAGTAAAGGAGTTAAAGTAGGAGTTGCTTTAAATCCAGGAACACCAGTTGAAGTTTTAGAAAATATATTGGAAAGTTTAGATATGGTTCTTATAATGTCTGTTAATCCAGGCTTTGGAGGACAAAAGTTTATTCCTTATTCTTTAGATAAAATTAAAAGAATAAAGGATATGTGTGAAAAAATAGGTAGAGAAGATATGCTTATACAAGTAGATGGAGGAATTGGACAAGGTAATATAAAAGAAGTAGTAAAAGCGGGAGCAAATGTTATAGTAGCAGGTTCAGCTGTATTTAAAAATAATGAAATAGAGAAAAATATAGAGGCTTTGAAAAGAGGGGTTTAAATGAGAGCTTTAATAGTATCAGGTGGATATAAACCAAGTAATAAGATGTTTTTAGATGAAGTTAAAAAAGCTCAATATTTAATAGCTGCAGATAGGGGAGCAGAAGTATTTATAAAAAATAATATAAAGCCTGATTTAGTAGTAGGAGATTTTGATTCTATAGGGGAAGAATTTAAGGAAAGTTTAAAAGATTTTAATTTAGTTAAGTTTAATCCTGAGAAAGATTTTACAGATTCTGAAATAGCTTTTAATAAAGCTTTAGAAAAAGGGGTAAAGGAAATTGTTTTGTTAGGAGTTACAGGTAGTAGGTTAGATCATGCCTTTGGAAATATAGGACTTTTAAAGAAGGCCTTAGATAAAAATATAAAAGCTTATATAAAGGATAATAATAATATTATATTTCTAACTAATAAGCCTATAAACTTAAAGGGAACTTATGGACAAACAATATCATTTCATGCTTACTGTGATATTGTTAAAAAATTTAATATAAGAAAAGCTAAATATAGTCTTTATGATTATGATTTACATTTAGGGGAATCTAGAGCTATATCTAATGAGTTTTTAAATGAAGATATAGAAATAACCTTTGAAGAAGGTATTATAATGGTAGTTTACTCAAGAGATTAATTTATAAGTCACTAATAAGCTGTTTTTGCATAATATGTATTAAAGCAACTTATTGGTGATTTTTATGTTTCAGTAAAAAAAGTAAATTTTTAAAACTAATATTAAGTTTAGGGGCATTTCTAATTATTTTAAATGTTTTTTGTAGTAAATTTTATTTAGTAGCATTAGGAGTAATAATTGCATTAATTGGTTATTCAATAAGTGAGAGTTAAAAAGTTTGGGGGAAGAAGAAATATGAAAATTTTTGCTATTAAAGTTCCAAAGGCTATTTCGTGTATTGTAAAACTTTTTGTAAGAAAGAAAAAGTAGATATACATAAAATAGCAAAAAATATTAAAAGTAATGGTATTGCTAGATTATATATCTTCTAAAATTTTAAAAGCTACAGAATATAATTTCTGTAGCTTTCTTTATATTTATTTTAATGAATTTTATGTTTTAATAAAAGTTAAAGTATTTTATTGTTTTTTTTAAAAGAAAAAATGCAATTGTAAATTACACAACTGCATTTAGTAAAACTATTATATAGCTCTTTGAACTTTACCTGAACGTAAGCATCTAGTACATACGTGAACAGTTTTTGGAGTTCCGTTAACTATAGCTTTAACTTTCTTTATGTTTGGAGCCCACTTTCTCTTAGATTGTCTATGTGAGTGGCTGTATTGTACTCCTGATACAACGCCTTTGTTGCATACATCGCATCTTCTTGCCATCTGAAAACACCTCCTTGCTGTGAAGATCTACTCTTCAATAGGACAAATAATATTTTATCATAGAATATATAGATTATGCAAGTAAAATATAAAATTTTCTTATTATGAAATTAATAAATATCATAAAGGTATTTGCTTGAATATTATTATTAATTAATATAGAATATAGTATATGGATAAATCAAGGAGGAATAGCCATGATGGGATTTTCAAATGCAAATGGTAATATAAATTATTCTGATGAAGTGTTAGCTAAGATAGTTGGATTAGCTACAATGGAATGTTATGGAGTTGTCGGAATGGTTTCAAAAAACGCAACTGAAGGTTTTTGGGAATTAATGAGAGTAGAGAACTTAAGTAAAGGCGTTAAAATAAATTTTAATGAAAATAAATTAAATATAGAGTTATTTGTAATGGTTGAATATGGTGCTAAAATATCAGTTATAGCTAATAATATTATTCAAAAAGTTAAGTATAATGTGGAAAGCTATACAGGATTATCTGTGTCAGCAATTACTGTAAATGTTCAAGCAGTTAGAGTCTAGGAGGGAGTTTCCGATGGAATATACTAAAATAAATGGAAAGCATTTTTATAACATGGTTGTAAATGCTAGTAATAGATTAGAAGAAGAAAGCGATTTTGTTAATTCTTTAAATGTTTTCCCTGTGCCAGATGGAGACACAGGAACTAATATGTCAATGACTTTTAAAGCAGCAGTAAGAGAAATTGAAGGCATGCAAAATAGTACAGTAGCAGAAATTTCCAAAAAACTTGCTAAAGGTGCTTTAATGGGAGCTAGAGGAAACTCTGGAGTTATTTTATCTCAAATTCTTAGAGGAATATCTAAAGGACTAGAAGATAAAGAAGAGGTTACAAGTAAAGAATTTGCTCATGGGTTAGAAGAAGGGTGTAAGGCTGCTTATAAAGCAGTAATGAGACCTACTGAAGGGACAATTCTTACAATTATAAGAGCTGCAGCTGAAACTGCTGTAAAATCTAATAAAGAAAATATCGTAGAACTTATGGAAGAAGTTTGTGTTGAAAGTAAGATAATGTTAGATAAAACTCCAGAAATGTTACCAGCACTTAAAAAGGCAAGGGTAGTAGATTCTGGTGGAATGGGATTATTAATCATATTAAAGGGAATGGAGCAAGCTTTAGAAGAAGGAGTGGATTTTACAATCCAAGACTTTAAATCTAAAGGAGAAAGCAAAGTTTCTAAAGGTAATGTTGAAGAATGTGATATTAAATTCGGATATTGTACAGAATTTATAATTTTAGGTGATGCATCTTATGCAAATCAATTTAAAAACAGTATAGAATCTTTAGGAGACTCTATGATAGTTGTAGGATATGATGATGTAATAAAGGTTCATATTCATACAAATGATCCAGGAGAAGTTTTAAGTAGAGCAGTTAAAATAGGAGAGTTATCAAAAATAAAAATTGATAATATGAGAGAAGAACATAGAAGCCTTATAATGGATGGGGCCTATAATAATGAAGAAGAAACTGTAGATACAGTAGAAGATAATGAACCTAAAAAATATGCTTTTATAGCTGTTGCTATGGGAGAAGGAATTAAAAATATATTTAAAGATTTAGGTGTTGACTATGTTATAGAAGGTGGTCAAACAATGAATCCAAGTACAGAAGATATAATGAAATGCATAGAGAGTTTAAATGCAGAGCATATATTTGTACTTCCAAACAATAAAAATATAGTAATGGCAGCTAATCAAGCAGCAGAAATTTCAGATAAGGATGTAAGAGTTATACCAACTAAAACAATACCTCAAGGTATTACTTGCATAACTATGTTCAATCCAGAAAATGAAGTTTCTGAAAATGAAAAAGAGTTAAAAGAAGCTATTGATATGGTTAAAACTGGTAGTGTAACTTATGCAGTCCGTGACACAGAAGTTGATGGAAAAGAAATAAAAGAAGGTAATATTCTAGGATTATTAGAAGGAAAGATTAAAGAGGTAGGAGAAGATAAATTTAATGTTGCTGAAACTTTAATCGAAAAAATGGTAGATGAAGATAGTGAACTTATAACTATACTTTATGGAAAAGATTGTAATGATGAAGAAGTTGAAGAATTTAAGGAAAAAATAGAAGAAAAATATAGTGACTTAGATATTCAATGTTATAAAGGGGAACAACCACTTTATTATTTTATAATGTCTGTAGAATAAAAAATTTTATGAAAAATTAAAAGCGACTTAGTCGCTTTTTTTATTATTAATAGATATAATATTCTTATAATTTTACAAAGGAAAAGGTAGGTGATTATTTGAACATTAATAGTGAAGTTAGTATTTTAAAGGGAGTTGGCCCTAAACTTTTAGATAAATTAAATAAAGCAGGAATATTTACTGTATTAGATTTATTATTATATTTTCCAAAGGATTATGAGTATATAAATGGGGATAGTTCTCTAGTAGAAATAGATGAAAAAGAAAAAAGAATACTAAATTGCAAACTTTTATCCTTTGAGGGAACTATTAAAACAAAGACAAGAAAAACCTTAACTACTATAAAATTTATCTGCGGGGAAAAAATAGTTTTAGGGAAATGGTTTAATCAACCTTATATTATAAAAAATTTTAGAATTGGGGAAAGTTATAATCTTTTAGGGAAGTTTAAAATGGAGAAAAATCATATAGAAGTTATTAATCCTATATGTGCATGTAAAGAAGCATTAGATAGTGATATTATTCCTAAATATGCTCTTAAAAATGAACTAACTAATAAAATATTATCAAAGCTTATAAATAATATTTTAGATACTGTAAATATAGAAGAGAATTTACCTAAAGACTTAATTGGAAAATATAATCTTATGGATTTAGATAGAGCAATTAGAAATATACATTTTCCAAAAGATAAAGAATCACTTCTTTATTCTATAAAAAGGCTTAAATTTCAAGAACTTTTTATCTATTCAATGAAGCTTATGGCATTAAAAAAAGAATTTAAAAATAAATCTAATGGAATTCCTTTTAAAATATCAGAGGAACTTATAGATTTAAAAAATAAAATTCCCTTTGCTTTAACAGAGGCTCAAAATAAAGTAATAAGAGAAATTTTAATAGATGAAAAAAAGCCATTTAATATGAATAGGTTAGTTCAAGGAGATGTAGGAAGTGGTAAAACTATAGTAGCTTTAATTGCTTTATTTAATGTTTATAAAAATGGATATCAAGTAGCTATGATGGCTCCTACAGAAATTTTAGCGAATCAACATTATTTAGAATGCAAAAAATTATTTAAGGAATTTGATGTAGATATAGAGTTTTTAGTAGGAAGTACAAAGGCTTCTGAGAAAAAAAGAATAAAAGAAAAAATAAGTACTGGAGTTCCAGTAGTTATAATAGGAACTCACGCAATTATTCAAGAAGATGTTGAATTTAAAAAATTAGGACTTGTAATTACCGATGAACAGCATAGATTTGGAGTTGAGCAAAGAAGTAAGCTTATAAATAAAAATAAATTTGCAGATGTTTTAGTTATGACTGCAACACCTATACCAAGAACATTAGCTTTATACATTTATGGAGATTTAGATGTATCTGTAATAGATAAACTGCCCCCAGGAAGAAAAGCTATAGAAACTAAATTCTTTGAAGAAAAAAATAAACATAGAGCTTATAGCTTTGCATTAAATGAGATAAATAAAGGCCGACAGGTTTATATAGTATGTCCTCTTATTGAAGAAGGAGAAAAATTACAATTAAATTCTGTAGAAAAGCTTTATGAAAATCTTAAAGAAAATCAGTTTAAAAATATTGAAGTAGCTATTCTTCATGGAAAAATGAAAGCTAAAGAAAAGGAAGAAATTATAAGGGATTTTAAAGAGGGAAAAATAAAAGCTATAATATCTACTACAGTAATAGAGGTAGGAGTTAATGTACCTAATGCTAGCGTTATGATAATTGAGAATGCAGAAAGATTTGGATTATCTCAGCTCCATCAATTGAGAGGAAGAGTTGGAAGAGGTGAATATCAATCTTATTGTATTTTAATTGGAAATGCTAAAAATAAAGTTACAAAAAGAAGAATGGAAATTATGACTGAAAGTAATGATGGATTTTTTATAGCAGAGCAGGACTTAAAATTAAGAGGAACAGGAGATATGTTTGGATTAAGGCAACATGGAGAAGATGGTCTTATTTTAGCTGATTTATATGAAGATATAGAAATTCTTAAGATATGTAGTAGAGAAGCTAATGAAATTGTATATAGTGATTTAAAAGAAAATAAAAAGTTTTTAGAAGAAGTAATAAAGACATTAGAAAGAAGTAGTAAATTCATATGTTTTAATTAGTAATTGTACCATAATAAGTATTATGGTAAAATGTTATGAGTAGAAAAAGGAGGAATAATAGATGAGAATAATCGCAGGAAAAGCAAGGGGAAGAAAGCTTCTTTCACCAGATACTTATGAAACAAGACCTACTTTAGATAGAGTAAAAGAATCAATGTTTAGTATAATTCAAGGATATATTCCAGATGCAACTGTAATAGATGTATTTGCAGGTACTGGAAGCCTAGGACTAGAGGCTGCAAGTAGAGGTGCAAAGGAAGTATTTTTAGTAGATAAAAGTCCAGTTACTTTCCCAAACTTAAAGAAGAATATAGAAAATCTAAAATTTCAAGATTTTTGTCATGCTTTACATACAGATGCATATTCAGCATTAAAAAGTTTGGCTGATAAAGGAAAGAAATTTGATGTAATATTTATAGATCCTCCATATTTAAAAGATATGATTCCGGAAGCAGTAAAAATAATTGAAGATAGAAATATACTTCAAGAGGATGGTATTATAGTTACTAAGATAGATACAAGTGAAGAAATTTTTCAAGGTACTGAAAAAATTAAACTATATGATACAAGAAAGTATGGAAATACTACAGTATGCTTTTACAGAATTGAGGAGGACTAAAATAAAATGAAAATTGCTGTTTACCCTGGAAGTTTTGATCCTATTACAAATGGGCATTTAGACATTATAAAAAGAGGTGCGAAAGCTTTCGATAAGGTTATAGTTGCAGTTATGGTAAATATAGATAAAAAAGGATTGTTTCACTATGAAGAAAGGGTAGATCTTATAAAAAAGTTAATAAAGGGTTTGGAAAATGTTACCGTAGAAAGTCATAGTGGATTATTAATAGATTTAATGAGAGATAAAAATGCTACTATAATTTTAAAAGGTTTAAGATCTGTTGCAGATTTTGAATATGAGATGCAGATGGCACTAATTAATAAAAAATTAGATCCTAAAATAGATACAGTATTTATGATGACTAATACAGAATATTCATATATAAGCTCATCAGCTGTAAAGCAAATTGCAAAATTTGGTGGTAGTATAGAAGGATTGGTGCCAGAGGAGATAATTCCAGATGTAATTAGCAAAATTAAAAGCCAGTAATGGGGGGTATTAGAAATGGAAGTTAATGTAATAGAATTATTAGAATATCTCCAAGATATTATAGAAGGAGCATCAAAGGTACCTATAACAGGTAAAGTTGTTGTTGATAAGAAAGAAATTCTTGAGGTTATCGACCAAGTTATTAACTATTTACCGGAAGAACTTAAAAAAGCTCAGTGGATTATGAATGAAAAAGATAGAATTCTAGGAGAAGCTCAAAAGGAATATGAAGTTTATAAAGAACAAACAAAGGATCTTGTAAAAAAACAAGTTGATAACCATGATATAGTTAAAGAAGCTGAAATAAAAGCCCAAGAAATCATAACATTAGCTCAAAGAGATGCTAAACTTATGAGACTTGGGGCAAGAGATTATGCAGATGAAGTAGTAAGTCAATTGGAAAAACAAGTAGAGCTAAAGACAGCAGAATTATTAGATCAAGTAAAAACAAATGTTGAAAATTTTGCAGAAAATCTAACAAAAGATTTAAATACTACATCAACTTCAATAAGAGAAAATATTCAGGAGTTAAGAAAGATGAAATAGTTTATCTAATAATAAAAATATAGAAGATAATACTAGTATTATTAATGTAGGAATAAAATAAGAAAAACTAGTTAATGTTACTCCAGTATTAAAGGTTTCTATAGAGTTTAAAGTAAATAGGCATATTATATAACAAATAATAACGGAAATTACTCCTTGTAGTATTTTAAATAGTAAATATTTTATCATTGATATATTATGCTTGTACACGAATGAATTAACTTGAGCTAAAACCGAAAAGCTACCAAAAGAACAGATAAAACTTAAAATACATAATTTTAATGTTAAATCTAACTGAGAAGTGGCTATTAAGTTTGCTCCGTTGGTAAGATCAATACTACCTAGTAATATGCCTTTTATGGATTCAAAGTTTTCTATATTATAGTTAAATAACATTTTAGATAAATTGTTATCTTTAATTATAGTTATTAATAACGAGAAAAATATAACATATCCACCAACAGTTAATGTACCAGTTAAAGCATCAGTTATAGATAGCTTTAATATCTCCCCAATATTTTTTTCTTTTTTGTCTATCATAGGAGGAAGTTCTGAAGATAAAGGACTTCTCTTTTTTATTGTTAAAATTCCTATAATAATTGCAGAAATATAATTAGCAGCAAGGATTATGTAGCCAAAAGTGGCATTACCAAGCATTGAACTTCCTATGGCACCTATTATAAATAAGGGGCCGGCATTAGAGGCTATATTTAATAATCTTGAATATTCCTCATGTCCTATATATTTATTTTCATATAAATCTGTAGAATACTTAGCCCCTAAAGGATAACCGCAAATAAAACTTGCAACTATAGCAAAACTAGAAGCTTTAGAAAGTCTTAAAGGCTTACAGATTATAGGTCCTATTATTTTAGAGTATATATTTATTCCATTAAAGTGCATAAGCATATTACATATAACCATAAATGGAAATAGAGATGGAAGTATAGAATTTACAAAAAGATCAGCGCCTTTTATTGAAGCCTTTATACATTGGTCTGGTGATAATATAAAATATAAAATTATTATAGTTAAAATAATAGTTGCAAAGGTGTTTATATTTATTCCTCTTTCTTTCATTTGTTTTCCAAGAATAATAACTAAAAATATAATTAAAAAGCACAAAATATAGATACCATACATTTTATCAATCCCCCTAAACTGTATATTGTATTTATATATGTGCTTTTTAAATATTATGACTTTACTTAAAAATTATAGGACTTTTAAAGTAATCATCATTAAAATTTATATTGCTAGAAATTAAACTGTAGGCATTAGTTGATTGTATATCTAGCTTTAACATAGAATCTTCTACCTTAGATGGAACCTTTGTAATAAGATTTATATTACCTTTGTTTTTAATTGCCTTTAAAATTTTACTGCCTTTTTTATTTAATCCTAAAACCCTTCCATAGGAAGGAGAAGTATCTCTAAGGTTTAAAATATTAAAATCATAAGTTCCTATAAAAATACTACAAAGGATTCTGTTTATTCTAGTATAGGTATATCTTTTAGATTTTATTTTTAAAATAAGTTCATCTAAAGAAGAGGAACTCCATAAACTTTTTAAAATTCTATTATCTAATCCTTCGGAAACTTCAGGAATGAATTTTAAGGCATCTGAATTAACTAATAAATTATATCTTATAAAAGGAAACATAGAGTTAGGATCGGTAAAATAATTTCCTTCGTTTAAAAAGTTTTTTAAAATATTATAACTTTCATATGGTATAAAATCATGAATAGAAGATATATCGTTATTTTTTAAACAAGCCTCTCTAATAGCTGTTGCACTAGCAGTTTTACTTTGTAAAAGTTTTTCGTTATAGTCAGAACCTTCTCTTTTTATTGTTAAAGGTTTTATTGAAGAATTTAGTTTTAGAAGGTTTTTTATATACTCCATGCCTAAAATATTATTTGAAGAATTCAAAATAATATCTATATCTTCAATTAATTGATTTTTTTCTTTAAAATAATCACTTAAAGCTAAACTTCTAGCTTTATGGAAGGGAAGACCTTCCTTACAATAATTTTTTAAGGATTCTTTAAAAAAGGAAGGTTCCTCTAAAAGAACATTACTTATAAGTTTTAAGTTTTTAATATCTCCAAGTTCACTTCCAAAACATAAAGAATCAACTACCCCTAGAGAGTTTAAAATTGACACAGCTCCTTTGGCAAAAAACTCTGCTGAAGAAGTTGCAAATATTGAAGGAAGTTCTAAAACTAAATCAACGCCGTTAGATAAAGCCATAGAAGTTCGGGTCCATTTATCAACAAGAGATGGGATACCTCTTTGCATAAAATTTCCACTCATTATACATATAACAGCATCAGCTTCTGATAGATTTAAGCTTTTTTTTAGATGAAGTTTATGACCATTGTGAAAAGGATTATATTCAGTTATTATGCCAACTACTTTCATTTTTAACCTCCTTAAACTTACTATAAGGATATCATACAAGAATTTAATAAAAAGATAAATAAAAAACTTTTTTCTTAATTGTATGAAAAAATAGAAAATAAGAACAAAAAGGATTTTAACTTTTTCTTGTTGAAATTTATGTTGTTTTAGGAGTATATTAATATATGTAGGTAGATATTTTGACATCTATTGAAAGGAGAAATGAACATGGAATTAATGAAACAAATATGGAAGGCAGCTAAAGCTAATAAAAAGAGGATTGTTCTTCCAGAAGGTGATGAAGAGAGAACTTTAATAGCAGCTGAAAAGATAGAAAAAGAGGGACTTGCTGATTTAATTTTAGTAGGGGATAAAGAAGAAATAGAAAAAAAAGCTAAATCTTTAGGTGTAAACTTAGAAGGTATAACAATTGAAGATCCAAATAAATCAGAAAATCTTCCAAAGTATATAAATGCATTCTATGAGTTAAGAAAGAAAAAAGGAATGACTTTAGAAAAAGCAGAGAAAATAGTAAAGGATCCTTTATACTTTGGTACAATGATGGTAAAACTAGATGATGCAGATGGTATGGTTTCAGGAGCAGTTCATACAACTGGAGATCTTTTAAGACCAGGACTTCAAATTATAAAAACTGCACCAGGAGTATCTGTAGTATCAAGTTTCTTTATAATGATGGTACCAGGTTCTAAATATGGTAAGGAAGGTATGTTATTATTCTCAGACTGTGCAGTTAATCCAAATCCAACAGCAGATCAATTAGCATCAATAGCAATAGCTACAGCTGATACTGCAAAACAATTATGTAATATGGAGCCTAAGGTTGCAATGCTTTCATTCTCAACAATGGGAAGTGCTGATCATGAATTAGTTGACAAAGTAAGAACAGCAACAGAAAAAGCAAAAGAACTTAGACCAGACTTATTAATAGATGGAGAAATGCAACTAGATGCTGCTATAGTACAAAAAGTAGCAGATCAAAAAGCACCAAAAAGCCCAGTAGCAGGTAATGCAAATGTATTAGTTTTCCCAGATTTACAAGCTGGAAACATAGGATATAAATTAGTACAAAGATTTGCAAATGCAGAAGCTATAGGACCAGTTTGTCAAGGTTTTGCAAAACCAATAAATGATTTATCAAGAGGTTGTAGCTCAGATGATATAGTAAATGTTGTTGCATTAACAGCAGTTCAAGCACAAGCACAATCTAAATAAAAATTGTTATTTTGGGGAGGAATATAATAATGAATATTTTAGTAATAAATTGCGGAAGCTCATCTTTAAAATATCAACTTATAAAAATGGAAAATGAAGCAGTTTTAGCAAAGGGATTAGTAGAGAGAATAGGAATTGAAGGATCAATACTAACTCATAAAGCTAAGGGCGATAAATTTGTACAAGAAGAGCCTATGAAGGATCATAAGGATGCTATAAAATTAGTTTTAGAAGCTCTTATAGACGAAAATCATGGGGTTATAAAATCAATGGATGAAATTTCAGCTGTTGGTCACAGAGTAGTACATGGTGGAGAAAAATATTCAAAATCAGTTATAGTTAATGATGAAGTTATGAAAGAATTAGAAGCTTGTGCAAAACTTGCTCCACTTCACAATCCAGCTAATATAATAGGTATAAATGCATGTAAAACTCTTATGCCAAATACACCAATGGTAGTTGTTTTTGATACAGCTTTCCATCAAACTATGCCAGAAAAAGCATATATGTATGCATTACCATATGAGTTTTATAAAGAACATCAAATAAGAAAATATGGATTCCATGGAACTTCACATAAATATGTTTCTCAAAAAGCAGCAGAAGCAATGGGAAAAGATATAAAAGATTTAAAAATGGTTACTTGTCATATTGGAAATGGTTCAAGCTGTACAGCTGTAGATGGAGGAAAATCAGTAGACACTTCAATGGGCTTTACTCCATTAGATGGTTTAGTTATGGGAACTAGATCAGGAAGCTTAGATCCAGCAGTTGTAACATATTTAATGAAAGAATTAAACTGTTCACCAGATGAAGTTAATGACATATTAAATAAAAAATCAGGTTTAATTGGAATATCAGGTTTAAGCAGTGACTTTAGAGATATAAAGCAAGCTGCTTGGGATGGTAATGAAAGAGCTAAATTAGCAGTTGATATGTTAACTTATAGAATTGAGCAATATATAGGATCTTATGCTGTAGCTATGAAGGGATTAGATTGTATAGTATTTACAGCTGGAGTTGGAGAAAATGATTTTTACAGCAGAGGAATTGTTTGTAGAGATTTAGAATTCATGGGTGTTAAGATTGATGAAGAAGTGAACAAAGCAACAGTAGGTGACTTTGCTGAGCTTAGCACAAAGGATTCAAAAGTTAAAGTATTTGTAATTCCAACTAATGAAGAATTAATGATTGCTAAAGAAACTTTAGATTTAATTCAAAAATAATATTATATAAATTGCTTGACTTTTAAAATGGTAGTTTATATAATAAATTGTGTTGTCAGTAAATATAAGATTTTTTAAGGAGTGTGAATTCGCTAAAGATGGTAATAGATTTCTCAGATAACTATTTAAATGCAAAGAAATTTGATTATGAATTCACAATGGACTCTATCAAACTTGATGGAGAAGAAATAGTTCCACTAAAACCTATTAAGGTTATTGGTGAAGTTAGAGTACATGATAGTATAATAATTTTAAAGGCTAAAGTTAATACTTTATTAGAATTAACTTGTTCAAGATGCTTAGAAAACTTTTCTTTACCTATTGATTTAGAGGTAGAGGATAAGTTTACAAATAATACAAGTAAAGACTTAGGTGACGATGTTGCCTTAGTTTTAGGTGATACACTTGATATCACTGATACTATTGTAAAAAATATAATATCAACCTTGCCTATTAAAAGACTATGTAGTGAAAACTGCAAAGGTCTTTGTCAGCAATGTGGTACAAATCTAAACAAAGCTAATTGTAATTGTGATAATGGAGATGTAGACATAAGACTGGCAAAACTTAAAGATTTGTTTAGCTGATTTAAGGAGGTGTAATAATGGGAAATCCTGCAAGAAAGACATATAGAGCTAGAAGAGATGCAAGAAGAGCTCAAAACTTCAAGTTAAGCTTACCAGGTATTGTTGAATGTCCACAATGCCACGAAATGAAGCTTGCTCACAGAGTTTGCAAAAGCTGTGGATATTACAAAGGTAAGGAAGTTGTTGCTTCTGAAAAATAAAGAAAGTCGTCAGACTTTCTTTTCTTTATATTTAAAAGAAAAAAAGGGGAGTTATTATGAAGATTGCAATTGATGGCATGGGTGGAGATAATGCTCCAAAGGCTGTAGTTGAAGGATGTATCAAAGCTTTAAAAGAGTTTAATGATATAGAAATTTATATTACTGGACCAGAAGAAAGTATAAAGAACGAGCTTTCTAAACATGAATATGACAAAAACAGAATACAAATAATTAATGCAACAGAAGTAATAACTACAAATGAACATCCAGTTATGGCACTACGTAAAAAGAAAGATTCAAGTATAGTAAAGGCTTTAAATCTTGTTAAAAATAAAGAATGTGATGCTATAATTTCAGCAGGTAGCACAGGAGCTTTTTTAGCCGGTTGTACTTTAATTATAGGAAGAATTAAAGGGATAGAAAGACCTGCTATAGGGCCAGTTATGCCTGGGAAAAATGGAGCATTTATGATTATAGATGCAGGAGCTAATGTAGATTGTAAACCTCAATATTTAAAGCAATTTGGAGTTATGGGAAAAATATATTTTGAAAATATATTAGGACAAAAGAATCCAACAGTAGGACTTGTTAATATAGGAGAAGAAGAAGAAAAGGGAAATGAACTTACTAAGGCAACATATAAGTTATTAAAGGAAAGTGATTTAAACTTTGTTGGAAACGTTGAACCAAGAGAAGTTCCTACTGGAGATGTAAATGTTCTCGTTTGTGATGGCTTTGTAGGAAACACTATATTAAAAATGTATGAGGGAGTAGCAGGAACTTTATTAAAGACAATTAAAGATGAAATTATGGCTTCAACTATATCAAAAATTGGAGGCTTATTTTTAAAACCTGTGTTTACTTCAATAAAGAAAAAATATGACTATAAAGAGTATGGTGGCGCACCATTTTTAGGTGTAGAAGGTATTTGTATTAAAGCTCATGGAAGTTCAGATAGCAAAGCTTTTAAAAATGCTATAAAGCAAACTAGAATTTTCTATGAACATGATATTGTAAATAAAATAAAAAAAGATATTAACTCAAATAAAACAGAAGAGTAAAAAGTTAAATTCAGAAAATAAAAAAAATTTTTTAGATAAATACATTTATAAGTTATATTGACGACATTAAAGATATATAATATTATCTAATTAGACTTATAAATGGAGGTGAAAATATGTTAGATAGATTAAAAGAAATAATAGCAGATAAGTTAAGTATAAGTGAAGATGAAATAACTGTTGAGTCAGCTTTTATTGAAGACTTAGGTGCAGATTCATTAGATATAGTTGAACTTATTATGGCACTAGAGGATGAACTGGATATAGAAATTCCAGATGAAGTAGCAGAGAAATTTGTTACTGTTGGTGATGTTTTAGAATATATAAAAGAACACCACGAAGAATAAATTAGTCCCGCGAAATTGCGGGATTTTATATTATTTAAATTTATTCTTGAATTTGTTTTAAAGCAAACTGAAGAATAAATCTTAAGGAGATGAAAATACAATAATGCACAACTTTAACGTTAAAGAATTTGAAAAAAAATTGGGGCTAAATTTTAAAAATAAGTTTTTATTAGAAACAGCGTTAACACATAGTTCTTATGCTAATCAATTTAAGGATAAACAAATTCAAGAATTAGCAGTTACAAAATCTTCTTCTGCAGCAATTAAAAATATTGAATACAATGAGAGATTAGAATTTTTAGGGGATGCAGTACTTCAACTTGTAATTTCAGAATATCTTTTTGAAAATTGCAAAGATAAGCCAGAAGGGGAACTTACTAAAATGAGGGCTCTTATAGTATGTGAAAATTCTCTTTTTGAAGTGGCAAAGGAACTAAAACTTGGTGCTATGATAAGAATGAGTAAAGGTGAAGAATTAACTGGCGGTAGAGAAAGAATGTCTATACAAGCAGACTGCGTAGAAGCTATAATAGCTGCTATATATTTAGACAGTGGATTTGAAAATGCTAAAGAATTTATAAAAGTTCACTTTGAAAATATAATAGATAAAGCCTTAACTAATAAGCTTATATTAGATTTCAAAACAAGGCTTCAAGAAATTCTTCAACAAAATGGAGAAGTAGATATAAACTATGAATTGATAAAATTTGAAGGACCACCTCATAGAAGAAAGTTTTACACTAAGGTAATCATTGATGATGTGGTTATGGGAGAAGGAGAAGGCTTTAGTAAAAAAGAAGCAGAACAGAACTCTGCAAAAGAAGCTTTAAAAAAATTGGAGGAAATAAATGAGTAAAAAACATTACATAATTCCTATATTCGTTCCTCATGAAGGATGTCCTCATAATTGTGTTTTTTGCAACCAAGATAAAATCACCGGGGAAGATCAAAAGGTTACAGGAGAATATGTAAAAGATACTATAGAAGAATATTTAAAAACAATAGAAAGAGAAGATTCTATTACAATTGAAGTTTCGTTTTTTGGAGGAACTTTTACTGCCATTAATATAGATAAACAAAGAGAATTATTAAAAGTAGCTAAAGAGTACAAAGATAAGGGTAAAATAGACTATATTAGATTATCAACAAGACCAGATTATATAGATGATTTTATATTAAATCATCTAAAGGATTATGGGGTAAATATTATAGAACTTGGAATTCAATCTTTAGACGAAGATGTGCTTTTAAAATCTGGAAGAGGTCATTCAAAAGAAGATGTAAAAAAGGCTTCTAAACTTATAAAGGATTACGGTTTTGTTTTAGGACATCAGATTATGCTTGGGCTTCCAGGAGATACTTTTGAAAAGGATATAGAAACTGTTAAAAAATCTATAGAAATGAAACCAGAAATATGTAGAATATATCCAGCTTTAGTTATTAAGGACACCCCTATGGAAACTATGTTTAATAGAGGAGAATACAGACCTTATACTTTAGAAGAAAGTATAGAAATAACTAAAAAAATATATGATATGTATTTAGAAAAAGATATAAAAGTAATTAGAATAGGTCTTCAGCCAACGGATACAATTAATGAAGGTGGAGATATTGTAGAAGGCCCATTCCATCCAGCCTATAGAGAATTAGTAGAAGGAAGTATGTTAAATGAAAGAATATACTCTAATATTAAGAATTCTACTGGAGAAATAATCTTAAAAGTAAATCCTAAAACTATATCAAAGTTATATACTAATAAAAAACTTTATTTTAATAATCTTTGTAAAAGGATTAATGAAAAAGTTAAGTTAAGAGTTATTCAAGATGAGGAAATAAAAAAAGATACAATTGTTATAATAGATAGTGATAAAAATTACACAGTAAATATCTAAAGAAAAAGACTCCTTAGACCTTGAAATATAGGTGATAAAGGAGTTTTTCTTTTATATAAGAATATTGAAATTTTTAAATATATACTATAAACTAATAGAGAATAAGGAGTGGTAGAATATGAAGAAGAAAACAAGGGAAAAAATGACTAAAATATTAATAGGATTTGTTTTAATTACTTTCATATTGACATTATTACCAGTACTATTTAGATAGTCTAAAAGGAGTGGACGTATGTTTTTAAAATCTCTTGAAATAAGAGGGTTTAAGTCTTTTGCTGATAAAACAGAACTTGGCTTTAAAAAAGGGGTAACTGCAGTAGTAGGACCTAATGGTAGTGGAAAAAGTAATATAGCAGATGCTGTAAGATGGGTTCTAGGAGAACAAAGTGTTAAGACTTTAAGAGGTGGAAAAATGGAAGATGTAATATTTTCCGGTACTCAATATAGAAAGTCTTTAGGCCTTGCAGAGGTATCATTAACTTTAGATAATGGTGATGGAGAACTATCTACAGAATATTCTGATGTTACAGTAACTAGAAGAATATTTAGATCAGGAGAAAGTGAGTATTTAATAAATAATACTCAGTGTAGACTTAAAGATATAAATGCTTTATTTATGGATACTGGTATAGGAAAAGAAGGATATTCTCTAATTGGACAAGGTAAAATAGATGCAATACTTAGTGGAAAACCAGAGGAGAGAAGAGGGCTTTTAGAGGAAGCCGCAGGTATTGTAAAATATAAAACAAGAAAGCAAGAAGCAGAGAAAAAGTTAAGTAATACGGAACAAAATCTTATAAGAATAAATGATATAATTTCTACTTATGAAGAAAGACTTGAACCTTTAAGAATTGAAAATGAAAAGGCAAAACTTTTTTTAGAATTATCTAATAAATTAAAGGATAGAGAAGTTTCTATTTTAGTACACAAGATTAAAAAAAGTGAAGAAAAAATAAATTCTCAAGAAAAAATAATAGATGATATAAAAAAAGAAAATGATAAATTAAAGGAAGATTTAAATTCTAATAAAAGTTTATTAGAGGAAAAAGAAAATAGATTAGAATCTTTAGAGAAAAATTTCAATGAAGAAAAGATGACTTACTATAAAAATAAAGAAGATAGTGGAGAGCTAATATCAGAAATTGAAATTCTTAAAGAAAGAATAAAAAATATAAAAGAAACAATAAATAATAATGAAAAATTATTTTTAGAATATAAAGAAAAGTTTAACACCTTAAAGGTTAGCAAAGATAAATTAGAAGATGATTTGCTAGAAAGAAGTAAAATACAAAAGGATTTAAATTTAGAAATAGAACAATATGAAAAAAGTATTAGAGATGAAAACAATTATATAGAAGAAAAGAAAAAATTATTAGTTTCTATTATAGAGGAAAAATCTAAAAGTGAAAAAAGTTTTGTAGAAATAAATAAAGATTTATTAATTATTAATAATGAAATAGAAAATGCGGAAATTAATTTATCTTCTCTAAAGGATAACTATAAAAATCATGAAAATTCTATGACTATAAATATATCTACTAAGGATATGGTATCTAAAAAGATAGAAAGTGATAGAGAAAATATATATGATCTTAAAGAGAAGATAAAAAATAAAAATAAGGAAATATATAAAACAAATGAAGATATAGCTTTCCTTGAAAAAGAGCACAAGATTTTATCTAATAATTATAATAAGCTTGAAGCTAATAAGAATATATTAACTAGATTAGAAAAACAATATGAAGGATATACAAAATCAGTTAAGTATTTAATGGAACATTTAGAAAAAGGTTTTATAAAGGTTTCCTCTTGTAGTGTTTTAGGAGATATAATAAAGGTTCCTAAGGATTATGAAACAGCTATTGAAATAGCTTTAGGAGGAGCTATTTCTAATGTTATAACAGAAAATGAAGAAGATGCAAAAAAACTTATCTCATATTTAAAGGAGAAAAAACTTGGAAGAGCTACTTTTCTTCCTCTTACAATAATAAAAGGTAAGAGATTATCTTTAGAGGATAAATTAAAAAAAGCTTCAGGGTATATAGGGCTTGCATCAGATTTAATAGAGTATGATATAAGATTTAAAAATATAATTGAAAATATTCTTGGAAGAACTGTTGTTTGTGCGGATATGGATACGGCTTTAAAGGTAGCTAAGATAATTAATTTTTCTTATAAAATTGTAACTATAACAGGAGAAATAGTAAATCCAGGTGGAGCTTTAACAGGAGGCAGTATCTATCAAAAAAATACTAGTATAATTAGTAGGAAAAGAGAAATTGAAGATATTACTATCAATATTGAAAAAGCTAAATTAGAATTAGAAGTAAAGGAAAAGGAAATCCTAAAAAATAAAAACATTCTTAGAACTTACCAAGAGGAGATAATTACTTATAATGATAATATTCATAAAATCAATGTTAATATTGCAACTTTAGAAAACGAAATAAGAAATATAGAAAAAGATATATTAAGAATTAGAAATTTAATTAAAGCCTCAGAAAATGAAATTAAATTTAATGATGAAAAAATAGAAAAATTATCTTTAAAGTATGATGAAAAGAAAAAAACTATAGAAGATATTAAGGATAAAAATATAAAAAGAGATGAAACTATAAAAATCTTAGAATTAAAAATAGAAAATAAAGAAAATAAGATAAAATCTAAAAAAGAGCTTATTACAGAAAAGAAAATTTTAAAAGCTCAGGTTGATGAAATAGTAATTAATAAAATTTCAGAAATTAAAAGAATAGAAAAAGAAATAGAAGAATTAGAAGAAAAAATAAAGTTTATAGAAAATAATAAAAAACAATGTGATGAGAGTATAAAAAATTTTACTAAATCAATTGAAAATAAAAAAATAAGAATCAGTGAAATCAAAGAGGAGATAATATCTCTTGAAGAAAAGTTTAAAGTTACAGAAGTTGAAAAGTTAAAGATTAAAGAAGATATAAAAAAATTAAACAGTTCAATTGAAGGACTGTTTATAGAAAACAGAAAAGTGGAAGATGAAATTCATAAAAATCAAGTTATAAAAATCAAGCAAGAAGGTGAAAGAGAAAATTATATAGGAAGGTTAAATGAAGAGTATTCTTTAACCTATGCAGAGGCTTCTAATATAGCTTATGAAATAGAGAATGAAGATATGGTATCTAAGGAAGTAGCTATTTTTAAAGGTAAGATTTCAAAGCTTGGAAATGTAAATGTAAGTGCTATTAATGAGTACAAAGAAACATTAGAAAAATATGAATTTATGTCTACCCAAAGGGATGATTTAACAAATTCTAAAGAAGAGCTTTTAACTGTTATTGATGAGATGACATCTAAAATGAGAGAATTATTTAGAGAAAACTTTAAGATTTTAAATAGTTATTTTGGAGAAACTTTTAAAGAATTATTTAAAGGGGGAAGTGCAGAACTTATATTAGCAGAAGGTGATGAGCTTACTGCAAACATTGATATAAATGTTCAGCCACCAGGTAAAAAGTTACAAAATATAAATCTTATGTCTGGAGGAGAAAAGGTATTATCTGCAATAGCTTTATTATTTTCTATATTAAAAATGAAACCAACTCCTTTTTGCATATTAGATGAAATTGAAGCAGCCTTAGATGATGCTAATGTTCATAGATATGCAGGATTCTTAAATAAATTTTCAGAGAGAATTCAATTTATAGTTATTACTCACAGAAAGGGAACTATGGAAGCTAGTGATGTTATGTATGGAGTAACTATGGAAGAAAAGGGAGTTTCTAAAGTAGTGTCAGTAAATTTTGCAAAATAAAGGAGGAACAAAAATGTTTGGTGGTTTATTTGAAAAACTAAAATCAGGCTTAACAAAAACAAGAGATAATTTAACGGATAAAATAAATGAGGTATTAAATATTGCAGTTACAATAGATGATGACCTTTATGATGAATTAGAAGAAATACTTATAACATCAGATATAGGTATGGATACTACAATAGAAATTATAGATAGATTAAAAGCAAAAATAAGAGAAGAAAAGATTAACAATCCAGAGGAAGTTAAACCAACTTTAAAAAAAGTTATATCTGAAATTCTTGAAGAAGGAGAAGATAATTCAGAAGAAGCAGGAAAGAGAGTATCCTTAATAATAGGAGTTAATGGAGTTGGCAAAACTACATCTATTGGTAAAATAGCAGCAAAGGAAAAGGAAAAGGGAAATAAGGTTCTACTTGCAGCTGCAGATACTTTTAGGGCAGCAGCTATTGACCAATTAGATATTTGGAGTAAAAGAGCTGGTGTGGATATTGTAAAGCATCAGGAAGGTTCAGATCCTGCAGCAGTAGTTTTTGATGCAATACAAGCTGCAAAGGCTAGAAATATAGATTTATTAATATGTGATACAGCAGGAAGACTTCATAATAAGAAAAATCTTATGAATGAATTATCTAAAATAAATAGAATAATAGATAGAGAATACGAAGAAGCAAAGAAAGAAACGTTGTTAGTTTTAGATGCTACTACTGGCCAAAATGCAGTTATTCAAGCTAAACAATTTATGGAGGCGTGTCCTATAGATGGGATAATCTTAACTAAATTAGATGGAACTGCAAAAGGTGGAGTTGTTATCGCAATAAAAAATGCATTAAATATTCCTGTAAAATATATAGGTGTTGGTGAATCTGTAGAAGACTTACAAGAATTTAATGCTAAGGAATTTGTAGAAGCGTTATTTTAAAAGCAATTAAAAAATTTTTTAGGTGTTAAGTAAAAATACTTGACAGTACTTTTCTTATCTGATAATATATCTTTTGTGAGTAAGGTGGTTATATGTTAGATAGATTTGAAACAATTTTATTGATGGATTATTACAGTTGCTTGCTTACAGATAAACAACTTAAAATTATGAATATGTATTTTAATGAAGATTTATCTTTAGCAGAAATATCAGAAATAACTGATACTACAAGGCAAGCTATTCATGATTTAATAAAAAGATGTGAAAAGCAACTAAAAGTTTATGAAGAAAAACTACAGTTACTACAGAAGAATTATATTAGAAATAAAAGAAAAGAAGAACTTTTAGATAGTTTAGAAAATAGATTTAATTTAGATTCAAAATTATTAGATAATATCGAGAAGAGTATTGATGATATAATCAACGCATAGGAGGGGTAACATGGCTTTTGAAGGTTTAGCCTCAAAACTTCAAGACACATTAAAAAAGTTAAGAGGTAAAGGTAAACTTAATGAAAAAGATATTAAAGAAGCCATGAGAGAAGTAAAGCTAGCGTTGTTAGAAGCAGATGTTAACTATAAAGTTGTAAAAACTTTTGTAGCTAATGTAAGCGAGAAATGTGTTGGAGAAGAAGTTCTAGGAAGCTTAACGCCAGCACAACAGGTTATTAAAATAGTTAACGACGAACTTACTAATCTTATGGGTGAGACAGAAAGCAAAATAAGCTACTCAGATAATGGGCCAACAGTAATTATGCTAGCAGGATTACAAGGTGCTGGTAAAACAACTATGTGTGGTAAATTAGCTCTTCATATGAGAAAGAAGAATAAGAAACCATTATTAGTAGCCTGTGATATATATAGACCAGCAGCTATTAAGCAGTTGCAAGTTGTAGGTAAGCAAATTGATATACCAGTTTTTTCTATGGGTGATAAAATAAGTGCCGTAGATATAGCTAAAGCAGGAATTGCAAATGCTAGAGAAAATGGTTATAACATGGTTATAATAGATACAGCAGGTAGACTTCATATAGATGAAGATCTTATGCAAGAGCTTAAAGATGTAAAAGAAGCAGTAAATCCAAATGAAATTTTATTAGTTGTGGATTCAATGACTGGTCAAGATGCTGTTAATGTAGCAGAAACTTTTAATAGTAATTTAGATGTTTCAGGAGTTATATTAACAAAACTTGATGGTGATACAAGAGGTGGAGCTGCTTTATCAATTCGTGAAGTAACTGGAAAACCTATTAAATTTATAGGCTTAGGTGAAAAAATGAATGATATAGAAGTATTCCATCCAGATAGAATGGCATCAAGAATATTAGGAATGGGAGATGTTTTATCTCTTATTGAAAAGGCTCAGCAAGCTATAGATGAAGATCAAGCTAAAGAACTTACTAGTAGAGTTATGAATCAAGAGTTTAACTTTGAGGATTATCTATCAGCTATGGAGCAAATGAAAAAGTTAGGACCTATAAATAAACTTTTAGAGATGATTCCAGGAGTTAATACAAAACAACTAGAAGGAATTGATTTTGAAGAGGGAGAAAAACAATTAGTTAGGGTTAAGGCTATTATTCAGTCAATGACTTTAAAAGAGAGAAGAAACCCTCAGTTAATTTCAGGCTCTTCTTCAAGAAAGAGAAGAGTGGCAATAGGTTCTGGTACTACAGTACAAGAAGTTAATAAGCTCATAAAAGGATATGAAATGATGAAAAAGAACATGAAACAGTTCAAATCGCTTCAAAAGAATGCTAAAAAAGGACTTTTTGGTAAGTTACCTTTCATGAGTTAATATATATGACTTACTTTAAAGGAGGTGAAAACACATGGCAGTAAAGATAAGATTAAGAAGAATGGGTGCTAAGAAAGCTCCTTTCTACAGAGTTGTTGTTGCTGATTCAAGATGTCCAAGAGATGGTAGATTCATCGAAGAAATCGGATATTACAATCCAGTAGCTAAGCCAGAAGCTGAAGTTAAAATAGATTCTGAAAAAGCTACAAAATGGATGCAAAACGGTGCTCAACCAACTGATATAGTTAAAAAACTTTTCGTCAAGGCAGGAATTAACAAATAATTGCTGGGGGAGGTGAGTTCTGCTTTAGAAAACTCTAAAGCAGATAGGCTATGAGAGAATTAGTTGAAATAATTGCTAAATCCCTTGTTGACAACCCAGATCTTGTTCAAGTTAATGAGATTTCAGGAGAGCAATCTTTAATCATAGAATTAAAGGTAGCTCCTGATGATATGGGTAAAGTTATTGGTAAGCAAGGCAGAATTGCCAAAGCTATCAGAACTGTAGTTAAAGCTGCAGCTATAAAGGAAAATAAAAGAGTAGTAGTTGAAATAATTTAGCAAGAGTTAGGAGTTTCCTAGCTCTTTTTCTACATATAAAGAAAGGAGAATTTTTGTGAAAAAACAGTTATTTAAAGTAGGTCAAATAGTAAATACTCACGGAATAAAAGGAGAGGTTAAAATAATTCCTTTAACTAGTGATATAAAAAGATTTGATTATTTAGATAAAGTAATTTTAGAAGATAAAGAATTAAATATAGAAGGCGTTAAATACCAAAAAGATAGAGTTATATTAAAACTTGAAGGTATTGATTCTATAGAACAAGCAGAGAAGTTAAAAAATAAATATTTATTAATAGAAAGAGAAGAGGCTATAGAGCTTCCTGAAGATACGTATTTTATTGCAGATTTAATAGGATGTAAGGTTTTAGATACAACTGGATTTGAATATGGTAACATAACAGAAGTTATACAGACAGGAAGTAATGATGTGTATTGGGTAAAGGGAAACAAAGAAGTTTTAGTTCCAGTCCTTAAAGATATAGTTTTAGATATCAATATAGATGAAGAGACTATAACTATAAAACCAATAGGAGAATGGATGGATGAAGATTAATATATTAACTTTATTCCCAGAGATGTTTCAAATATTTGATTATAGTATAATAGGCAAGGCAAGGGAAAAAGGTTTAATTCAATTAGAAACTACTAATATAAGAGATTATACACTTAATAAGCATAAAAAGGTGGATGATTATCCTTATGGAGGAGGAGCTGGGATGGTTATGGCAGCTCAACCAGTAGTAGATTCCATTAAAGCTATAAAAGAAAATAATAAAGGTAAAGTAATATTTTTAGGACCAAGGGGTAAAACTTTTAATCAAGCTTTAGCATTAGAACTTTCCAAGGAAAAGGAATTAATATTTGTTTGTGGGCATTATGAAGGAATAGACGAAAGAGCTTATAAATATTTTGATTTAGAAGTATCTTTAGGAGATTTTGTTCTTACTGGAGGAGAAATGGCTTCAATTCCTGTAATTGATAGTATATGTAGACTTATTCCTGGGGTTTTAGGAAAGGAAGAAAGTTTTCAAGATGAATCTTTCTACAATGGAGCATTAGAATATCCTCAGTATACAAGACCAGAAGTTTTTGAGGAAGAAAGGGTTCCAGAGATTTTATTATCAGGACATCACGAAAATATAAGAAAATGGAGAAGAAAAAAATCTCTTCTTATAACTAAAGAGAGAAGACCTGATTTATTTAAAAATTTAGAGTTGTCAAAAGAAGATAAAAAACTATTAAATGAAAAGTAATTTTTTGTTGATATTATAGATATATTGTGATACAATAAGCGTTGTGCTAGTACGGGCGTTCCTCTATCAAAAAGTCTTGGTAAGAACGTCAACATTTAACTAAGGAGGGAATGCACATGAACGAATTAATAAAACAAATTGAAAGCGAACAAATTAGAACTGATATACCTCAATTTAATGTTGGAGACAACGTAAAGGTATATGTTAAAGTTAAAGAAGGTAACAGAGAAAGAGTTCAAATGTTCGAAGGAACAGTAATTAAAAGACAAAATGGTGGATTAAGAGAAACTTTCACAGTAAGAAGATTAGCTTACGGTGTTGGAGTTGAAAGAACTTTCCCACTAAATGCACCTATCATAGATAAGATAGAAGTATCAAGAAGAGGTAAAGTAAGAAGAGCTAAATTATTCTACTTAAGAGATAGAGTAGGTAAGGCTGCAAAGGTTAAAGAATTAATAAGATAACCAATTTTTAAGGGGCTTTTATAGTCCCGTTTTTTATTATAAAGAAAAATTAATTTTAAATAAATAGATTTTAAATATACTATATAAAATTTTTAGTGAAAATTTATATATTATTAAAGAAAGGATTGAGGTTATGGCTATAAATTGGTTTCCAGGGCATATGGTGAAAACCAAAAGAGAAATTAAAGAAAACTTAAAGCTAGTAGATGCTGTAATAGAGATAAGAGATGCAAGAATTCCTTATTCAAGTTCTAATCCAGATGTAGATGACCTTTGTAAAGGAAAGCCAAGATTAATACTTTTAAATAAAAGTGATTTAACAGACAGCAATATAACTAAGAGATGGATAAAGTCTTTAACTAAAGAAGAAGTAAGAGCTATTGAAGTAAATAGTTTAAAAGGTGATGGATTAAAAAATATAAAGCCTATTCTTATTGATATGCTAAAAGAAAAGCATGATAGATTAAGAAAAAAGGGTTTAGTAAAAATAACTACTAGAGTTATGGTTGTAGGTATACCTAATGTAGGAAAATCAACATTTATAAATAAACTAGCAAAAAATAATATAGCAAAAACTGGAGATAGACCAGGTGTTACAAGAAGTAAGCAATGGATAAAAACATCAATGGGAATAGAACTTATGGATACTCCAGGAATACTTTGGCCTAAATTTGAAGATGAAAATGTGGCCTTAAATTTAGCTTTTACAGGAGCTATTAAAGATGAAATAATGGATACAGAAGAATTAGCTTTAAAATTAGTTGAAAGATTACAAAACATACATCCAGACTTACTAAAAGCTAGATATAAACTAGATTCACTAGAAGAGTCTCCTTTAGAAAACCTAGATAATATAGCAAGAAAAAGAGGAGCTATACTATCTGGTGGCGTAATTAATTATAATAGAATTTCATCTATTTTATTAGATGAATTTAGAGGCGGAAAAATAGGAAAAATTTCTTTAGAAACACCATAAAAAGAAGGTGAAATTATTGGAAGAAAAAATAAGTTTTTTAATTAATAATAGAGAAAAATTAAATTTCAAAGAAATCAATGAAATAGTATCTTCAATAGAAATTAATAAGAAAAATGAAATTCTAATAAGAGAAATTTGTAATGAACTATTAAAGGATACAAGAAAAAATATTATACTTCTAAGGGAGAAAATTCTAAAAAGATTAGATAAGTATTTAAAAGAAGTAGAGAGAGTTAAAAATATGTATCTTTTTGATAAATCCTATGGGGATTTTAAGTATGTCGCAGGAGTAGATGAAGTAGGAAGAGGACCATTAGCAGGTCCTATAGTTGCAGCAGCAGTTGTTTTAGATTTAGATGATCTTAATGATTTAATTTTGGAAATAAATGATTCCAAAAAATTAAGTGAGAAGAAAAGAAAAGCTTTATCTAAAATAATTAAAGAAAAAGCAGTTTCTTACTGTATTTGTGAAGCTTCTAATAATGAAATTGATGAAAAAGGAATAGCTTATTGTAATAATAAAGTTTTTTTAGATTCATGTAATGGATTAAAGGTTAAGCCAGATCTAGTTTTATCTGATGGATATTTAATAAAAAATTTTAATCTTCTTAATAAATCAGTTATTAAAGGGGATACAAAAAGCGCATCAATAGCTTGTGCATCTATAATAGCAAAGGTTTATAGAGATGAATTAATGGAGAAATATAGTGTTAAATATCCTAGTTATGATTTTAAACAAAATGTAGGATATGGTACTCAAAAACATATTGAAGCTATAAAAAAACATGGACCTTGTGATATTCATAGAATGACTTTTTTACAAAATATAATAAAATAATTTTAAAGCCTAAAGGCATCTTCTATAAGATTAAAATCAGGATCTTGTAAATTTTTTGTAAAATTTATAGATAAAGTATCGAATCTTATAAATTTATTGTAAATTTTATTTTCCATAATATATCCTTTAGATGCTTTAATAATTTGCTTTTGCTTATTGCAGGTAATAGATTCCTCACCGTACCCAAAGTTGAGGCTATACCTGCTTTTTATTTCTAAAAATATTAAAATATCATCCTTTAAAGCTATTATATCTATTTCATTTTTATGAAATCTATAGTTTCGTTCTAAAATATTATAACCATTCTTTTTTAAATAGGCAGAAGCCAAGTCCTCACCTATATTTCCTAAAACTTTATTTCCTTTTTTCAAATTATCACCTCAATAGAATTATTGACCAAAAATTGATTAATATTTCTTTTTTTATGTCAATAATGAAAGAGAGGTGATTAATATGGCAGTAACAATAAAAAGTGCTACCTTTTCTGCTTTAGAAGCTAAAATAATAAATGTAGAAGTAGATATAAGCAAAGGTCTTCCTTCTTTTACTATAGTAGGACTTCCAGGAACTTCTATAAAGGAATCTAAAGAGAGAGTAAGGGCAGCTATAGTTAACTCGGGATATATTTTTCCTTTAGGTAGAATAACTATAAATTTAGCTCCAGCAGATCTTAAAAAGATAGGTACTTTATTAGATTTACCTATAGCAATGGGACTTTTAATTGCAAGTGATCAAATAAAAATTCATGATATAGATAAAAATTTATTAGTAGGTGAGTTGTCATTAGCAGGAGATTTAAGAGGAATAAATGGAATACTTCCTATTTTAATTGAGCTACAAAATAAAAATTATAAAAAATTTATATTTCCTAAGGAAAATTCTAATGAATGTATTATAACAAGTGAAAATTTATATCCTCTAGAAAGTTTAAAAGAGGTAGTTAATTTAATAAAATATAATGATCTTAAGCCTTGGAAACCAGAGTTTAGTTTAAATAGTGATATCGGTTATAAAAAAGATTTTTCTGAGGTTTGTGGCCATGAAAGTATAAAAAGAGCAATGGAAATTGCAGCATCAGGTCATCATAATATTTTAATGTTTGGACCTCCTGGTAGTGGAAAAACTATGCTAGCGGAAAGACTTCCATCTATCCTTCCTAGTTTAAACTATGAAGAAGTATTAGAGGTCTCTAAAATATACAGTATCTCTGGCCTTTTAAAAGAAGAAGGCCTATTAAAAAATAGACCTTATAGAAGTCCTCATCATACAATAACTTCATCAGCTATGGTAGGAGGAGGAAGGGAGCTTAAAGTTGGAGAGATATCTTTAGCTCATAAGGGAGTACTATTTTTAGATGAACTTTTAGAGTTTAATAAAGGGGTTATAGAACTTTTAAGGGAGCCTATTGAAAATAAAGAGATAACAATATCAAGGCTTAATTCTAAGGCTACCTTTCCAAGCGACTTTATTTTTATAGGGGCCTTCAATCCATGTCCTTGTAGACATTAAAGTTGACGTTGAAGTTTAGAGTTGGTTTAATTACAAGTTCTTTTCTACCATTTTCAATTTTAAAATTAACTAATACTTCTTTTATTAAATACTTTATAATTTCTTTCTTTTTTTCTCTGGAGCAGTTAACTATACTCTTTTTATATTCTATTATTGTTTCTGTAAAAGAATTTAATTTTTCTTGACAATTAACTAGATTATTTTCAATTTGGAGTATTAATTTATTTAATCTGTTTTTCTCATCTTTTATTGCTTTTATTTCTTTTTCAACATCATCTTCGCTTATTAAATCCTTTCTAAATAAAGTTAAAATCTTATCTTTTTCTTTATCTTTTTTATTAAATTCTTCTTTCAGTTTTAATAAATTCTTTTTTTTCTCATTAGAAGAAATTTTACTTTTATTTAAACTTGGAATTACCTTTTCATAATTTAATAATATTTGCTTTACTAGACTCCACATTGTTTCTTCCATAACTTCAGCATTTACATTTATGTTATCACAAGTTTCTCCCAGGATTCGCTTTTTGTCACCTCTTTTAGTAGCACATACATAAACAGAACTTTTATCTTTATACGAAACTCCCTGAAAATTTCTACCACATCGTTCACATTTTAATATTCCACTTAATAAATAAGTTCTCTTATGACAATTGCGAGGGTTACAATAATTATTTTTTTGCTTTTGAATCTGTGCTTTATTCCAAATTTCTTCATCTATTATTGCAGGAACATTTCTAGAAATAGTTTCCTTTCGTCTTGTTCCACGTTTACCATACTCATGAATACCTTTATATGTACTACTGGATAATATTCTAAGAATACTATTATGTCTCCATTTACCTGTTAAGCCTTTTCTACGTTTACCTTTACTATTTCTAAAACTATTTGTGGGTATATTAAGACTATTTAAATACATAGATATATCTATTGATGTATAGTTTTTATTAACATATAAATTATATATTTCTTTTACAACTTTAGCTTCTTCCTCATTTATTTGTAGATAACCATCAGCATTAACTTCATAGCCATAAGGAACAATTCCGCCAAGCCACTTACCTTTTTTAGCGGCTCTTGTTGCGCCTAGAAACATTCTATCTAATATATTATTTCTTTCTAATTCAGCCATATTTAAATAAGTTATAAATTGAAATCTACCTGTTGCTGTATTTAAATCGAACGGCTCAGTTATACTAATTATTTCTATGTTATATTTTCTTAAAAGTTCTATAGCACTTAAGCCACTTAGAGTATCTCTTCCAAATCTATCAATTTTCCAAACTAAAATAGCATTAAATAATCCTTTTTTAGCATCTTCTATAAGTTCTCTTTACCAGCAGGTCTTTCATTAAAAGGAACTGTGCCAGATATTCCATCATCTAAATATTTTTTAAAGGTATTTAAATTATTTTTCATTTCTATATAAGTATTAAGTATTTCAACTTGATTTTCTATTGTTTCTCTTTCTTTCTGATCATCACTAGATACTCTACAATATAGAGCAACTTGTTTCATAAAATCACCTCCTAATCTTTTTAGTTCATCAATAGAGAATGTATGTTCTTTTTGATTTATAAAATAATCATTAGAAATCCTCAAACTTTTTAAGGACTCCTAATGTTGGTTCAAATCTAATAATATAGTTATCTAATTCATACCAGGAACCATATTTACTTTTATAATAATCTAAAGCTTCTTGTAAAAATTCCTCCGTAATATTTAGATATTCAGCTAATTCATATCTTCCTTTGCAACCATATTCGAAAGCATTTATAATTCCCACTAGACCTATATTTTTATCATAACTCCATCTTCTAGCTATAAGTTCTTGCTTTTTATGAATTATATTATTTTGATTGCATATATTTCCTACTGTTTTATGAAAATGTCCCAATTCTTCTGCTAAGACACAAGTTTTTTCTTTAATATTATTTTTAGAATTTATAAATATTTTATTACCAATACATTTACCACAAGGGCTATTAACACCAAAATTAATTTCTATAACTTCAATACCATCTTTTTCAGCTTCTTTTATTAAAACATCATAGTTTGCCATTAATAATACCTCCCATCCCTTGAAGATATTATTTATGATTTTTTAAATATTCTTCTATTTTTGAATTCATCATATTTTTTTCTTCTTCTGACAAATTATCATCATGACAAGCAATAGGCATTAAATGTTCTTTTCCTTCTTCTTCCCATATTTGCTTTTGATATTTAGGCATTTCAATTAAATCTTTAGTATAAGTAAAGACTTTTTTCTTACCTAAGTCATTTAGCTTTCTTAAATCTTCTATATGTTCTTTTTCTTCCTTGGATAAATTATTATTAACAGAAGGTTTTTCTTGTTTTTGTAATCCTAAAAGCCAAACAGGATCTACATTTAATGCATTAGCTATTATTTCTAGTTTATCTATAGGCATATTTTTTATAGAGCCAGTTTCATATCTTTGTAATGTAGATTTACTCATATTAGTTTTAACTGCTAAATCTTGATATGAAAGTTTTAATTCTAATCGTCTTTCTTGAATTCTTTTCATTATTGTTTTCATATTTTCACTATTAAATAAATGCGTCATTTAATCACCTCATAATATAATTATAAAATATTTTTTCATAAATGCAACGATTATTTTAAAAAATATAAAAAAAAGTTGCATAAATGGGTTGACGAACAATTAAAGAGGTGTTATGATTTAATCATCCCAAATATGCAACGGAGGTGAGTAGATGATTTATAATAAATTAAAGGGAATTATGAAAGAAAATAATTGTTCTCAAAGTAAATTGGCTAAAAAATTAAACATAACAACTCAAAGTTTAAATGCTAAACTTAATGGACGTACTCAGTTTACTATAAGAGAAGCTGTAGATATCATTTCTATTTTTAATATAAAAAATCCAAATGATATAACGGAAATTTTTTTTACAAATAATATCCCAAATAAGCAACGAAAAATTAGTTAAGGAGGATAGCTTATGGGTAATTTAATACCATTAGAATTTAAAAATCAAATAATAATTACAACAAAAGTTTTAGCAGAAGAATTCGGAACAGAAGAAAAAAATATACAAATGAATTTTAGTAATAATCAATTTAGGTTTAAAGAAGGAAAACATTTTATAAAACTTAATGGACAAGTACTGAAAGATTTTAAAAATAGCTTACCCAATGAAATTAGGGAACCTATAAAGTTTGCTCCAACTCTTTACTTGTGGACAGAAAAAGGTGTTGCAAGACATGCAAAAATTCTTGATACCGATAAAGCATGGGATGTATATGAGGAATTAGAGGAAACTTATTTCAGAGTAAAAGAAGGAAAAACTAATTTAGATGGATTAAGTCCACAGTTACAGGCTCTTATCAATATTGAATTAAATCAAAAGAAACTTGAAGAAAAAATAAATTTAGTTAGAGAAGAAAATAAAGAAGAAATAGAAGCTATGAGAAGTGCTATTACTCTAGACAGTAATGGATGGAGAAAAGAAACTACAGCAATAATAAATAAGATAGCAAATAAGTTAGGAGGTTTTTCACAGGTAAATCTTTTAAAAAGAGAAATTTACAAGTTATTAGATACTAGGCTTGGAGTTGATGTAAATAGAAGATTACTTGAAAAACAAAAAAGAATGGCTTTAGAAGGTGTATGTAAAAGTAAGATAAATAAAACTAATGTCCTAGATGTAATAGCGGAAGATAAAAAGCTTATAGATGGTTATGTAAATATAATAAGGCAGTATGCACTTAAATATGGAGTATAGAGATTAAAGTATAAAAGAAAAGGAGACTTAATTATGGCTTATAAAGAAATAGTTATAAATAAAAAAACAAAAATAATAATAGCTGAACCAAAATTTAGCGGTATAAGTAAAGAGGAACAAAAAGAACTTTTAAAAAAAGCTATACTTACTCTTATGCCAGGTTATGAATTAGATGAGATTAAGGAGGAAATATGAATCTAAAAGATACTATAAATCAACTAGAAGATATCAAGGAAAATAATGATTTAGTTGATAATAAAAAAGCTTTGAAAAAAGCTATTACAATCTTAAAAATTGTCAGCAAAGTCTATGAAGAGTTACTTGCAATTTTAATGATACTTATAGTTTTCGGGTTTCTTTATCTTATAGCTTGTAGAGTTTATAAATAAAGAAAAGTAGTTCTTATCTATAGCGCCAACTATAAACAGATAAGAGCTACTCAAAAAACTCAATTAAATGATAGGTCATTTTATGAAAAATTGCAAGTACTTAGATTTTGACAATGGACAAGTTTATGACATTAGAACTGGTAATGAAGTTAGTGATCTAAAGGAGACAGATATAGATACATTACTAGAAATAGTGGAGGAGGAAAATATAAATGAGTAAAAATATTTTTATTAAGTCTTTAGAGTTAAAGAACTTTAAGGGGATGAAGAGTTTTTCAGTAGATTTTTCTAATATAACTAATATCTATGGTGATAATGGTACAGGAAAAACTACTATAGTAGATGCTTTTACATGGTTATTATTTGATAAGGATAGTAAAGATAGAACATCATTTGAGATTAAAACATTAGATAAAAATGGAGAGGTACTTCATGGATTAGATCATGAAGTTATAGGAGTTCTAAATATAGATGGAAAGGACATAAAACTTTCAAAAATATATAAGGAGAAGTGGACAAAGAAGCGTGGTGAAGCAGATAAGCAGCTTACAGGACATGAAACTTTATATAGTATGGATGAAGTACCAGTAAAGAAAAAAGAATACCAAGAAACTATAAATAAAATTATAGATGAAAACTTATTTAAATTAATTACTAACCCTCTTTATTTTAGTGCAAATATGAAATGGCAGGACAGAAGAAATGTACTTTTAAATATTATAGGAGATATTTCTAATGATAAGGTTATTAACTATAGAAGTAATCTAAAGCCATTAGAAAAGCTTTTAGATGATAAGGATATAAATACATTAAAGAAGAGTGTACAAGCTAAGAAAAAAAAGCTAAATGAAGAAATAAAAGCTATTCCAATAAGAATAGATGAGGCTAGTAATTCAATAAAAAATGATATAGATTTTGAAGCTTTAGATTTTAAAAGAAAAGGAATCATAAGTGGAATAAAAGGTTTAGAAGAGCAACTTATAGATGGTTCTAAAGTTAGAGATGAACTTTTAAAAGAAAAAGATAAACTATATTCTTTGAAATCTAAATTAAGAGATATTGAGTATAAGGCAAGTATGGAATCGGATAAACCAAAGAGAAAATTGGAAAGTAATCTTAATACTTTAAAATTAAATATTAAGAAATTAGAGTATTATATTAATTCCTTAAATACAGATAAAAGCAATATAGAATATGATATACAAAAATATAAAAAGCTTAGTGATGACGAAAGAAATAAGTGGTTTGAAGAAAATAAAGAAGTATTTAAATTTGATGAAAGTAGCTGTGTATGTCCTACTTGTAAAAGGGCCTTTGATGAAGAAAAGATACAGCATATAAAACAAGACTTGCAGGAAAACTTTAATTCTAATAAAGCTAAGACTCTTAAGGAAATTCAAGTGAAAGGTAAGGGATATACTGATTTATTAAATAAATATAAAGAGAAATTAGAAGAAGTAAATTTTCAAATTAAAGTTTCAAATCATGAGTTAAATGATTTGAGGATTTCAGAAGAAAGACTTCAAGAACAAATTGATAACTTCAAATCAATAAATCCATTAATAAATAATCAGGAATATGAAGATTTAAAAGCTGAAATTGTAGAACTTGAAAATAAGTTACAGCAACCAGATACTATTAATAATCAAGTTCAAGAGCTTAAAGAAAGAAAAAGTAAGCTAGAATTTGAACTTGAAGAAATAACTAAGCAATTAGGTCATAAAGAACAAAATGAAGAGCTTAAAAATAGAATAGAAAGTCTTAAAGAAGAAGAAAGATCTCTTTCAAATACATTTGCTGAACTTGAAGGTCAGGAGTTCTTATGTGAAGAGTTTATAAAAACAAAAGTAGAATTATTGGAATCTTCAATTAATTCTAAGTTTAAATATGTAACCTTTAAGTTATTTGATGTTCAAGTAAATTCAGGAATAAATGAGTCATGTGAAGCTTTGATAGATGGAGTTCCATTTAGTAATGCTAATAGTGCTAGTCAGATTAATGCAGGATTAGATATTATCAATACTTTATGTAAGCACTACAATGTACAAGCTCCTATATTTATTGATAATAGAGAATCAATAAATGAAATTATAGATACAGATTCTCAAATTATAAATCTTATTGTTAGTAAAGATAAAAATTTAAAAGTGGAGGTAATGTAAAATGGCTGAAAAAAATACAGCAGTAACAGTTCAAGAAAAAAATATTACAGAGGAAGTGCTTTCAAGAGTACAAGCTTTAAATAAAAAAGGAGATTTAGTTATTCCTAAAGGATACAGTGCTGAAAATGCTTTAAAGAGTGCTTACTTAATACTTTCAGAAACAGTAGATAAAGAAAAGAAACCAGTACTTC
Source organism: Clostridium fallax (assembly GCF_900129365.1). Lineage (GTDB taxonomy): Bacteria > Bacillota > Clostridia > Clostridiales > Clostridiaceae > Clostridium_AH > Clostridium_AH fallax. The sequence continues at coordinate 45,605 of NZ_FQVM01000006.1, forward strand.
AAACTTGCAGCAAAATGAGTATAGCAAATACTTTACTAGATATGGTTATACAAGGTTTAAGTCCAGCTAAAAAACAATGTTATTTTGTAGCTTATGGAAAGAAACTACAGTTAATGAGAAGTTATATGGGAACTGTAGCAGTAACTAAAAGACTTAAAGGAATTAAAGATGTTAAAGCATACTGTATTTATGAAGGTGATGAATTTGAACAGGAATATAACATAGATACAGCAACTCTTAAGATAACAAAGTTTAATCCTAAATTTGAAAATATAGATATAAATAAAATTAAAGGTGCTTTTGCAGTAGTTTTAGGTGAAGATGGTCCAATTCATACAGAAGTTATGAATATAAACCAAATTAGAAACTCATGGAATCAAGGGTATGCAAAAGGTAATAGTGGAGCACATAATAATTTTACGGATGAAATGGCTAAGAAAACTGTATTAAATAGAGCTTGCAAAATGTATGCAAATACATCAGATGATAGTGATCTATTAATTGAATCATTTAATAATACAGATAAAGCCTATGATGAAAAAGATATGCTAACTAATGTTGATTATGAAGTTCAAGAAGAGATAAAAGAGAAGGCAAATTCTAAACCTTTAAGTTTAAATTCAGAAACAGTAGAACCAATTAAACATATTGAAACAGTTGAAACCGAAAAAGTTGAATTTAAAGAGAATGAAGTAATACCAGGACAGGTTAATATGATGGAAGGACCAGGATTCTAAGATGGAACTTAAAGTATTAGGGAGTGGCAGTTCAGGAAACTGCTATCTCTTACAAAATGAAAATGAAACTTTAATTATAGAATGTGGATTACCATACAAGACAATTTTAAATGGTTTAAATTTCAACTTAAGTAATGTAGTAGGCTGTTTAATAAGTCATGAACATAAGGATCATAGCAAAGCAGCAAATGATTTAATTAATAATGGAATAGATATATATCTAAGTGAAGGAACTATTGCTGGAATTGAATTTACTGATATAAATAGTGGATACAGGATAAATAAACTTATAAGTGAAAAAACAATTAAGATAGGAAGTTTTATTATATTACCATTTGAAACAGAACATGATGCAAATGAACCACTTGGATTTTTAATTTATCACAATGATATAGGAAAGCTTTTATTTATTACAGATAGTTATTACTGCAAATATAAATTTTCAGATATAGATCATGTAATGATAGAGTGCAATTACAGTTTAGAAATATTAAAAGAAAAACAATTACCACAAACTTTAAAAGGTAGAATTATTAAATCTCATTTTGAGCTGGATAATGTGAAGAACTTTTTAAAAACAACGGATTTAAATGATACTAAAGAAATATTACTTATTCATTTAAGTGATGGAAATAGTAATTCAGAGCAGTTTAAAACAGAAATAGAAAGATTGACAGGTAAACCTACTTATATTGCAGATAAAGGCTTAGAAATTAATTTATAGGAGGCAGATATGAGCCAAGGGTGGTTTAAATTATATAGAGAATTATTTGAAAAAGCAATATGGCAAAGTTCCACTCCAGAACAAAAGGTTGTATTAATAGCACTACTTGGAATGGCAAACCACCAAGGCAGAGAATGGGAGTGGAAAGGAAAACAATTTAAAGCTCAACCAGGACAATTTGTTACTTCAATTGATAGCATAGTTAAACGTTGTGGCAAAGGAATTTCAGAACAAAATGTTAGAACTGCACTTAAAAAATTTAAAAAGTATGAATTTCTAACAGAGGAAGTAACAAAGACAGGAAGGCTTATAAACCTAGTAAACTGGAGACTTTACCAAGGTACAGAAAATGAAACTAACAAACAAACTAACAAAGAGCTAACAGACACATCACAAACACCTAACAAAGACTTAACAAACAGCTCACAAACACCTAACAAAGAGCTAACACCTAACAAGAATGATAAGAATGATAATAAAGAAAAGAATGATAAAGAAGGAAAAGAAGGGGAAGAAAAAACACCTCAACTTCCACCTCTTTCCTTTCCTACTCAAATTCATGAATTTATATTTAAACAATTTGGTGAAACATCTTATAGAACTTGGTTTATGAATACTGAAATATCTGAAAGTCATGGTGTTATAAATATTAATCCTAATGAATCATTTAAGAAAGGTATCATAACTCAAGAATATTCTAAAGCATTAGAAACTATTTTAAATAAAAAAGTAGTAGTAAGCTAAGGAGGAATGATTTTGAAACTATTAATGCATATACTCAAGAAAAATAAAAAGCTAAATATTGATAATGAAGCAGTTAGTTTTACAGATATAGAAGATAAATTTATGGAGGAAGCAGCAGAACTTATAGAAGCTTCAAGAGTGTGGCAAGAAAATAAAAATTTAGAGAATCTGAAAAATATAATTAGAGAAACATTTGATGTCATTCAAATGTGTATCTTGATACTTTGGAGGTCTGATAAGGAGGCTAAGAAGCTTAAAGCAGATTTATTAGTACAAACTATTAACTTAGAACATAAAGACAAAGTTATTACTCAGTATGGTTGGGAACCTGAAACAGGGATAAGAATAGAGATTCTAAAATAATTTGTTAGGAGTGAAAAAATGAGTTATTTAGATTTACTAATAAAGAGAGCTGCTATTAAAGCTGCTGAAAAGATAAATGAAGAGTTAAAGGCTAGAAAAAAATATCTTAAAAAATGCAGAAATAGAGAGATTCTGTATAAAAAGAAATTAAGTCTTGGAAGAAGATTGTAGGAGGAAGAAGAAAATGAAATCAACAGGAATCGTTAGAAAAGTAGATGAATTAGGAAGAATAGTAATTCCAAAGGAACTTAGAAGAACATTAAACATAGAAGAAAAGGATTCTTTAGAGATCTATGTAGATGGAGAACAAATCATATTAAAGAAATATGAGCCAAGCTGTATATTCTGTGGAGACGCTAGAGACGTTATAAACTATAAAGGTAAAAATATATGTAGGAAGTGCTTAAAAGAGCTTAGAAAGTAATTTTTAAGGTTTATGGAGGGGTTATGAGTAAATATAAATCACAAAAGATAGTTATAGATGGAATAAAATTTGATAGTAAAGATGAAGGGAAATACTATCAATATCTTAAAAAGTTAAAAGCAGAAGGTAAGATATTAAATTTTGAATTGCAACCTAAATATGAATTGCAACCAAGCTTTAAAAAGAATGGAAAAGCATATAGGGCAATAACATATGCACCTGATTTTCTCATTTATCATACAGATGGTTCCGAGGAACTTATAGATATTAAGGGAATGAGTACTCAACAAGGTGAAATGAGAAGAAAAATGTTTGACTATAAATATCCAGAATTAAAACTTACTTGGGTAGCTAGATCATTAAAATACAGCAATACTGGTTGGATAGATTATGATAAGTTAAACAAGATAAGAAGGGAGAATAAAAAGAAATGACAAAAATAAAGATTGTAAATGATAGAACAGGAGAAATAAAAGAAATAGATTGTATTGGTTACAACTTACAGTTTGTAACATCAGATGGAGATGGAAGAGTACAAAAGATTAGAGAATTAAATAATGGAAAGTATGACTGTAAACATTGGATTAAGAATGATATTTATTATCCTATAGCAAAAAAAGTAAAAGCAAATCTTATAGAATTATCACCTTCTTTAACAAGTGTAAATATAGAAAATATATTGTTTTTGGAAGATATAGATTATGTAACAGATGAGATAAATAGAAAAACAGATTGGGTAATGAAAATAAAAAAGGCACCAGCTCAATTAACTCAACTAACAGGGTATAAATTCATTATAGAAAGTAGGGAATTTTGGATGTCTAGAATAAGTTATGAACAAATTGTAGCTCATATTTATAGTTGCTTAAAGCAAATAGATGGAGATAAGGTAGTAGAACCAGATATAAAAGGTTGAAAAGAAGTTTTAGGAACATTAGGTTATGGATGGGAAACTACTATAAGTCCTATTCCTAATTTGCTAGATGGATTTGAACAAGAAGATTTTAATATGCTAAAAAGGGCCGATAAGCAGACTAAATTTGATTTAAGAAATGTAAGATAAATAGTTTTAATTTAGGAGATAGAATCTTTTATTCTCTAAATTAAGTTAAAGTGTTCTTTTAAAATTGAATAGTGCGGTATTAAAATTGACATTTGGCAAATATTGATTTATAAGTATAGTTATAAATTAATAATATTTAAATAAGGGGGATTTTAATGTATAGCAAAATTGAAGTCATTGATTATGTATGGCAATATTCTAGATGTTTGGGGAATTTATTAGGCAGTTGCTATAGATTAGAGGAATACGAAGAAGGACAAATACTATTATTTAATTTATTTAATATAACAGAAGTAATTTTTAAAAGCGTAATAGAAGATTATGAGAGTAGATTTATTGATATAATAGATAAATTAAAAAAATATGATTATATTAATGATATTGAATGTAATTTTCTTAATGATAAAAAAATAGGAATTAGAAAATTTAGAAACTTATTAGCTCATGCTAATTTATCAAAATATAATGTAATATTTTTGGATGAAGATAATAAATTGATGTATCCATTAACAGAAAATGAAACATGTATGAAGTTATATAATTTATTTTCTGATATATTATTTAATTTAATATTGAAAGTTGTAAAATTTAATAATATTAAGTTAGATAATGAGATTAAAAATATAAATATAGAAATTATGGAAATTAGTGATGATGAACTATTATTATATAAAGGATTTGAAAAGGAAGATATAAAAAAACTAAATAATAATAACATTATGTCAGAAGATACAAAATATAGATTAGCTGAAAATAGTCAAGATATTCAAGTTTTAGAATCTATATTTAAAAATTTATTTATTAAATAATTATATTTTAATACTATATAATTCATAAATTGAATAATATAGTATTTTTTATTCAAAGTTAAGAGGTGATTAAGTGTCAGATAATAACTATAGAAAAACAGAAGGTATTTTATATAATTATATAGATATAAAAACAGAAATTAAAAATACTGAAATAGATATACAAGAGTTAAAAGCAGAATATGAAGGAGTATCTGGAATTTCTTATGAAGAAAGATCAACGCCAACTAATAAATTTAATTCAAGTGTAGAAAATGAGTTATTAAGAAAAGAAAACCTAATTAAAAAACTTATTAGAGAAAAAGATAGTAAACAAAGGTTAATAAATAAGATAGATAATGCATTAGAGCCATTAGATGAAATTGAAAGGAAAATAATAGAGTATAGGTGCATTAGAGGTTATGGTTGGACAAAGGTTGGTGTTATGCTTAATATGGATGGAGATTATTGTGGAAGAATAAAAAGAAAAGTAATTAACAAGATAGCTCCTAATATATGGATTAAAGAAAAGTTTATTGATTAGTACGTAAAAAATACGGAAATAAGTCGTAAATAAAACGGAACATTTACTGTATATATGTGATAATATTGTATCATAGAAAAACCACAAGGGACTTACAAACCGTGGTGACAGGGCACTCGGCAACGGGTGCCTTTTGCATTATAAAAAATAAGACATATTCATAAAAGTTAATATATATTAACCAAAGTACTTAGCTAAGGTGGATGATTTGCTCCATACTATAGGTTAATTGCTTTTTACATACTTACTTAAAAAAGAAATAAAAATAAAATTGAAAAAGTAAGAAAATCCTTTATAATGTAGAATTAGTTGCATATAAAGGAGGAAAAATGAATATAGAAAATTTAAAAATAAACACAAAAAGAATATTAAAAAAGATTCCATATAAAAAAATATATGTAGTATTAATTGTTTTCATAGGATTAAACATTTTGGGGAAAATAATTGGATTTAACATAGTAAGTACAATTTTAATCTCAATAAGTTTGTTAGCTTTAGCTATAACTATATTAATAAATTCAATATTATTTTTAATTGATGATATAGAAAGGATAGCAACAGTTTTAATAGTTATTATATGGGTTTGTTTTACTATTGGAATTATTGGGAAAGGAATGTTATATTTTATTCCTATAATTTTCCCTCAAAAATCAATAGATACTATAATCAATCTTTACAGTAGTTGTATATCTGCTATAATTTCTGCATTTATAGGAATAATGGGAGTATTTTTGGGTTCAAATCAGCAAAAGAATTACCAAAAACAAATAGATTTAAAAAATCAACTACAAAAACAAAAAAATCTAGAAAGAATGTTTAAAACATTTATATGCCAAGAAATAACCTATAACTTTAATATTGCAATTCCAGGAATTAAAACATTTTTTAAAAATAACGAAAAACCATTTAATAATTATTCCTATGACTCAGATAGGTTTATATTTAAAGAATTTAGTGAAATAAAATCTGAAATTATATCAATAGATTCAGAATTGAGTAAAAACATAATCGAAGTTTATAGTATGTTTAAGATACTACAATATAATAAAAAGGTAGACAATTTGAATAAAGAACAATATGATTTTGTAAGAAAGGTTTATTTAAACAATATTGAGAAATATGAAGGGACTAATGAATAAATATTCTTGAACTATGTTAAAATACACCAAATATGATTTACTGTTAGTTTAAAATATAAGAGAAAATGATAAACGAATTATGAAGGAAAACCTTCTTAAGTGCAGAAATAAATAGTAAAAGTACTTACATATGGAGGTTAAAATATGAATAGAAATATGTGTTCAAGAAATGTAAAAGAAAAATATTTCGGTATTGAAAAATGTGCTATATGTGGCGAGAAATTTAAATGGGTTGAAGATGAAAATGCAGAATTAATTGTTTATACAAAATCATATGATGGAAATAAAGTTTTTCTTGATTTTGATCTAATAGCAAAGTGCACTAAATGTCTTCATAAATGTAAATATAAAGTAAGCACTGATGGCGAAAAATATCGTTAACAAAAAAGAGCATCTATTGATTTAGGTGCTCTTTTTTGTACATTAAGATAAGGAGGTGGCATTGTGAAGCTAACATCAAAACAAAAGGCATTTGCTGATTATTATATACAGTTAGGCAATGCCACAGAAGCAGCGATAAAAGCTGGATATAGTAAAAGAACAGCAAAAGAAACAGGATATGAGAACCTCACAAAACCTCACATAAAAGATTATATAGAGGAAAGAAATAAAACTATTGAAAGCAAAAGAATAGCTGATATGAAAGAAGTTAAAGAGTTCTGGACTAATGTATTAAGAGATAAAGAAGTTGAAACTAAGGATAGATTAAAAGCATCCGAATATATAGCAAAAACTAGCGGTGCTTTTTTAGATAAAGTAGAGCATAGTGGAAATGTATCTAACGAAGTCAATATAACAATTGACGGTGAAGAATATGGGACTTAAACTCAATATTAATTCCAATATATTCAACCCTATATATTTAAAACATCAATTAAATAATAATAACCGTTATCAAATTTACTTTGGAGGTTCATCTTCAGGTAAATCTTTTTCTTTAGCTCAAAGAACTGTTTTAGATGTACTTAATGGTCATAGAAATTACTTAATAGTTAGAAATGTTCAAAATACAATTAAGAGATCATGTCTTAATGAAATAACAAAAGCAATAAGTAACTTTAAGGTTGCTAATTACTTTGAAGTTAATAAAACAGATATGATAATTACTTGTAAAATAAATAAAAAACAAATACTATTTTGTGGTTTAGATGATGTTGAAAAGATTAAATCAATTACTCCAGTAGATGGGGTAATAACTGATATATGGGTAGAGGAAGCAACCGAAACAGAATATAAAGCAGTTAAACAATTAGATAAAAGACTTAGAGGAAGGTCAGATGTAACCAAAAGATTAACTTTAAGTTTTAATCCAATACTTAAGGACCATTGGTTATACAATGAATATTTTAATATTTGGGAAGATAATAAGCAGTATGTAGAAAAGAATAATGTATCTATTCTTAAAACCACATATAAAGATAATAAGTTTTTAACTGATGATGATATATCAGCATTAGAAAATGAAACAGATCCATATTATTATGAAGTTTATACATTAGGTAACTGGGGAGTTCTTGGAGCTGTTATATTTAAAAATTGGAAAGTGCAAGACTTTAGTGATATTGAAAAGACATTTGATAATTATAGGCATGGAGTTGACTGGGGATTTGCTGATGATCCTTTTGCGTATATAAAATCATATTTAGATAAGACAAGAAAAAGGCTTTATATATGTGATGAAATAGAAGTAGTTGGAATGTTAAATGAAGAATCAGCTCCTTTAGTAAAAGAAAAGGCTGGTTCAAGTAGAGTGATATGTGATAGTGCTGAACCTAAATCAGTAGCTGAATTTAAAAAACTAAGGGTAAATGCTAAATCAGCAAAGAAGGGACCAGGAAGTATTGAATATGGAATTAAGTTTTTACAAGGTTTAGAAATTATAATACATCCGAGATGTCAAAACTTCAAAAATGAAATAAGCAAGTATAAATATAAAGAAGATAAGAATGGCAATATCCTTCCTATACCAGTAGATAAGGATAACCATTTAATAGATGCATTAAGATATAGTCTAGAAGATGAAATGAAAGGAAATTCAATATCATTTGATTAAGGAGGTGGTAAGTATGTCTATGATGGGTAAGATAAAATCAATATTAACTACTGGAGCTAATAGTACTATGAATTTAGAAGAGATAATTCAAGAGGATATTAAAGATTGGAATACCTCTCAATCAAGACAGCTTATGTTAGATGGAGAAAGATATTACAAAGGTGATAGTGATATTCTTAAACGTAGACGAATGGCTATAGGGGAAGATGGTCAGTTAGAAGAAGTTAAAAACTTAGCTAATAATAAATTAGTACATAACTTTGTTAGAAAACTAGTAGACCAAAAGGTAGGATATTTATTATCAAAACCTTTAGCTATTCAAACTAACAATATTCAATATAAAGATATACTAGATTATGTTTTTGATAAATCATTTATGAGATTACTTAAAAATCTAGGCAAAGATGCAATTAATAAAGGTATAGCGTGGGCACAGGTTTATTATAATGATGAAGGTAAACTAAGATTTAAAAGATTACCTAGTGAAGAGATAATTCCGTTATGGAAGGATTCAGAGCATACTAAATTAGATGCAGTTATTAGAGTATATCAAATAATAGTTTATGAAGGGCATACAAAAAAAACAGTAATTAAAGCAGAATATTGGGATACAGAAAAGGTATTAAGGTATGTAGAAGATAATGGTAAGTTAGTACCTGATGTTGAAGCGCCAGAAGATACAGGGCATTTTAGTATGGTAGATGATAAAGGAAATAAAAAGTCATTTACCTGGTCTAAAGTGCCTTTTGTATATTTTAAATATAATGATGAAGAGCAGCCGCTTATTAAGTTTGTTAAAAGCCTTGTTGATGATTATGACAGAAATAAAAGTGACAATAGCAATAACTTAGAGGATCTTCCTAATTCTATTTATGTGCTTAAAGATTATGATGGTACAAACCTTGGAGAGTTTAGAAAGAATATGGCTTTGTATCGAGCAGTTAAAGTTACTGGTGATGGCGGAGTTGAAACAAGAAACTTAGAGATTAATGTTGAAGCTTATAAAACTCATATAGAACAAACTAGAAAAGATATATATGAGTTTGGTAGGGGAGTAGATACTCAATCAGATAAGTTTGGCAATAGCCCAAGTGGTATTGCATTAAAGTTTTTATATAATGATTTAGATTTAGACTGTAATATCATAGAAACAGAGTTCCAAGCTTCATTAGAATACTTACTATGGTTTATAAATCAGCATTTAATCAATACTAGACAAGGTGATTTTACTAATGAAAATGTAGATTTTATATTTAATAGAGATACTCTTATAAATGAATCAGATAGTATTAGTAATTGTCAAAATTCAGTAGGTATTATATCGAATGAAACTATAGTTTCTAACCATCCATGGTCCACTAAAGATGAACTAGACAAAATAAAAAAGGAAAAAGAAGATCAGCAAAGTGTTTATCCTAATTTTCAACTAAAGGATGATAGTACTGAAGGTGATGGTCTAAATGAAGAATAAAGACTATTGGAAGAAGCGTTCAGAATCTATAGCTTCAATGCAGTATAAGAAGGTTGACGATTATTTATTATCTATGCAACTTGAATATGATGAAGCATTAGCTAATATCAAAAAAGATATAGAATCATTTTATATAAGGTTTGCTAATAATAATAGAATAAGTTTAAGTGAAGCTAATAAACTTTTAAATTCTAATCAATTATATGAATTTAAAATGGATTTAAAAGAGTTTACTAATAAGGCCAAAGATAATATAGATGGTAAATGGGAACAGGAACTTAATAATGTATCTTATAAAGTTAGAATAAGCAGACTACAAGCTTTACAAACACAACTTAATAATGAAATAGAGAATTTATATTCTAAACAATATAAAGATGTTACAAGCCTTTTAAATGATGTATATGAAGATACTTATTATAGAAATATATATGAAGTTCAAAAGGGTTTAGGAGTTGGAGTAAATTTTGCTAAATTAGATTCTAATAAAATAGAAAAGACTATAAAAGAACCATGGAATGGAGATAATTATAGCAGTAGAATTTGGAGTAATAAATCTAAGTTAGCAATGGAATTACAAACTAATTTGGTACAGTCATTTATAAGAGGAGATAGCATTGATAAAACATCAAAGATAATAGCTAATAGAATGAATGTATCTAAGAATAGAGCTAGAACCTTAGTTAATACTGAAAGTTCATATATAACTTCTAAAGCTACATTTGATAGCTACAGTGGAAGTGGTGTAGTTAAACAATATGAAATATTGGCTACTTTAGACTTAAGGACCTCTCAAATATGTAGGGAAATGGATGGTAAAGTATTTGATTTAAAAGATAAATTAATAGGAATTACAGCTCCACCATTTCATCCTAATTGTAGAACTACTACAGTAGCATATTTTCCAGATAGCATAGATGAAGAAAGAATTGCTAGAGATAGTGATGGTAATAATTATGTAGATGGAAATATGGATTATAAACAATGGTATGATAGGTATGTTAAAGGAAATCCTAAAGAAGAAGTAGCTGAAAAGAAAATAAAAAATAAATCTAATGATATAAAACAGCATGAAAGATACAAAGAGATTTTAGGAGAAAATATTCCTAAATCTTTTGATAAGTTCCAAGAGTTAAAGTATAATAATAAAGGAGATTGGGACAGAATATCATATAAATATAAGCTAGAAACTGTTTATAATTTAGATAGATTGAAGCATACAGAAAATTTTGCAAGTAAGAATGTAATTAAACATATCCTTGAAGGTGAAATAAACAAAAGAGGTAAGGCAGTTGGATTTCATATGGAAAATATGCCAACTAAAAAAGGTGAAATTATAGAAGAAACCAAAAGTAAAGTTAATAAAAATGGTATTTATAACGCAAAGGTAATTATTGAAGGTATACCTAAAATAGCAAAATCAACATTTTTCCCAATTGATATGACGCCGCAAGAAATAGTTAATGCTATAAATGAGGCTTATTATTCTAGAATAGAAACTCCTACAAATGAATTTATAGGTAATACAAGCTATGGATTTAAAATAGGAATGTATTTAGATGATAAGGGCAATATAATGACAGCATATCCTAAATTTTAAAGGAGTGATTATATGAAGTATAGATTTATTATTAAAGAGATATTTGGAAAGTTAGAATTGTTTATGTGTTTTGAAGATAAATATAAAATATTGAGTAATATATTTACTAGATCTGCTTTAGACATTGATAGTAAAGAAGAATGGTTAAAAACTATAGATGATACAATGAAAGGCGAGATTGAAAATGGAGATTTTGGAGTTCAAACAGGATTTGGAGCAGATGTAGGAAAAGAAAAAACAATAATATATTGTGATTTTAGCGATGAAGAAGTTGAGATAACAACAGAGGAATTTAAGAAAATATCAGAGATATGGTTTGATAAGTTAGAAGAGTTTAATAAAAAACAAAATATTAATTAATAAGCACTTACTAAGTAAAATAGTAGGTGCTTTTATTATTAATAAAATTAAGAAAGGAATGATAATATGTCAAAGTTAAGTGAAATATTAGGAGAACATTTTAAACAAATACCTGAAGAATTACAAACTAAATATAAGGATATAGATTTAGTTGATAGTTCAAATTATGTTGATAAAGAAAAGTTTGATACTTTAAATCAGCAACTTAAAACAGCTAATGATACTATTACTACTTTAAAGAAAGATAATAAGGACAATGAAACTTTACAAACTAAAGTAGGAGAGTATGAAACTAAAGTTAAAGATTATGAAAACAAAATAAAAGAAATGCAATTTAATTACGCATTGGAAAAAGCTTTAGGTAAAGCTGGAGCAAAGAATAGTAAGGCAGTTAAAGCTTTATTAAATAACGAAAATATAAAATTAGATGGTGAAACATTAATAGGATTAGATGAACAGCTAAAAGGCTTAAAAACATCTGATCCTTATTTATTTTCAGAAGAGCAAAAAACTAAGTTCACAGGAATAAAACCTACAGATGGAATTAAAGTATCTCAAGGATATAATCCATGGAAAAAAGATTCTTTTAATTTAACAGAGCAAGGAAAAATATTTAAAGAAAATCCAGAACAGGCTAAGCAATTGGCATCTGAAGCTGGAGTAAATATATAAGAAAAGGAAAGGTGATAAAATATGGGAACAAAATTAAGTGATGTTATAGTACCAGAATTATTTAATCCATATGTAATAAATAAAACAATGGAGAAGTCAGCACTGATACAGAGTGGAATTATAACAAATAACAGTGAATTTGATAGTCTAGCGTCACAAGCAAGTCCACTAATTAATATGCCATTTTTTGAAGATTTAACAGGAGAATCAGAGCAAATAATTGAAGATGGAGATTTAGAAGCTGCTAAGATTACTTCTAAAAAAGATGTCGCAGCAATCCTTAGAAGGGCAAAAATGTGGAGTGCAACAGATTTATCAGCAGCAATGTCAGGTAAAGATCCTATGGGAGCAATAGGACAATTAGTTTCAGGATTCTGGGCAAGAGATATGCAGAAGGAGTTAATAGCAATTCTTAATGGTATATTCAGTGCTACAAGTATGAAAGATAATTTACTTGATATATCATCTTTAGAAGGAGATAAAGCTAAATGGAGTGCTAGTGCATTTATAGATGCTCAACAAAAGCTAGGAGATGCACAAGAATTATTAACTGGTGTTATGATGCATAGTGCAGTTAAATCAGAACTTAAAAAGCAGAATTTAATTCAAACTATAAGACCTTCTGATAGTCCAGAATTTGATGTTTATCAAGATAAAAGAGTTATAGTAGATGATGGTTGCCCAGTAGATTCAAGTGGAATATATACTACTTATTTATTTGGACAAGGTGCCATTGCATTAGGTAACGGTAATCCAGTAGGATTTGTACCAACTGAAACTGATAGAGATAAGAAAAAAGGTTCAGGAGTAGATTACTTAATTAATAGAAAAACATATATTTTACATCCAAGAGGAATTAAATTTACAAATACCAAAGTTGCTAAAACAGAGGGACCAAGTAGAGCTGAATTAAAAGAAAAGACTAACTGGGAAAGAGTATATGAACCTAAGCAAATAAGAATAGTAGCATTTAAGCATAAAATATAAGAAGGTGTAATTATGCTTAAACTTGATAAATTAAAAAGTCTTTTAGGTATATCATTAGATGATAACACTAAGGATGTTTATTTAGAATTTGTATTAGATGATGTGTTTCAGATAATAAAAGATTATTGTAATATAAAAGAAGTCCCAGAAGAATTAAATAATATAGTTATAAAAATGGCTATAGATTCATATAGAAATCAGAACTTAGGGGAAGAAGAAACACCTCTAGGTTCTATTTCTTCTATAAGTGAAGGTGATATATCAATAAGTTACAGAAGTTCAGAAAATGAATTTAAAGATAATTTACTTAAGGATTATAAATCTCAACTTAATAAATATAGGAAGTTGGTGTGGTAATGCTAAATAAAGCACTTAAACAAGCTAAAAAAGTAGTAGAAAGTCTGTATGATTGTAAATGCATCATAACTGGTGGTAAAGAAAAGATTAAGGATCCTGTTACCAAAGAAACTAAATTGGTATCTAAAATGAAATATGAAAATAAGCCTTGTAAAGTATCAAAACAAACTCTGAGTAAAAATAGTCAGAGTGATACTATAAATCAAGTTGCTTATGAGCTTAAGCTTTTTTTAGGTCCAGAATTAACTATTAATCAAGGTGATACCATAACAGTTTTAAATAAATTTGGAGAAAAAGAATTATATAAAGCTGGAGAAGGATTTAAATATAATACACATCAAGAGATTATTTTAAGTAAAGAGGGTAAAGCTTAATGAGTAAATTAGGTAGCTTTGATTATTCACAGTTTAAGAATATGGCAAATAGTTTTCAAAAAGCTTTAGATGAAAGAATAATTGAAAGATGGATAAGAGAATTCCTATTAGAAATGGCTTTTAGAGCTGAAAGAAAAATAAAAAAACGTACTCCAGTTGGAGTTTATTCTAATAAAGCAGGAGGAAATTTAAGACGTAACTGGCAAGTAAGCAATGTAGAAAAAAAGGGTAATTCTTATGTGGTAGAAATATTTAATAATACTGAATATGCTTCATTTGTTGAGTATGGTCATAGGACTAGAAATCATAAAGGTTGGGTAGAGGGTAGATTTATGGCCACAATATCTATGCAAGAAATAGAGAGGCAACTACCTAAGTTTTTAGAGAATAAGCAAGTAGAATTATTAAATCAAATACTAAATGGTAGGTAACAAACATGATAACTAATGATTTGAAAATAGGGATTAATAATACTTTAGATAAAGAATTTCCTAACATAAATATATATGGTGAAGAGATAGTACAAGGTTTTGAGGAGCCTTGTTTTTTTATTAAGATTTTAGATTCAGAACAGAATAAAGAATTAAATAAAAGATACAAAAGATATATCTCATTTGATATTCATTATTTTAGTGATAAAGAAGATATAAATTCAGATTGCTTAGATATGGCTGATAAATTTTATGAATTACTTGAGTATATAGAAGTTAATGGAGATTTATATAGAACTATGAATATGAAACATGAAGTTGTAGATAGTGTTTTACATTTTTATTTGAATTTTAATTTTACTGTTATTAAGAAAGATAAGGCTGTTGATTCAGTTAAAATGCAAAAATTAACACAGGAGGTAGTAGAAAAGAATGGATGAAAATAAGTTCACTAAAGAACAAATATTAGAATCTAAACAGTTTTCTGTAATTGAAAAAGATATTTTACAAACTCTTTTAAATGAAAATGAGCAATATTCAATTGAAGAATCTAAAGAAAAATTAAAAGAGTTTAATGAAAAGGAAGTGAATTAAATGGCAGGTGGAACATGGACCAAACAAAATAAAATTAGACCAGGAGCATATATAAATTTTAGATCTAAAAAAGAAACAATATCACCTATGGGTGAAAGAGGTATTGTAACACTTCCATTAAGTTTACCATGGGGACCTGAAAAGAAGATTATTACTATACATGCTGATGATGATTTATCTTCTGTACTAGGTATAAATATAACTGATGAAAGTGTACTTTTAATAAGAGAAGCTTTTAAGAGAGCTAAAACATTATTACTTTATAGACTTAATGAAGGAAAAAAAGCTACTGCAACCTTAGATAATTTAACTGTAAATGCTAAATATACTGGAACTAAAGGAAATAACATTACTATAGTAATTCAAAAAAATATAGATGAAGCTTCAATATTTGAAGTAATAACTATGTTTGAAAATAATAAGATTGATAGGCAGTTAGTAAAGTCAATATCAGAATTAAAAGGTAATGATTATGTTGAATTTAAAGGTAGTGAATTAAAGGTAACTGCTGGATTACCACTTACAGGTGGAGAAGATGGAACAGTTACTAATCAAAATTATACAGATTATTTAGCAGCAGTTGAAGCTTATGAATGGGTTACAATGGGTATTCCAACCAAAGATGCATCTATAAAATCTATAGCTACAACCTTTATAAAAAGACTTAGAGAACAGGAAGGAAAAAAAGTACAGGTAGTTTTAGAAAATTACCCACAAGCAGATTTTGAAGGTGTTATAAGTGTTAAAAATGGTGTTTTACTAGAAAATATAGAAATAACATCAGATAAAGCAGTGGCGTTTGTAGCTGGAGCAACTGCTGGAGCTACTGTAAATCAATCTAATACTTATTCAGTTTATGATGGTGCTATTGATGTAAATACTAGATATACAAATAAAGAAATTATAGAAGCATTAAAAAATGGCGAAATAGTATTTACTATAAATAACGGTAAAGTAGTAATTGAACAGGATATAAATACTCTTAAGTCATTTAATGATATTAAATCAAAGGATTATAGAAAAAATAGAGTTATAAGAACATTAGATGAAGTAAATAATTCTATAAAATCTATATGGGATTTAAATTATATAGGTAAGGGTAATAACAATAATGATGGAAGAAATTTATTCAAAAAAGATATAATTAAACTTTTGGAAGTTTTACAGGGTAAAAATGCATTAGAGAATGTTGTACCAGAGGATGTTGTAGTTTTACAAGGAGAAGAGAAAGATTCTGTTATTGCCAATATAGGAGTTCAACCTATAGATTCTCCTGAAAAATTATATATGAATGTGGAGGTGAGATAGCATGTCTTATATGAAGTTTAGTGATACTATAAGTGGACAAGAAGCTAGAGCTTATATAACCATAGATGGAAGAAATGAAGAACTATTCTATGCAAAAAAAGTAGAAGCTAAAGTTAAGAAAAAGAAAACAGAAGGTAAGACTTTAGGTAAAAGAGGTACACAGCATAAAGCTGCTGGATGGAGTGGAGAGGGAACTCTTACAGTTCATTACGCAACATCTTTGTTCAGAGAAATTATGATTAAATATATGAAAACAGGTGTAGATACTTATTTTGATATGGCAGTAACTAATGAAGATCCAACAAGTACCATAGGTAAGCAAACAACTATATTAAAAGATTGTAATCTAGATGAAGTGCCTATGGCCTTATTAGATATTGATAAAGAAGTTTTAGAAGAAGATATGGCATTTACATTTGAAGATGTAGATTTATTAGATAAATTTAATAAACCAAAGAAATTTGGAGAATAAAAAAATAATAAAATAGTAGGAGTGAATTAATAATGGGACAATTCGAAGAGTTTTTAATAGATAGTTTTGAGGAAACAGAAGAAATAGAAAAGGAAATAACTTTAGGTGGAAAGAAAAGAAAAATGAAATTTAGACCTATAAGTGCTGAAAAGGGTGATGAAATAAGAAAGAAATGCAGAAATATTAGCTTTATAAAAGGGCAGAAAATTGCTGAAACTAACCAGGATAAATATACAGCTAATCTAATTATAGAAACAACAGTATGTCCTGATTTAAAAAATGCTGAACTTCAGGCTAACTGGGGTGTTATGGGAGCAGAAGCTCTTTTAAATGCTATGAAATCAAAAATGATGGATGGTGAGTATGCTGAATGGTCTAGTATTGTAAGTACTGTAAATGGCTATGATAAAAATATGAAGGAGTTAATGGAAGAAGCAAAAAACTAATAAAAGGAGATGATGGTGAAGCTGTCTATGCTCACTATGCTCTCCATAAACTTAAAATACTTCCTAGTACATTAGTTAAAATGTCAAGAGAGGAAAAAGCTTTTATATATGCCAGTATTGATTTAAAAGTCGAATTAGAAAGTAAATCCATGAAAAAGATAAAATATTAGTATAATATTGAGATTTTAGACAATATTTGCTATTATTAGATTTAGAAATGGGGTGTACTTTATGCATAAAAAAGCAAATTTATTTTTGACTTTAGCTATTCTAGTAGGATTTTATATTATATATGGAGTTATTAGTATAATAAAAAATATAGGAAAATATAGTGTATCAGATTATATAGTCGTTAGCATACTATATATTTTGTTAGTATTAGTAAATATATTATTCTTTAAGAAATATAAAAAATATAGTAGTGCAGAGTATATAAAGCAAGAAGAAAAGAAAAGACAAGAAAAGAATATACAAAAAGAACAAATTAAGAAAAAACTAACTAAAAAAGTAAATAATAATCCATATATGAATGAAGATGGTTATTCTAGTATTGATTCTGGACAATTAATAATTATACAAACAAATGATTTTATTTATAAGCCAAATGAAAAATGTTATTATGCTTCTAATGGAACACGATTAATAACCAAAAATGAAACAGTTGGATATACAGGTAAATCATCAGGAATAACTTTAAGAATTGCAAAAGGATTAAGCTATAGAACTGGTGGTGGAAGATCAAGACCTATAAAAGGAAATGTAAATTATTTTTTTGACGGTAGTCTATTTATAACTAATCAAAGAATTATTTTTATTTCTCCTAAAAATGGATTTGAGATACCTTTAAATAAAATAACAGCAATACAAATTGCTAAAGATGGATTAAACTTTCAAGTGAATGGAAAAAATTATTTGCTCATATTAGAAAAGCAAGAATATCCCTATACTATAATAAATATATTAATTAAAGAAAATAGAAGCTCCGGCACTCTTAAATAGAGTGCTTTTATTATGATTAAAAGAGGTGATAGTTATAGCAACAGTATCTACAGCTTTAAAAATGTTTGATGAAATGACAAGACCTCTACAACAAGTTACACAAGCTTTAAATTTAACAATAAATGCTATGGATCATTTAAATAATTCAGCAAATAGAGATATAAAAACCACTAATTCATTAAATGCGGCAAAAGGAGCAATTATAAAAGCAAATGCTGCATTTAATGAGTTGATTAATGCACAAGAAAGAGCATCAAGTTCACAAGAAAAGTTAAATAACTCATTAAATAAAGGATGTAATGTAAGTGATAATTTAATAGGTAAAGTTAAGGGATTAGTAGCTGGATATTTAGGATTTCAAGCAGTTAAAGAGGGAATTAAGGCCACAATTGGTGGAGCAATGGGGTTGCAGCAACAATTATTTACCCTTCAGGGAATTATGGGAAACAAAGAAGTTGCTACTGCATATTTTGATAATTTGCAGAAAAAGGCTAATGAAAGTGTATTTGGATTTGAGGATTTTGCAGCTAATGCTAGAAAGTTTATGCAGTTTACTAAGAATACAGATAGTCTTGATAAATTAGCAAGTTTATCAGAAAGATTAACTCTTATGGATCCTACACAGGGGCTACAAGGTGCTGGATTTGCAATGAAAGAAGCTATGAGTGGTGACTTTGTTTCTTTAAAAGAGCGTTTTGGGTTTGGTAAAGCAGATGCTGAAATTTTAAAAGCATCGAAAGATATGGGAGATTTTATTAATAAGTTTGATGAACTATTAAGCAAAAAAGGATTTACTGAACAAATGCTAGAACAATATAATCAATCAGCAGCAGCTCAATTTGATAATCTGCAATCAAATATTAAAACATCTTTAGCACAATCAGGTGAAGATGCTTTAGAAGCTTTAAGTCCATTAATTTCAGAAATTAATAATGCATTTTCTAATGGTAGTTTTCAAACATTTTTTGATGGAATATCTTTAGGATTATCTATAATAGCTAATTTAGGAGTAGGTGTAATAAATGTCTTTGAGTTTATTGGACAGGTAGCAATTAATAATTGGTCAATAATAGAACCTATATTAATAGCTGTTGCTATTTATTTTATTACATTAATAATTCCAGCTCTTTGGGATACTATAACAACTTTAGCAGCTATGGCTATTGGATGGATGATGGTGAACTGGCCAATAATGTTAGTTATAGGATCTATAGCATTATTTATATATATAATGATGCAATGTGGTGTAACAGCAGAACAAGTTGTTGGATTTATAGGTGGATGTTTTGGAGTTTTATTTGCTTTTATATATAATAAGATAGCTTTTGTGTGGAATGGATTTGCTAGTTTAGCAGAATTTTTGGCGAACGTATTTAATCATCCTTTATATTCTATGCAAGCTTTATTTGCTAACATTTGGAATAATATAGTTTCTTTTGTTGGTAGTGCATTAGATTCTATAGTAGGTATGGTTAAGAAAATACCATTTTTAAGTGATTTAATAGGAGATTTTAGTTCCAGTTCTTTAAAGATAGATATTGGACCTCCACCTGAAGATTACTGGACTGCTCCTAAAATGGAAATGAAGGATTATGGAAATGAATTTAATTATGGATATAGTAAAGGTGCTGGACTTGTAAGTGGAATAAAAGATATGTTTGGTGGTTTAGGAACAGTACCTAATCCTAATAAAATGGTAGCAAATAATGATCAAATTAATGCATGGAATGCAGCACAGGGACCAGGAACATTAGCTATGGCTCCAGATAAAAATAAATTAGGAAAACATGCCAAAGGAGCTCACGATCATCTTAAGAATATAGATGATAAAATGGATGTATCAAATGAACATCTTCAAATGCTTAGAGATTTAGCAGAGCAGGAAAGTATACAAAACTTTACAACATTATCTCCAAGTGTACAGATTACTACTGGAGATATTAAAGAAGAAGCTGATATAAGTAAGATAATATCTAAAATAGAATCTTATATGGAAGAAGAACTTGCTAATAGTGCAGAAGGGTTGTATGCATAATGGGTTATAAAATGTATTTAGGTATAAATAATGGTGAGGAAGGTTTTATAATTCCAGTACTTCCTGAAAAAATAGAGATTAGTGAAAATAGTAATAATAAAATATATAACTTAATTAATCTAGGTGATATAAATATAATAAATAAACCAAAATTAACGGAAATAAGTTTTGAAAGTTATTTTCCTAAACATAAAGGACCATATTTAAGCTCGGAACAATTATTTGAACCGAGTTTTTATATTTCCAAAATTAGAGAATGGAGAGAAAAGAAACAAAAGATAAGATTTATATTTGTAGGAGGAGCTTTAGAAGTTAACGACTTATTTACTATAGAAAATTTTAAATTAAATGAAAATGGTGGAGAAGTAGGAGATATCTATTATAATTTAGAACTTAAAAGATATCAAAAGTATGTAGCAAAAAAAGTAATTATAAAAACTAATAATAATTCAAGTAATAATAGTGTTGTTACTAAAATTACAAACAATAATATAAGGCAAAGTAGTCCTCAAACTCCTAAAATTCATACTG
The DNA here is from genome assembly GCF_900129365.1 of Clostridium fallax. Lineage (GTDB taxonomy): Bacteria > Bacillota > Clostridia > Clostridiales > Clostridiaceae > Clostridium_AH > Clostridium_AH fallax. Next base: position 66,821 of record NZ_FQVM01000006.1, read on the forward strand.
TTGTTGAAGGAGATACTCTTTGGCATTTAGCTAAAAAATATTTAGGAAATGGTAATAGATGGCCAGAAATCTATAACATAAACAAAGATAAAATTAAAAATCCTAATATTATTTATAATGGACAAGTTTTAAAAATTCCATAGGTGGTGACTATATGCATATTCAATTGTTATTAGATGATAAAAAAGGGAATATATTTGATATAAGTGATTTAGTAAGTGAAATAACTTGGAAAACTAAAAGAAAAGGAAAGCCTTCTAGTTTATCTATTAAACTTATAAAAGATGATTTAATTAAAATAGAAAATGGTTATGTAATTAGCTTTAAAGTAGATGGTAATAAAGTATTTTATGGTTATTTCTTTGAAAATAGTGGAGATGATGGCCAAGAAATAAAAATAACTGCATATGATCAATTGAGATATTTATTATTTCAAGATACTTATGTTTTTGAAAATAAAAAGGCAAGTAATGTAATAACTCAAATTGTAGAAGATATTAATTTAAGACTTGGAACTATTGAGGATACTTTATATACTATTCCAGCTTTTACAGAAGATAATAAAAAACTTTTAGATATAATTTATAGTGCTTTAGATAAAACCCTTACTAGCACAAAGCAGACATATGTACTATATGATGATTTCGGGTATATAACTCTTAAAAATATAAATAATATGAGACAGGAAGCGGTAATAAGTGATGATAGTAATTTAGGAAAATATGAATATAAGAATAGTATTGATTCTGAAACATATAACAGAATAAAGATAGTAAGAGATAATAAAGAAACTAAAGGAAGAGATGTTTATATAGAACAGGATAGCAGTAGTATAGCTAAATGGGGAAGACTTCAATATTATAAAAAAGTTGATGAAAAAATGAATCCAGCACAGATTAAGCAAATGATTGATTCTACTCTTAAATTAAAAAATAGAGAAAAGAAAACACTAAAGCTTAAAGATGTTATAAGTACAGATATAAACGCAGATTTAAAACTTAGAGCTGGAGCAGGAGTATATGTGGAAATAAAGGAAAAAGGGATAAATCAATTCTATTTAATAGAAGAAGCTACACATAAATTTTCTAAAGGACAACTTGTAATGGATTTTGATTTAAAGGTGGTGTGATTATGGGTATGATAGAAACTATAAAGAAGGCTGGACTGGGAGCAGTAAACGCTACTAATCCAGTTAATATTTTATTTGGAGAAGTATTAGATATAAAAGATTTTAAGATAAAGATAGATCAAAAAAGAATATTATCAAAAAAGTTTTTTATTATTCCTGAAAGTTTAACTAGGTATGAAATAGATTTTTCTCATATGCATAATTTTACTGAAGGTTTAACATCTATTTCATTAGGTAAAGTTGTAATTAGAGAAGGACTTAAATCTGGTGATAAGGTAATACTTCTTAGACTTCAGGGCGGAGATGAGTATCTTATTTTAGATAAGGTGGTGTGAAATATATGAGTGAAGTTAATATATTGCCACAGGGAGCATTATTAAATGAAGATATAAAAATAAAAGATAATTATATAGAACCTTCTAAAACATATAAGATAGATTTTGATAGTGGAAAAGTTGTAGGCTTTTGTGATAAGTTAGATGCTTTAAAACAGTCTATATATTTAATTTTGAATACAGAAAGATTTGAATACCTTATATATAGTAGTAATTATGGAAGTGAATTAAAGGGACTTATAGGAAAGGATAGAGATATTGCTGAAAGTGAATATAAAAGAAGAATTAGAGAAGCTTTAATTCAAGATGATAGAGTTAGTAATGTAGATAATTTTATATTTGAATATAACAAGGATAGTATGCTAGTAAAGTTTACTGTCTTTTCTTTTTATGGAGATTTTGATATAGAAAAGGAGGTAATGTAATGTTTGAAGGCCAAACTGAACAGGTTATTTTAATGAGGATGTTAAATAAAATACCTGATGATTTAGATAAAAGAGAAGGTTCTATTATTTATAATGCATTAGCTCCAGCAGCACAAGAAGTAGCAAGAATGTATTCAGATATGGATTATTTTTTAAAATGTACTTTTGCAAGTCCTGATATGCCACTAGAACTTTTAGATTTAAGAGTAGCAGAAGAAGGAATGAAGAGAGAAGATTCAACCTATGCAGTTAAAAAAGGATATTTTTATGACCAAGATAATAATTTAATGGATATACCTTTAAAATCAAGATTTTCTATAGGAGATTTTAATTTTATAGCTATAAAAAAGATTTCTACTGGTATTTATGAAATGCAATCAGAAAGTAAAGGAATTGAAAGTAATTTTATAACAGGATTATTAATTCCTATTGAATATATAGAAAATTTATCTATAGCTAAACTCCAGGATATTATATTTCCAGGAGAAGATTTAGAAACAAATGAAAGTCTTTTTAATAGATATATAGAACATCTTAACGAGAAAGCATTTGGTGGAAATATAGCGGACTATAAAGTTCGTACTAGAGCAATAGAAAGTGTTGGAACTGTTAAAGTTTTTCCTATATGGAATGGTGGAGGTACTGTAAAGATAATATTTCTAGATAGTGATTATAATGTGCCTACAACAGAATTAGTTAATAAAGTGCAAACAGTTTTAGATCCAGTGCAAAATAAAGGAAAAGGATTAGGACTTGCTCCAGTTGGGCATGTAGTTACTGTAAATGGTGCAAAAAATATAGATATAACTATAAATACTAAACTTCTTTTAAAGAGAGGATTAACTATTGGACAAGTACAAGAAGATATAAAAAAGATTATAAATGATTATCTTAAGGAACTTAGAAAAAAATGGGATACAGAGGATAATACAATAGTTAGAATAAGTCAAATTGAAGCAAGAATATTAAATATTGAAGGCATTGCTGATTTATTTAATACTTCAGTCAATGGGAAAGAGGAAAATTTGTCTTTAGGTCCTGAAGAAGTTCCAGTATTGAAAGAGGTGGGACTAAATGAAAAAGAAATTAATTGATTTTTTGCCACCTGAAATATCTAAAATACAAGATTTTAAAGTAGTAATGGATGTAGAAAATTATGAATTAGAAGATTTAGAAAAAGGACAAAAAAGAATTTTATATGAAAATTTTATAGATACAGCTACAGAGCAGGGAATAAAACATCAAGAAAAGCTTTTTAAAATTAGAGCTGATTTAGAAAATGAAACTTTAGAGTTTAGAAAGCTAAGAATTAAAAATAGAAAAATGGATAAGATGCCTATAACTCATAGATCTCTTGAATATAAACTTAAAACTTTATTTGGCGAAGGTAATTATAAAGTTGAGGTAATTAATAATGAATATATATTAAAGGTTGAAATAAATACTTTTGATTGGAACGCTTTTAATGAAATAGTTGATAATTTCAGATATATAATTCCTTGTAACATAATTTTAAAATCAATTTTGATAAATAAAATAAAGACGAATCTATATTATGCATGTGCAAGTTTAGGAGGAGAGGAACTTACTGTATATCCATGGAGTCCTAAAGATATAGAAAGTAAAGGTAAAGTAAATGTGGCTATAGGGAATAACACAGGAATAGATATTACTACAATTTATCCTAGAAGGGAGGACTAATTTTGGCAGAACAATTTTATACTATATTAACTGCAACAGGTAAAGCAAAAATAGCTAATGCTAATGCATTGGGTACTAAATTAAATATAACCAAATTACAGGTTGGAGACGGAGGAGGAACTTACTATAATCCAACAGAGGACCAAACAGAACTTAAACATAAAGTTTGGGAAGGAAATGTAAACTCTATTTCAGTAGACAAAGAAAACCCTAATTGGATAGTAATAGAAACATTATTACCTGGAGATATTGGCGGATTTATGATTCGTGAAGCTGGTGTTTTTGATAATGAAAATAATCTTATAGCTATAGGAAAGTATCCTGAAACATATAAACCAGTTACAAGTGAGGGTAGTCTTAAAGATTTAAAAATTAGAATGATACTAGAAGTTAGTAATGCAGCTAATGTTACTTTAAAAGTAGATCCTACAGTTATTCTTGCTACGCAGAAAGACTTACAGTTTTTACAAAATAAAATAAATGAAACAAATGAACAAGTGAAAAATATAGAACTTACAGCTGAAAAGGTTAGTATTAAGGATTCAAGCAATAATTTTTCATCTAAAAACGTAGAAGGAGCTTTGGATGAACTTTTTACATTTGCCGATAACGGTAAAAAATTGTGGGTAGACGTTATCGGAAATCCTTTAAGTAAAAGTGACAGTTTTTCTACCCTAAAAAATAAAACTAATAATATTAAAAGCAACTTTGTAACGAAGTTAGCATCTAAAGGTATTTATAAAAATTATAATGACAATCTGCAAAGTTTAGTTGATAGCATAGATAATATTAAAGCATTAAAAACTTTAAAAGGTTCATCTGGTTTAACTTCGTGGGAAACTTATAGCTCAGGTGCTAGTTGGACAGCAATGAAAAATTTAACTTTTAACATAACTACAGGATTTCAACCTAAAATGATATTAATAAATGGAGAATATAAAGGTCTTCGTTATATTTATCCTTTTAGACTTATGATTTATGTGGAACAAAATAAATATGTAAAAGTTTCTAGCTATAACAATGTAGAAAATGCAGTATTCTATTATAATGCTGACCATGAAACCCTTATAGCGGAAATTACACCTAATAGTAACGGTTTTATTTTTAAAATTACAAATGAATCTTGGCCTGCTAATTTTGAATATAAAGATGCTTTTAAAATTGACTATACAGTAGTAGGAGGTTAGGCTAATATGGATGTGAAAAAAATAGGATATAGATTAATTTACAATAAAGAAAATGGAAATATACTTAACGGCACTTTTGGAGAAATGGAGGGTACTATTCCAGATTGGTTTAGACCTAAGGAATTAGGAATCTTAGATTTACCATTTGCTTATAATGATAATAATTTTAGAGAAGCTTTAGAATATCATATAGATGTTACAAAAGTAGGAAAATCTGAATTAAAATATATTATTGTTATAACAAAATATAAAGAACATATAGAAACAGAAGAAGAAAAATTAAGAAAAGAAAATAAAAAATTAGAAAATCAAATTTTATTACAAAATGATAAAGAAGTAGGAGGTATTTTATAATGGAAGTTAATATGGTAGTTGTGGAGATAGCAGCAAGAAGAATAATGGAGAAGGGAGAAAATCCTAAAACACATAAGACATATGTTATAGATGATGTAACTAATCAAGTTTATAGAAAAGCTATAGAAAATTATATATTAGAGCATACAGAGGGAATCATATAGGTCATATATTAGAGAAATAGATGAGGACTTTAGATAGTCTTTTTTATTTCTCTTTTTATAATGTATAAAATCTAATTTATTAGTCAATTATTATAGATAGTAATAAAATTGGAGTGATTAAAGTGTATGCAATAAGAAAAAATCATATTTATAAAGCAATTAAAATTAAACCTAATAAAAGAGAAACTGCTTTATGGTGTAGGTTAGATAATAGTAATAAATATTATTTAATATCAACGAAAAATTTATTTAACAATTTTATAGATGCTTTTAATCATTTAAAAAGAAAATAATATTTAACAAGTTAAGGCGATTCAACGTCTTTGGTTAGAGGATTATATCACTCGGCAAAAGGGTTAATGTATGTCAATATGTTACCGACATACTATTCTAAAAAATAATTTTGCAGTAAATCAAATTTTCATTAAATATGCCTTAAAGTTAGTTGCATCAATATATTACATGTATTTTTAATTTTGTTAATAAAATATTACTATAGAATTACTGCAAAAACTTTCGTTTTAAAGATGAATAATAGCACTATAACTATATTTACATTAGGGTAATAACTTAACTATATAGAATATGAATTATGCAAATGAAAGTTTATATTAAATTAATTTTAAAGTAATAACTTAACTATATAGAATATGAATACACCTATCTTTGCCCATTTCACAATTTCTTGCAAAGTAATAACTTAACTATATAGAATATGAATGCGTCTTTTGCAGATAATCCAAAAGCTGTCAACGTATGTAATAACTTAACTATATAGAATATGAATTACAAATACATTTCAGCTACATCAGAATTAACTTCAGTAATAACTTAACTATATAGAATATGAATTTTTAAACAGGGGGATTAAATGAGAAAAGAAGATATGTAATAACTTAACTATATAGAATATGAATAAGAAACTAGCTACTCCACTACCTGCTTTTATTAATCGTAATAACTTAACTATATAGAATATGAATGTACGTGGAGCAAGTATTAATTTAAAAGAAATATAGTGTAATAACTTAACTATATAGAATATGAATCATTCAAAGATTTTTATATACGAACTGATTTATAAATTAGAAATTTAGCTATATAAAAGGAGTACTTAATTTTGATAACAGTTAGAAAATTAAAATTATCTATAATGGCAGATGAAGAATTAAGAATACAGCAATTAAAATGGATAAAAGATGAGCAATATAACCAATATAGAGCATTAAATAATGGAATGGCATTTTTAATAGCAGATCATATGTTAAATACAGCAGAAAGTACTAAAATTATTTATAAAAATAATGAAATTAATAAAAAAAAGAAAAAAATTTATTATATGGAAGATAAGATAAAAAAAGAAAATAATAAGCTAGAAGAAGAGAAAATTTTAAAATTTGAATCAGATATAAATAAGTTAAAACATGAGATAAAAATATTAGAAAATGAAAAAGTAGAATTAGAATTAGAAACTAAAAACTTATCAGAGCAATTTAAAAATCATTATGTGGAAGATATGTATACAAGGCTTGATGAAATTCCATTTCAATATAAAGATAATAAATCATTAGTGCAAAATAGGTTGAAAAAAGATTTTGATTTTTATCTTAATAATGGTGGAAAAAGAGGTGAAAGAAAGCCTACAGCTTATAAAAGAGATTATCCGTTATTGATTAGAGGAAGATTGCTAAATTTTTATTATAATAAAGATAATGTTTTTATTAAGTGGATTGCAGGAATAACATTTAAAGTGGAATTGGGCAATAAAATAAAAAACAATATAGAATTACGTCATACATTACATCAATGCATGAATAATGAAAAATACAAAGTATGTGATAGTTCATTACAATTTGATAATAAAAATAACATAATACTAAACTTAACAATAGATATACCTATAAATACTTCTGAAAATAATTTTATAGAAGGAAGAGTAATGGGAGTAGATTTAGGAATGAAAATTCCTGCATATGCTAGTTTTAATGATGTAGAATATTGTAGAGCATTTGGAGATATAGAAGATTTTCTTAGAGTTAGAACTCAATTGCAATCTAGAATGAGAAAATTACAGATGGCATTAACTTTAATTAAAGGGGGACATGGAAGAGGAAAGAAGTTACAAGCTCTAAATAGATTAAAGGACAAAGAAAAGGATTTTGTTAACACATATAATCATATGATTAGTAAGAGAATAATTGAATATTCAATAAAAAATTGTTGTGGTGTTATAAATTTGGAATACTTATCATTAGCAGCTAGAGAAAAAGATTTATTTTTAACTTTACAACCTCAAAAAAGTAACAGAATAAAAAGAAATTGGAGTTATTATGATTTACAAACTAAAATTGAAAATAAAGCAAAAAAATATGGAATAATAGTAAAAAAGATTGATCCATATCTTACATCACAAACTTGCCATATTTGTGGAAATTATGATGAAGGTCAACGCATTTCTCAAGAGCAGTTTGAGTGTAAAGCGTGTAATAGAAAGTTTAATGCAGATTATAATGCAAGCAAGAATATAGCTCTAAGCACAAAGTATATTAATAATATTAATGAAAGTGAATTCTTTAAGAGATATAAAAATAATTAATAATAAGGAACAATTAAATTTTTACTAATATTGAGTAGTTAAATACTACTCTTTTTTTATGCTCAATTATAGAAAGGACGTGATTATTTGGATACGGAATTATGGAAGATGGTAGTAAGTCAAGGAATATTCGCTTGTCTATTTACTTATTTACTGCTTTATGTTCTTAAGACTAACAGCAAAAGAGAAGATAAATATCAAACAACTATAGATAAGAATCAAACTATAATTCAAGATTTAGCAAATAAATTTAATGTTATAGAAAAAGTTCAGAAGGATGTAGAAGATATAAAAAATAAAATAGAAAAATAATTTTAAGGAGATGTTTTTATGGATAATATAATTAAATTTGTACCTGAACAGTTATTAATTTTAGTAGCTGCACTATATGTGATAGGAGTATTTTTAAAATCTACTCCTAAAATACAGGATTGGTTTATTCCTTGGATAATATTAATTCTAGGTATAGGTTTTAGTATATCAATTATGGGAATAAATCCTACAAGCATATTACAAGGTATTATATGTGCATTTGGAGCCATAGGAACTAACCAATTAGTAAAGCAAACAATAAATAAATAAAAATTCAGGGAGCAAATAAGCTCTCTTTTTTAATCTAAAAGGAGATGTTTTTTATGATTATAGGGAAAAGAGCAGGTCATAGTGATAATTGTATAGGAGCTGTTGGTATTGTTGATGAACACCAACAAATGAAACAATTAGACTATATTACAACACAAATATTTGAAAAATATGGACATACGGTTATTAACTGTAATAGCAATAAATATACAGCTAATGAAGAATTAGTGGAAGGTGCTAGAGAAGCAAATAGACAATATATTGATATATTCTTAAGCTTGCATATGAATGCTTCGAATGGAGAAGGTCATGGTACAGAATGTTGGGTACATAGTCCATGCTGTAGAGCTGAAAATACTGCTAAAAAATTAGTTAATAATTTATCTAAATTAGGTTTCTATAACAGAGGTGTTAAATATAATAGCAGATATTATGAAATGAGAGCTATTGATGCACCTAACATAATAGTAGAAACTTGTTTCTGTGATTCTCAAAAAGATATAGATGTTTATAATAAATATTCTTGGGAGCAATTAGGATATGCTATATGTAATGCTGTAGATCCTAATATCCCATTTGAACCACCAGCTGATAATACTAAATATTATATAGAAACAAAAATATTTAATTGTGAAAAATATGGGGTTTATCTTCCGTATGTTTTACCTTATTTTAAGGGGTTTAGTACATATGCACTTAGCTATAGTAAAAATATATGGATAATAACTCAGTATTTATCAGATGAGCAAATAGAAAAATTAAAAGTTGATTTAGGAGACTTATATTACGATACAAGAAGTGATGATAATGGTAAATGGATTATCACACAATACCTTCCATATGGAGAATGGGGTGTGTATTTACCTAGTATAATGAAATATTTTGAAGGAATTAACTGCTATTTAATGGCAGATAACAAAGAAATATGGTTTGATACTCAATGGTTAAATAAAGAAGAATGTGAAGATTTAAGGAATAGCCTAACTACATGGGTAAATGATGTTAAATCTGAATAATTAATTTATATTTAGATATAAACCCTAAAACCTCTAGAATAAAATTCTTCTAGAGGTTTTAATTATATAATTACATATATTGATAATCATCAGTGTGCAATTAAGGTTAAAGTTCCTATATCTGATTTTATAATATTATTGGTTTATAATTTAATATTTTATCTGCAATTTCTTCAGAAGATAGCTCAGTATAAAATATTAAATTAATTGGATCTGGATAAATAACATTTTCTTCTAATTTAAATATTAATTTATCAACCATATCTTCTGACCATTCATCTTTAGGATTCTTTATAGAATTTATTAATTCTATAATTTCTTCTCTATTAAGCTTTTCCATTTTAATTACAACTCCTTTTAATAAAATAATTAATCTATCTTGAATTCACCTCTTTGAAAGTGGTAATCTTTATCTAAATTATATGTAATAAAAACATATATTTATAAAAAAATTATCGTTTCATATTATTTCTATATAATGTTTATTACATTTAAAGTAACATATATAAACATTATGTTATATTTGATATGAATCTAAATAATTTCTAACATACTCAATCAGTTCTTTTTTTATCCATTCATTTTCATATAATACTCCAGCTTCTCATATTTTCTACTTAAGTATATTTATTTCAATATGTAAATTTTAACATATATAAAATGTAAATATAATACCTTAATTTCATTTATATGGTATATTGTCCAATTTATTAATATATTGTAAAATAAAAAAGAACCTATCACATTTTACTATAGGATAAGTTCTTTAAAATAAAATTATTCTCAATTATATATATTATACCATATGTTTTTTGAGATAGAAAGGATACATATGACAGCAAGAAAATTTAAAACTAATTATTTTTATGCAATCACAGAAAATGGTAGAGGGGAGCAAAGGTTGGTAAATTTGACTATCATATTTAATCAATTGGTTAAAATACCTCCTCAAGATCGTATATTAATAGAGGGTGAAGGAAATATACAATTAAAAGAAATTAAGTATAATGAAAAAATAAAAAGATGGTCATTATGCTTTTTGAGGAATAAAATAGATGCTCCATTCATAACGAAGCTAAGTGATAAAACAAATCAGGCTGAATCATTAGATGATGATGAATTTGTTGGACAAGAATGTTGTATGCTATATGATGAAAAAAGTAAAATAATAGCATTACAAAATAATAGGGCTAGTATATCCTTTACTGGAGTTTCACATTTTTTATCTGATTATATTGAAGATAAAATTAATTTATCTGCTATAGTATATAAAGATAAGTATACAGATATTTCTTATGATGAAAATATAAATTATAAAAGTGTTATAATAGGTTATACTGATATTAAAAAGATATTAGAATTAGATAATATGGAAGATGATGAAAGTATAGAATTTTTAGCAAAGATAGCTAATAATTTATCTGCAATTAATGGGAAAATAGAATTAAATGTTGGTAGAACAAAAAAATTTTTAGGAAAAGATAGTTTAAAATCAATAGTAGATTTTTTTAAAAGAAATAAAGATGTAACTAACACTATAAAAGTTAAAATGGTAGAACATGATAATGTTAGATTAATTGATTTAATTAATAATAAAGTTTATGATAATATATCAATAGAGATATCAAAAAATGATCCTAAAACTTTTAATAAAATATTAGCAGCTATGAATATACGTTTAGATGAGGCATTAATGAAGACTTTTGATAAATGCAAAAAATTCACTGAAAACTAAAAATAACTAGGAGGTAGATCTATGAAATATAAAAAATATTTTAAAAATTTTATGACTTATAATATTTTTTTAACTATTATCATTATAATTTTTTATAAACTAAATTATAATGATAAAATAATAAAATATATATTATTTAATACAAGTATAGTAAAATTTCAAGATCTACTTACTGTAATAATAACAATTTTATCTATATTTGTTGGTGCAGTGATTACTGTAGCAACAGTTTTAATTTCAATGTGTGATAAAAGAATTTTAAAACTTATAAAAAAATATAATAAAGTTAAATACTTAATATCATCTATAAAAATTGCTATATCTACTGGAATTTTAACAATTATTTTCTTGGCAATAATATATAGTAATTGTGATTTTAAAATAATATATATTAGATTATGTTTACTGTATATTTCAGGATTTCTTATATATATTTTTATTAAGAGAAGTATGTTATTAATTAATTTAGTTATTAAACTTCTAAATAATTCATTTTATAATGATGATACATTAGAACAAGAAGTAAAATTAAAAGATAAACAATAATATAAATTTATTTATTGTAATAAAAAGAACCTTAAATTAATAAGGTTCTTAAAAAATAATAGGGTGTAATCACATACTAAAACTATAAATAATCTTAATTTTTTTGCTGAGATTTTGTCAACTTTTTTGTGATTTTTTCAAATAAAGTATCCTTCAGCAACTTAGGACTTTTTTCAAACCAAAAGAAATGGATAAGATTTTATAATCTTACCCTTCTCTTTTATAGTTTAAATCAATATTCATATAATTCCCTAAAGTTAATGGTATAATAATATTAACAAACTAAATTATATTAATATTATTTTTATAAAAAGTTATAATCATTAAGTTATTCGAACATATTAATTGTTCCCCATATAAACATTCCATAAAAATTCAACCATTTATATTAATTTCATTTTTAAAAGATATATTATTAAGATCCTCAAAAAGAATCGGTCCCCCCGATTCTTTTTTTGCAAATATCTAATGAATATTTTAATATTATATATCATATTATAGTTGTAAGCATACAAACTAATAATATTGTTCTACTTATTAAATCCTAGAAAGTCGGTAGTAATATATTCCCCTGCCGACTTTTTGTTATAATTAAATAGAGGTGATTCTATGAAACTTATACAAATAGCTGAAAACAAATATAAGATTATAGATCATAAAGGAAATTTAATTATGGAGTTGGAAGGAAATTTTACAGAAGAACAGCTTCAGGAACAACTTAGAAATTATCACGAATCTTATATAATAAATAAATCATGATTAATTCCATGCTTTATTTATACATGTAATAACTTCTAATATTCAAATAGATATTTTAAATGGTTAAATAAAATATTTACAATTATTTATATTTTATGATATAATTGTAAATATACTATATTAATATTTATTTATATAAATATTTCAAAATCTAACTGTTTTTATATTAATTAAATCTTTTAAAATTTTGTAAAAATATATTACGGAAATCCTAAAAAAGAATCGGTACCCCGATTCTTTTTTACAAATAGATAATTTTCTATAAAGAAATTTATAGTAATACATTATCCTGGAGTAAAATTGCTCTAGGATATTTTTATAATACATCCTTCATATATATTGTTTTAATTTATTTTAAGTTCATAATAACTTTTTGCATGCATTAACATTCTTATCATATTTCTTAATTTTAATTATAAAAATATAATTTACATTGTGAATTTAATTTTTTTCAGTTATATCATTCTTTCCATTTTCAAATTTTTTATTTAAACTCTTATATCAAATCTTTATCGTTTCTATATAATAAATCAATAAAATTTTTCTAAAGTTATATAATAGTTTTATTTTTCAAAAGGATATTCTTAAACATATACTGCAAATTTATAGTATATTAAAAAAATTAATATTAAACAATATTTATTGGAATTATAATCCATAAATGAAGTATAATAAAAATGTAAAGTAGATAATTACTATATTAGATAAATAATAATTTGATAGGAGGATTTTAAATGAATATTGCTCTTTGGATTGCGATAGGTGCTACTTTTTTATGCGTTTTTTATGTTTTTGTTGTTAACAATAAAAACGGTAAGAAGAGATAAATTCCAATTTATCAAGTAGATTATAATTTTATATTTACACATATGTTAAAAATGTAAACTATTAATTAATATTTAATAAAAAAATTACTACTATTATATATATCTATTATACATATTTATATAGTAAATATTTTTTTAATAAAAATAATTAAAAGACACTTAGTTAAGTGTCTTTTTTAATTCCAAAAGTTTCTCTACTATTATAATAGAATTTCTATCAGTTAAAAATCCTTGCTTATATTCAGCTATCACGTATTTTTTATTGAAAAGATATATTGATAGATCTTCATCACTTTTAAAGCCCATATAAGCTCTTATCTTTAATAATACATCATCTATTGTTTTTTCACTCATTGTTTTTAAATTTAAATATTTTATGTGATCCACATTGAATAAATTACATATCAACTTGTAATAATTATACTTATAAGCAGTGTTTAGAGTTCCTTTTTCTATTTTAGCTAGTGTAGTAGTAGAAATATTTGTTTTAGAAGCTACATATTTTAAAGTCACGTTATTTTTTAATCTTAGATTTTTTAACTTTATACCTATTTTTTCTTCCAAGGTATTAAAGTTATCAACTTTAATGTTTGTATGCATGCCCTTGTGGAAACTTTTTGAATTTTTCAAAGGGGAAACAATGTACTTGTACAGAAAGTGAAAGAAATAAATATTTAAATAAGTTGTCAAAGGCTATAGTCGATAGAATGGATATATTTACAAATGTTTCTTATATAGATTTTAGTGAAATGCGGGGGAAAGCTTTAGAAGAATCTTCAGATAAAATAAAAGAAAGAGTTGAAAAAGTTAGAGAAATTCAAAAAATAAGATATAAAAATGAAAGGGTAAGTTGCAATTCTCAATTAAATCATAATCAAATTATAAAATATATAAATCTTGATTCAAAAGCAGAAGAAATATTAAAGCTCTATTGGAAAAAGTGGTCTTTAAGCAATAGAGCAATAGATAAAATTTTAAAATTATCTCAAACAATAAGTGATATGGAAGAAAGTGAAAAAATTTTTACAAAACATATATACGAAGCTTTTAATTATAGAAAATATGTAAATGGAGAAATCATGTAGAGGTAAGGGAGAAAGTGATGGATTTTTATAAGCTATGGTTTGCTAATTTAGATATATCATATAAGGTTAAAAAGGAAATATATACTAATTATTCTGAAGAAAAATGTATATTTTATGACAGAAAAAATATATATTTGAGAAAAAAAGCAGTTGACAAAAAAATAGATAACATATTAAATGATATTAATGCATCAATAAAAAATATAGTAGAAAAGGAAGATATTAAAGTAGTAGGAATAAAAGATAGTGATTATCCAAAAAACTTAAAAGAATTAGAGAATCCACCTATATATTTATTTTATAAAGGTAATATAAATATTTTAAATGAGAAAAATAATATAGCTATTGTAGGTTCTAGAAGGTGTACTTCTTATGGAGCAGAAGTGACAAAGATTGTATCAAAAAATATTTCAAATAATAATTTAAACATAGTAAGCGGAGGAGCTTTAGGTATTGATTCTATAGCTCATAAAACTGCTTTAGAAAATAAGGGTACTACCTCAATAGTTTTAGGATGTGGAATCGATGTGATTTATCCTAAGTATAACAAAAACATATTTAAAGAAGTACTAAAAGATGGCTGTATATTATCAGAATTTCCTATAGGAACTCCACCTATTAGTTATAATTTTCCTATAAGAAATAGAATAATAAGTGGACTTTCTAGGGCTATAATTATAGTGGAAGGAACTAATAAAAGTGGTTCTATGATTACTGTTAAATATGGCCTAGAACAAGGAAAAGATATTTTAGCTGTACCTGGTTCTATATTTTCTTCTATGAGTGAAGGGCCTAATAGCTTAATAAAAGATGGAGCTTTAGTTTTAGATTCTATGGAAGAGTTAAATTCTTATTTTAATTTTTCAAAGATAGGAGAAAAGAACGAAAGTATAGTGGATGGAATAAAAGAAAGAATATTAAAGTTTTTAAAGGATGGACCTATGCATATTGATGAAATAATAAGACATATTGATGTTGACACATCTGACATTTATAGGTTATTATTTGAAATGCAATTTGATAATAAGATAATTAGTTTTTCAGGTAATTATTATGGTAAGATAAATTAGTATTTTAAGGGGGTGAATACTCTGAAAAGATATTTTTCAGAGTTTTATAATGGGTCAAAATCTTGTAATAGTTGAATCACCAGCTAAAGCTAAGACAATCGGTAAGTATTTAGGCAAAAATTATGTAGTGGAAGCTTCAATGGGCCATGTAAGAGATTTACCTAAAAGTCAATTAGGTGTTGATATAGATAATAATTTTAATCCAAAATATATTACTATAAGAGGTAAAGGCGAACTTCTTGATAAATTAAAAAAGCTTGCTAAGAAAAGTGATAAGGTTTTTCTAGCAACGGACCCTGATAGGGAAGGAGAGGCAATATCTTGGCACTTAGCTTATGCTTTAAAGATTCCAGAGGATAAAAAATGTAGAATAGTATTTAATGAAATAACAAAAACTGCAGTTAAAAACTCCATAAAAGAAGCTAGAGAAATAAATACTAATTTAGTAGATGCTCAGCAAGCAAGAAGGGTATTAGACAGATTAGTAGGTTACGAAATAAGTCCACTTCTTTGGAGAAATGTTAAATGGGGTTTAAGTGCTGGTAGAGTTCAATC
This sequence comes from Clostridium fallax, assembly GCF_900129365.1. Lineage (GTDB taxonomy): Bacteria > Bacillota > Clostridia > Clostridiales > Clostridiaceae > Clostridium_AH > Clostridium_AH fallax. Next base: position 82,887 of record NZ_FQVM01000006.1, read on the forward strand.
AGCAGCTCTTAAATTAATTTGTGATAGAGAAGAAGAAATTAATAATTTTAAACCTCAAGAATATTGGACTGTAGATTGCAAACTTAAAAAAGCAAATAAAAAATTTGATGTTAAATTAGCAACGTATAAAGGTAAAAAATTTGAAATATTTACTGAAGAGGAAGCCAATAAAACAATACAAGAATTAAAAGAAAATGATTTTGTAGTAAGTAAGGTTAAAAAAGGAGAAAAAACTAAAAATCCATTGCCACCTTTTACTACTAGTACACTTCAACAAGATGCAAGTAAGAAATTAAACTTTATGACAAAGAGAACTATGTCAATAGCTCAACAACTTTATGAAGGTGTTGAAATTAAAGGATATGGTACAGTAGGTTTAATAACTTATATGAGAACAGACTCTGTTAGAATATCAAAAGAAGCTCAGGATAAAGCAGCAGAGTTTATAAAAGAAAGTTATGGAGAAAGTTATGTACCAGAAAGCTTAAGAGTTTATAAGAGTAAGAAAAATATACAAGATGCTCATGAAGCTATAAGACCTACTTATATTGAAATAACTCCAGAAATAGCTAAAGATAATCTATCCTCAGAGCAATATAAGTTGTATTCTTTAATTTGGAAAAGATTCGTTGCAAGTCAAATGGCTTCTTGTATATTAAACACAAACTCTATTGAAATAAAAAATGGAGATTATAAACTAAGAGCAAATGGATCTACTATAAAATTTGATGGATTCATGAAAATATATGAATACACAAATGATGAAGATAAAGATGGAATTATATTGCCAGAAATAAAAGAAGAAGAAATTTTAAAAGAAGATAGTATCTTAGGAAAACAACACTTTACTCAACCACCGGCAAGATATACAGAAGCTTCCTTTGTAAAACTTCTTGAAGAAAAAGGTATAGGAAGACCAAGTACGTATGTTCCAACTATTTCAACTTTAGTAGATAGAAAATATGTACAAAGAGAAAAGAGAAATTTAATTCCAACAGAACTAGGATTTATAGTAAACAATATAGTAAGTGAATACTTTAAGCAAATAGTAGATACAGATTTTACTGCAGAGATGGAATTAAAATTAGACTTTGTAGAAGAGGGAAAAGAAAACTGGACAGAAATAGTTAAAGAATTTTTTGATCCTTTAAAAGTTTCTATTGAAAAAGCAGAAAAGGAAATATCAAAGATAATTATTGAAGATAAAGTAACAGATGTTCCTTGTGATAAATGTGGTAGAATGATGGTTATAAAACATGGGCGTTTCGGTGACTTCTTAGCTTGTCCTGGATATCCAGACTGCCAAAATACAAAGCCTATAGTTGAAGAAGTAGATGCTCCTTGTCCTTTATGTGGAGGAAAGGTAGTAGTGAAAAAAAGTAGAAAAGGTAGAAAATTTTATGGGTGCTCTAATTATCCAGAATGTACTTTTGTAAGTTGGAATGAACCAGCAAAAGAAAAATGTCCAAAATGTGGAGAAATGATGGTTTATAAATATAGCAAAACAAAAGGCAAATATTTAGAGTGTACTAATAAGGAATGTAAGAATAAGGTTGAATTAAATAACGAAAAATAAGGTGTTCTCCTATTTCAAATGTCGAAATTAATAAAAAGATAGTTGAAATAGGAGAATTATTATGTTAATATAGTCTAGTGAAATAAATAATTTTAAATATTTAAATAATTTACAATTTTCTAAAAATAATAAATTTTCAGTTACATAAAGATAAATGGTAATTTTACAAGGGGGAAGTATATGTCAACATTATTAAATAAAACAAGAATGTTAAATAAGATACTACAAAAATCAGGTACCGAAGCAGTAGCCTTTGAAGATATTTGTAAGTTATTAAGTGAAGTACTTTCTTGTAATGTGTATATAGCAAGTAGAAAAGGTAAGATTTTAGGGCATACTTTCTCAGAAAGTTTCGAATGTGAAATAATGAAGAGAAAAGTTTTAGATGATAAAAGATTTCCTGATAGCTACAATGAAAAGCTGTTAAACATACAAGAAACTATTGCTAACTTAGCTAATAAGGGATTATGTGTTTTTGAAGGAGAAGGAGAGTGCATAGTATCTGATAAAATAACTACTATAGTTCCAATAGTAGGAAACAGAGAAAGATTAGGTACTTTAATTTTAGCAAGATTTAATACTCCTTTTACAGATGATGATTTAGTTTTAGCAGAATATAGTGCTACTATAGTAGGAATGGAAATATTAAGAGCAAAACAAGATGAATTAGAAGAAGAAGCTAGAAAAAAAGCTGTAGTACAGCTTGCTATAGGAACTCTTTCATATTCAGAACTTGAAGCTGTTGAGCATATTTTCGATGAGTTAGATGGAAATGAAGGACTTTTAGTTGCATCAAAGATAGCAGATAAAGTTGGAATAACAAGATCTGTTATAGTTAATGCATTAAGAAAATTTGAAAGTGCTGGAGTTATAGAATCAAGATCTCTTGGTATGAAGGGAACTCATATAAGAATCTTAAATGAAAAACTATTAGATGAATTAAAGAAGATAAAATAGTCTAAAATAAGAAGAGAAATTAATTTCTCTTCTTATTTTTTTAAATTTATTTAAAAAAATAAAATTTGTATTGATAGAAGTAAAGGGTTATGCTATACTATCAGAGGTAATAAAATACACACATTGTCTAATTTATGAAATGGTGCCCTAAGGGAAGTTTTATAAATATGAAGACAATGGAGGAATTAACCAAATTTAGGAGGTAACACAATGTCAGTAATTTCAATGAAACAATTATTAGAAGCTGGTGTACACTTTGGACACCAAACTAGAAGATGGAACCCTAAGATGGCTCCTTACATCTTTACAGAAAGAAACGGTATATATATAATAGACCTTCAAAAAACTGTTAAAAAAGTTGAAGAAGCTTACGACTTTGTTAAAGAAGTTGCAGCAGAAGGAAAAGATATATTATTCGTAGGAACTAAAAAGCAAGCTCAAGAAGCTATAGAAGAAGAAGCTATAAGATCAAACATGCATTTCGTTAATAACAGATGGTTAGGTGGAATGTTAACTAACTTCAAAACTATAAAAACAAGAATAAAAAGATTAAATGATATTAAAGAAATGGAACAAGATGGAACATTTGACGTTCTTCCAAAGAAAGAAGTTATAAAGCTAAGAGCAGAAATGGAAAAGCTTGAAAAGAACCTTGGCGGAATAAAAGAATTAGATTCAACAAACATAGGAGCTATGTTCGTTGTTGATCCAAGAAAAGAAAAGAATGCTATATCAGAAGCTAAAATTCTTGGAATCCCTGTAGTTGCTATAGTTGATACTAACTGTGATCCAGATGAAGTTGACTATGTAATCCCAGGAAATGATGATGCAATCAGAGCGGTTAAATTAATAACTGCTAAAATAGCAGATGCTATAATTGAAGGCAGACAAGGTGAACAAATAGCTGAGTAATAATTTAGCTTAATAATAAAACTAAGGTAGATGAAGGTTTCTTCATTTACCTTTTAAATTAACAATTTAAGGAGGAATAACAATGATAAGTGCAAAATCAGTTAAGGAATTAAGAGAAAGAACTGGCGCTGGAATGATGGATTGTAAGAAGGCTTTAACAGAGGCTAATGGCGATATGGAAAAAGCTGTTGAAATATTAAGAGAAAAAGGTCTTGCTGCTGCTGCTAAAAAAGCAGGTAGAGTAGCTGCTGAAGGAATAGTTAAAACTTATGTTTCAGATGATAAGAAAGTTGCTGGAATAGTTGAGTTAAACTGTGAAACAGACTTCGTTGCTGCAAATGATGAGTTTATAGAATTTGCAAGCAAGTTAGCAGAAATGGCATCAAAGACTGATGCTAAAAATGTTGAAGAACTTATTGCTGAGAAGTTTAATGCTGAGCAAACAGTTCAAGAAGCTTTAACAGCTTTAATAGCTAAGCTTGGAGAAAACATGACAGTAAGAAGATTCCAAAAATTCGCAATCGAAAATGGAGTTGTTCAAAGCTACATACATGGTGGTGGAAGAATAGGTGTTGTTGTTGAGTTAGCATGTGATAATGCAAACGACAAAGTTGCTGAAGCTGCTAGAGAATTATGTATGCAAGTAGCTGCTGCAAATCCTTTATTCTTAAACGAAGATCAAGTTGATCAAGTTGCTATAGAAAAGGAAAAAGAAATCTACAGAGCACAAGCTTTAAATGAAGGAAAACCTGAAAAAATCGTTGAAAAAATGGTTGAAGGAAGAATTAAAAAGTACTACAAAGAAGTATGTCTTGTAGATCAAGCTTGGGTTAAAGATGGTGACAAATCAATAGCTAAGTACTTAGAAGAAGTTTCTAAGGAAGTTGGTTCTCCAGTAAGTGTTACTAGATTCGTAAGATTCGAAAGAGGAGAAGGAATAGAAAAGAAAGAAGAGAACTTTGCAGAAGAAGTTGCAAGACAAGTTCAAGGAAAATAATAATTTAACATAAGAGAACACTTAGTGTTCTCTTTTTTTGAAAAAAGACTTATCTAAAATATGAATATGGAGGTACAACAATGGAAGGGTGCAAATATAAAAGAGTAATATTAAAATTATCAGGAGAAGCTTTAGCAGGACAAAATGGTTTTGGAATAGATTTTAATGTTGCCTTAAGAATAGCTAAAGAAATAAAAGAATTAGTAGATATGGGCGTTGAAGTTGGTGCTGTTGTAGGTGGCGGTAACATATGGAGAGGTAGAAGCGGTGAAGGTATGGATAGAACCACTGCTGACTACATGGGAATGCTTGCTACATGTATAAATGCCCTTGCATTACAAGATTCTTTAGAATCTTTAGGAGTATTAACTAGAGTTCAAACAGCAATAGAGATGAAGGAAGTAGCAGAACCATTTATAAGAAGAAAAGCTATGAGACATCTTGAAAAAGGAAGAGTTGTTATATTTGCTGCAGGAACAGGTAATCCATATTTTTCAACAGATACAACAGCAGCTTTAAGAGCAGCAGAAATAGAGGCAGATGTAATACTTTTAGCTAAGAAAGTAGACGGAGTTTATGATAAGGATCCTCATAAGTATGCAGATGCAAAAAAATATGATACACTATCATATATAGAAGTTTTAGAGCAAGGTCTTCAAGTTATGGATTCAACTGCAACATCACTTTGTATGGATAATAATATTCCAATTTTAGTATTTGGTCTTGATGCAGAAGGAAACATTCAAAAAGCTATAAAAGGCGAAAAAATTGGAACTTTAGTTTGTAAAAAATAGGAGGTAAATTATGATTAAGGACGTAATGAAAAAGTGTGAAGAAAAAATGAATAAAACTTTAAGCGTTTTAGAATCTGATCTTTCAACTATGAAAGCGGGAAGAGCTAATCCAACAATGCTTGATAGAATTCAAATAGATTACTATGGAAGCATGTGCCCTTTAAATCAAGTAGCTAATATATCATCACCAGAACCAAGATTATTAGTTATAACTCCATGGGAAAAAACAATGCTAAAAGAAATAGAAAAAGCTATATTAAAATCAGATTTAGGAATAAATCCTACAAATGATGGAGCAATTATAAGATTATTAGTTCCAGAATTAACAGAAGAAACAAGAAAAACTCTTGTTAAGACAGTTAAGAAAACTGGAGAAGAAGCTAAAGTAGCTATAAGATCAATAAGAAGAGATGGAAATGATAAAATCAAAAATCTTAAAAAAGATGGAGATATATCAGAAGACGAAATAAAAAAAGCTGAAGAAGATATTCAAAAGCTAACTGATAAGTATGTAAAAGAAATTGACAAGGTTATATTAGCTAAAGAGAAAGAAATCATGTCAATATAATATTAAACCTGCTTCTTTAGCAGGTTTTTTTATAAGTAGAGTATTTTGGAGGTAACAGTTAGATGATTAGCATATTTAAATCTAACAAAGAAGAATCAAAAGGAAACAATATAGTTTTAGATAAAGAAAATATTCCAAAACATATAGCAATTATAATGGATGGAAATGGCAGATGGGCAAAAGAAAGAAATTTACCAAGAACTTTTGGCCATAAAGCAGGAGTAGAAACTATAAGAAAAATACTTAAAGAATGTGATAAAATAGGTGTAAGATATTTAACTTTATATGCTTTTTCAACAGAAAATTGGAAAAGACCTAAAGATGAAGTCTCTGCTTTAATGAAATTATTAGTAGAATATTTAAGAAAAGAATTGGAAGAATTAAATAAAAATAATGTAGTTGTAAGAAGTATTGGAGATATAAGTAAATTGCCTAAAATATGTCAGGATGAATTAATGGCTTCTTATAAAAAAACAAAAAATAATACTGGAGTAGTTTTAAATTTAGCATTAAACTATGGTGGTAGAGATGAAATAATATATGGAATAAAAAAAGCTTATGAAAAAATACAAAAGGGAGAAATCTCAATTGATGATATAGATGATACTACCTTTGGAAACTTTTTATATACTGAGGGTATACCAGATCCAGACTTAATAATTAGACCTAGTGGAGAACAAAGATTAAGTAATTTTCTTTTATGGCAATGTGCTTACTCTGAATTTTGGTATTCCACAATAAATTGGCCTGATTTTAAGGAAGAAGATCTTCATAAAGCTATCTATGATTATCAACATAGAAACAGGAGATTTGGTGGAATAAAATAAATGGAGGAATAAAAATGAAGTCTAATAGTAGGTATCTTGGAGCACTTATATTAGCTCCTCTTGTAATATTCATATTTTTAGGAGGAGTTTATCTTAAAAGTTTAACTATAGCTTTATCAGTACTTGGTTTATATGAGTTTTATAAGACTGTAAAGGTTAAAGATTATAAACCAATAGACTTTATAGGATATGTTTTATTAGTCTTATACTATGCTTTTAATAATAATTTAGAAATATTAGCCATACTTTTAATTCTAGCAACATTTATACTTTTATGTATACCGGTTTTAGACATTAAATATAATTTTATTGATATGTCATTAACTCTTTTAGGATTTATCTATGTAGGAGTATTTTTTAGTTTCATACATTTAGTAAACATAAAAGAAGGTGGACAATATCTAGTTTGGTTAATTTTTATATCTTCTTGGCTTTGCGATACAACAGCTTATTATTCAGGAAAATATTTAGGAAAGCATAAACTTTGTCCTAAAGTTAGTCCTAAAAAAACTATAGAAGGATCTATAGGTGGACTTTTAGGTAGTACTATTGCCTGTGGTATTTTTGGAATAATTTTTAACAAATATATACCTAATGTACCTATATATAATTATTTTATAATAGGAGCTATATGTGGAGTATTTTGTCAATTTGGTGACTTAGTAGCATCTTCTATAAAAAGATATGCAGGAATTAAAGATTATAGTAATTTAATATCAGGTCACGGTGGAATATTAGATAGATTCGATAGTATACTATTTTCCGCTGTGGTTATATATATGTATTTATCATATATAGTAATGATTTAAACTATTAAATAAAAAAGATAGATTTAACTAAATCTATCTTTTTTATTTAATAGTTTATTTTTGTTATTATATTAATCTTTCTACTATATAATTATATATAAAGATTTATATGTTGGAGAGAGAGTTGAAAAATTTAATTAATAAAGTATCTATAGCCTTTATAGTTTTTATAGTTTTTATAGTGTTAGGAATTACAATTCAATATTATTTTACCCCGTTTATATATATAATTATACTTTATATATTAGCTATGCCTATTTTTAATTTTTTTAAAAAGATTATTCCAAATGATAATCTTTCCGGTGCTTTAACTTTAATATTAATAAACCTTACATTATTTTTTATAATTTTTTATTTAGGAAGTGAACTTTTTGATATTGTTAAAGAGATTTTGTCTAAAGATTTAACTAATATGGACAAGTTTAAAGAGTTTATATTAAAATTTTTAAAAGAAGGAGATGTAAGTTCTATTGACTTTGATATTATAATTAAAAATAAGGATTGGCTACAAAAAGGGGCTAAGATCACTACTGAAAATATAGTGTCTTATGTTTTTTCTAATATATTTGTTTATTTTTTATTAACTGATTTAGAATATATAAAAGAGTCAATTAAAGTTATTTTGCCAAAAAGTTTTTCAAAGACTTTTATAAATACTATAAATAAATATAAAAATATTATATTTATTGAAGGATTTTTAGTGCTTATAACTACAATAGAATATCTTTTAGGATTTATTATACTAGGAATTCCTAAAAGTCTATTTTTATCATTACTTTGTGGAATTCTTGACTTACTGCCTTATGTTGGAACTATTATTGTATTTATACCTTTAATAATATACAATATTATATTAAAGGAATATTTTATTGCAATTGGTTTAGTTTTATTATATATTTTAGCACAAATAATAAGAGAAATATTAGAAACTAAATATGTTGGAAAAAATTTAGAATTACATCCTTTATTAGTTCTATTATCTATATATTTAGGACTAAAATTTTTAGGTATAATAGGCTTTGTATTAGGACCTTTATATGTTTTGTTTTTAAAAGAAATAAATTATAATACTACTTAGGAGGACTGTAAATGAAAAATATATCAATATTAGGAGGAACTGGATCTATAGGAAGTCAAACTTTAGATGTTATAGAGTTCCATAAAGATAAATATAAATTAATAGCAATATCAGCACATAAAAGTATAGAGAAAATGAAGGAAATAATAAAAAAGTTTTCTCCAAAATATATTGTTATTACAGATAAGGAAAGCTATAATAATTTAAAAGAATATTTAGAAAATAGTAAAATAGAAACAAAAATATTATATGGTATTGAAGGGCTTAAAGAAATTGCATCATTGAAAGAGGTAGATATAGTAGTTACATCTGTAGTTGGAATGATAGGTCTTCAGCCTACACTAGAGGCTATAAGAGCTGGGAAAGATATTGCTTTAGCTAATAAAGAAACTTTAGTTGTAGCAGGAGAAATTGTAATGAAAGAAGCAAAGGAAAATGGAGTTAAAATTTTACCTGTAGACTCTGAACATAGTGCTATCTTTCAATGTCTTCAAGGAAATTCTTTAGGTGAAATAGATAAAATATTATTAACTGCATCTGGAGGTCCTTTTAGAGGAAAAAATAAAGAGTTTTTAAAGAAAATTAAGTTAGAAGATGCTCTTAATCATCCTAATTGGGCTATGGGTAAGAAAATAACTATAGATTCATCTACTCTTATGAACAAGGGACTTGAAGTTATAGAAGCACATTGGTTATTTAATTGCAATTATGATGATATACAGGTGGTTGTACACCCACAATCAGTTGTTCATTCTATGATTCAATATAATGATGGAGCAGTTATAGCACAAATGGGAACTCCAGATATGAGACTACCAATTCAATATGCTTTAAATTATCCAAAAAGAGAAAAGAATATTGCAAAGAAGCTAGATTTTTATAATTTATCTTCTCTTACCTTTGAAAAACCGGATATGGAAACTTTTCCTTGTTTAAAACTAGCTTATAAAGCAGGGAAAATAGGTAAGTTAATGCCAACTATATTAAATGGAGCAAATGAAGCTTTAGTAGATCTTTTCTTAAATGAAAAAATAGATTATGTAAAAATACCAGAAATAATAGAAGAATGTATGAATAAATTTGATTATAATAAAGAGGTTACAGTAGAAAATATAATAAGTATGGATAAAGAGGTTAGAGAATATATTTACAATAATTACAAATAGGGAGGAAAAGTATGTACATTGTATGGGCTATACTAGCTTTTAGTTTACTAATAATAGTTCACGAATTTGGTCATTTTATTTTAGCAAAAATTAATGGGGTTAAAGTATTAGAGTTTTCTATTGGAATGGGACCTAAAGTTTTTGGGATAAAAAGAAAAGAAACAGAATACTGTTTAAAAGCTCTTCCAATAGGTGGATATGTTAAAATGTACGGAGAGGAAGAAGATGTAAATGATAGTGGATCTTTTTCTAGTAAATCTCCTCTTCAAAGAATATCTATAATAGCAGCAGGAGCTATTATGAATATATTATTAGCTCTTTTATGCTTCGGTATTTACACTTCTCAAACAGGAATAGCTTTAACTACTATTAAGGAAGTATTACCAGATTCACCTGCTCAAGCGGCAGGATTAAAGCCAGGAGATGAAATTTTAAAAGCTGGAAAAACCAAAATATTAACTAAAAATGATTTAATTGTAGCTTTAGCAGAATCTAAAGGTGATCCTATAGATATTAAGTATAAAGGTGCTGAAGGAATTAAGGAGTCAATTGTTACTCCTAAATTGGATAATGATGGAAGATATTTAATAGGAATAACTAATGACTTTATAGAAAAACCTACATTTATTCAATGTGTAAAAAATAGTTTTTTAGAAGGAGTATCTATGGTTAAACAAACCTATGGAGCTTTAAAAACTATAATAACAGGAAAAGCAAATCTTAAAAAAGATGTAGGTGGTCCAGTAACTATAGTTAAGATGTCAGGGCAAATTGCAAAGGCAGGATTTTTACCATTAGTATGGTTTACTGCATTTTTAAGTACTCAACTTGCAGTATTTAACTTACTTCCATTCCCTGCTTTAGATGGAGGATGGATAGTTATATTATTAATTGAAATGATTTCAGGAAGAAAGGTTCCAGAAAAGGCAGTTCAATTTGTAAATACTTTAGGCTTTATGGCTCTTATGGCTCTTATGGTTTTAGTAACAGTAAAGGATATTTTATTTCCTATTAAGTTTTAGGAGGACATATGAATAGAAGATTAACAAGAAAGATAAAAATTAAGGATATATATATTGGTGGAGATTCTAGAGTAACTGTTCAATCAATGACTAATACAGATACTAAAGATGTAGAAGCTACAGTATCTCAAATAAATGCATTAGAAGAGGCTGGCTGTGATATTGTAAGATGCACAGTTCCAGATATGGAAGCTGCAAAAGCTATAAAAGAAATAGTAAAGAGAGTAAATATTCCAGTAGTTGCAGATATTCACTTTGATTATAGATTAGCTTTAGAATCAATAAAAAATGGGATTTCAGCTCTTAGAATAAATCCAGGAAATATAGGTAGTGAGGAAAGAGTAAGATCTGTAGCAGAAGAAGCTAAAAAAAATAACATACCAATTAGAATAGGTGTAAATTCTGGTTCTTTAGAAAAAGATATATTAAAAAAATATGGCAAACCTACTCCAGAGGCTTTAGTTGAAAGTGCCTTAAGACATGTAAATATATTAGAGAAAGTAGGTTTTTATGATATAGTTATATCAATAAAATCTTCAGATGTTATAAATATGATAGAAAGTTATAGATTAATATCAAAGAAAGTAGACTATCCTCTTCATTTAGGGGTTACAGAGGCTGGAACTGTATGGAGAGGAACTATAAAATCAAGTATTGGTATAGGAGCTTTACTTTCAGAAGGTATAGGAGACACTATTAGAGTTTCATTAACAGGAGACCCTGTAGAGGAGATAAAGGTTGGAAGAGAAATATTAAAAACCTTTGGGTATATTAAAGGTGGTATAGAATTTGTTTCTTGTCCTACCTGCGGAAGAACAAAAATAGATCTTATAAAAATAGCCAAAGAAGTAGAGGATAAATTATCTTCTTGCCAAAAGAATATAAAAGTCGCTATAATGGGATGTATAGTAAATGGACCAGGAGAAGCTAGAGAAGCAGATATTGGAATAGCCGGTGGTAATGGAGAAGGACTTATATTTAAAAAAGGTGAAGTGATTAAAAAAGTTAAAGAAGAAAATTTAATAGAAGAACTATTAAAAGAAATAGACAAAATGTAAAAAGCGACTAAGTCGCTTTTTTATTGTCTAATAATAAGATAAAATAATACACTTAAAGCTTTAAATATATATAACTTCTTTTTAGTATGTTTTACTTAAAGTAAATAAAGGAGGAGGTTGAATTTGGGTTCAGAAGCTTTAAAATTAATTACAAAAGAAATAAATAAAAACGAAGATTTATCTTTAAAAGAGGTAAAGTTTTCAAGATTTCAATATTTGAAGAAAAATAATTTACTAAAAGTTATTTTAAGATCAGGTGAAGATATAAGTAATGAGGAAGAAAACTTTATAAAAACTGTAATAAAAAATGTTTTGAACTTAGAAATAGATATACAACTTCTTTGTTATAAGAATATTTCTCAAATAAGTTTAGAGGAAATAATAAAAAAGTATTGGATGGATGTAGTAGGAGAGCTTATAAGAAAATTTCCAGTGGCTAAAGATTTTCTTTTAAATTCTAATAAAACCATAGAAGAAAATAGTTTAGTCTTAAGTTATGGAAATGACTTTATATGTAAGCACTTTAAGCAAAAATCCTTAGATACTTTCATAAAGAATATATTATATGATGTTTTTGGAATAAAGACCTTAGTTAAAATTAATTTTGATAAATCTTTAGTATTTAAAGATTATAATAAATCAAAAGAAGTAGAAAATAACAATATTATAAAGAATGCTTTAAAAGAAATTAAGGTTTCAAATAATAGCAATACTATTTCTTCAGAAAACAAAAAGCAGGAAAAACCAAAAAATAATAAAAAATATGACTCAAATAAACCTAATAGATTTAGAGTTGAAGCTGGAGAGAAAAATGAAAATACAATTCTTGGTCGTCAAATTACAGATCAAGTTATAAAAATTACAGATATAGATGAAACATCAGGTTATGTAGCTATAGCTGGAGATATTTTTAAAACAGATATCATAGAAACTAAAACAGGAAGAGTTATATTAACCTTTGCAATAACAGATTATACAAGTTCTATTAAAGTTAAAGTATTCTTAAAACCTAAGGATGTTGAAGAGGTATTAGAAAAGGTTAAAAAAGGTCTCTACTGTAAAGTAAGAGGGGAAGCTATAATGGACCCTTATGAAAGAGAAGTAGTTATTATGGGTAGAGATATAAATAAATTAGTAAAAATAGAAAAAATGGATATGAGTGAAGAAAAGAGAGTTGAGCTTCATTTACATACAGCTATGAGCAGTATGGATGGAATGACTCCAGCTGGTAAATTAATTGAAAGAGCAGCAAAGTGGGGGCATCCAGCAGTAGCTATTACAGACCATGGAGTAGTTCAGGCATTTCCAGAAGCACAGGATGCAGCTAAAAAGCATGGGATTAAGGTAATTTATGGTGTGGAAGGATATTTAGTAGATAATGGAACTCCTATAGTTTTACATGAAAATGGGGGAGATATTAATTCAACCTTTGTTGTTTTTGACCTTGAAACTACAGGATTTTCTAGTAAAAATAATAAAATTATTGAAATTGGAGCAGTTAAAATTAAGGATGGAGAAATAGTAGATAACTTTAGCTATTTTGTTAATCCAGAAGTTTCAATACCTTATAAAATAACAGAGCTTACAGGAATTAATGATGATATGGTAAAAGATGCAGAAACTATAGAAAAAGTTTTACCAAAATTTATGGATTTTATAGGAGATTCTATTGTAGTTGCTCATAATGCAGGTTTTGATACAGCTTTTATTAAAAAAAATTGTAATGATTTAAATATAGAATTTAAAAATCCTATAATGGATACAGTACCACTTGCAAGGTTTTTATATCCAGAACTTAAAAAGGTTAAATTAAATATAGTTGCAAAACATTTAGGTATTTCCTTAGAAAATCATCATAGAGCAGTTGATGATGCTAAAGCTACAGCAGATATACTTCTTGTATGCTTTAAAAAATTAGAAGAAGAGATGAATATAAAAACATTAAAAAATTTAAATGAAGTGTATTTAAATAATGTAGATATAAAAAAGCAACCAATGTATCATATAATAATTTTAGCTAAAAATCAGGTAGGACTTAAAAACTTATATAAATTAGTTTCGAAATCTCATCTTGAATATTTTTTTAAAAAACCAAGACTTCCAAAGTCTTTGATTGAAGAACATAGAGAAGGGCTTATAATAGGATCTGCCTGTGAAGCTGGGCAGGTTTTTAGAGCGGTTTTAGATGGAAAAAGTAATGAAGAACTAAATAAAATATCTAATTTTTATGACTATTTAGAAATTCAGCCTATAGAAAATAATAAGTTTTTATTAGAAAAGGGAATGGTTAAAGATGTATTTGAACTTGAAGAAATAAATAAAAAAATATACGACTTAGGAAAAGAAAATAATAAGCCAGTAGTTGCTACTTGTGATGTTCACTTTATGGATCCTAAGGATGAGGTTTTTAGAAGAATAATAATGGCAGGTCAAGGATTTAATGATGCAGATAATCAACCTCCATTGTATTTTAGAACTACAGAAGAAATGCTTAAAGAATTTAGTTATTTAGGAGAAGATATTGCAAAGGAAGTTGTAATTTATAATACTCAAAAGATTGCAGAAGAGGTTGAAGCTGTAAAGCCAATACCAGATGAAACTTATCCACCTAAAATAGATGGGGCAGAGGAAGATATTAAAAATATGACTTTAGAAAAAGTTCATAGTATATATGGAGAAAATTTACCAGAAGTTGTACAAAAAAGATTAGATAAAGAGCTTAATTCAATAATAAATAATGGCTATGCCGTTCTTTATCTTATAGCTCAAAAATTAGTTGCGAAGTCTTTAGAAGATGGATACTTGGTAGGATCTAGAGGATCTGTTGGTTCATCTTTTGTAGCTACTATGTCTGATATAACAGAGGTTAATGGACTTCCTCCTCATTATGTTTGTCCTAATTGTAAACATAGCGAATTTTTTTTAGATGGTTCTGTAAGTTCAGGAGCTGACCTTGAAAATAAGAAATGTCCAAAATGTGGAGCGGAATATATAAGAGATGGTCATGATATTCCCTTTGAAACTTTTTTAGGCTTTGAAGGAGATAAGGAGCCAGATATAGACCTTAACTTTTCGGGAGAGTATCAGGCAGTAGTTCACAAATATACAGAGGTTCTTTTCGGAAAAGGTTTTGTGTTTAAAGCTGGAACTATAGGTACTGTTGCAGAAAAGACTGCCTATGGATTTGTAAAGAAGTATCTTCAAGAAAGAAATATGGTGGTGTCTCAGGCTGAGATAGATAGATTAACTATAGGATGTACTGGAATAAAAAGAACAACAGGTCAACACCCTGGAGGTATAATGGTTGTACCTCGAGATAATGAGATATTTAATTTTACTCCAATACAGCATCCAGCAGATGATAACGACACTGATATAATAACTACTCACTTTGATTATCATTCAATTAGTGGTAGATTATTAAAATTAGATATACTAGGACACGATGATCCTACAGTTTTAAGAATGCTTCAGGATTTAACAGGAGTAGACCCTAAAACAATTCCACTTAATGATAAAAAGGTATTGAGTCTTTTTACTTGCCCAGATGCTTTAGGAGTTACTAAAGAAGAATTAGGATGTGAAGTTGGAAGTTATGGATTACCTGAATTTGGTACGAAATTTGTAAGACAAATGCTTATAGATACAAACCCTCAAACTTTTTCAGACCTTGTAAGAATTTCTGGGTTATCTCATGGTACTGACGTTTGGCTTAATAATGCTCAGTATTATATAAAAGAAGGATATACAACTCTTAAAGACTGTATTGCAACAAGAGATGATATTATGATTTATTTAATTCATAAAGGGGTTCCGCCTAAAACAGCCTTTAATATAATGGAAAAGGTTAGAAAGGGAAAGGGGGTTTCCGAAGAATTTGAAAAAATAATGAGAGAAAACAATGTTCCAGACTGGTATATAGAATCCTGTAAAAAAATAAAATATATGTTTCCTAAAGGTCATGCTGTTGCATATGTTATGATGGCAGTTAGAATTGCTTACTTTAAGGTATATTACCCTGAGGCGTATTATACAACTTATTTTACAGTAAGAGCAGATGATTTTGATGCAGACTTAATCTGTAAAGGTGAGGGAGCTATAAAGGCTAAGATGGAAGAATTATATTCCCTGGGAAATAATGTAACTCAAAAAGATAAGGGACTTTTAACAATCCTTGAACTTTCATATGAAATGTATAAAAGAGGAATTAAATTTTTAAAAGTAGATTTGTATAAATCCTGTGCAACTAAATTTAAAATAGAAAAAGAAGGTATAAGACCTCCTATAAATGCTCTTCAAGGTGTTGGAGATAATGCTGCAAAGAGTATTGTAGAATGTAGAAAAGATGGAGAGTTTATATCAAAGGAAGATTTAAGAATTAGAGCTAAAGTATCAAAAACAGTTATAGAAACTCTAACAAATCATGGATGTTTAGAAGGAATGCAAGAAACTAATCAATTAAGTTTATTTGGATAAATAGTTCTTGTATTACATTAATTACTGTGTTAATATAAAACTAGAAGTTTATTTATAGCAAATTTAAAGGAGCGGGCAAAAAACCTGCTCTTTCTATTTGTAAACGCAACTAAATAGTTGCGTTTTTGCTTAATTAAAAATCATTAGGGTATACTAAGTTTATTATATGATTTTTAAAAAAATTTAATAAGGAGTGATTACAAGTGAAAAAAGATGTACTCGTGAGTAAGTTAAACGAACTAATTAAACCTATTGTTTGCCAACTTAACTATGAATTGTATCACTTAGAGTATGTAAAAGAAAATAATGAATTTTATTTAAGGATATATATCGATAAAGAAGAAGGATTTATATCTTTAACTGATTGTGAAACAGTAAGTAGAGCTATTAGTGAAATACTAGATACAGAAGATCCAATAAAAGATCCTTATTATCTTGAAGTGTGTTCACCAGGCTTAAATAGAGCATTACATACAGATGAGCACTATAAAAAATACATAGGCTCAGAAGTTTTAGTTAGATTTATAAAAAGCTTAAATGGTAAGAAAAATGTAAAAGGATTCATTGAAAAGATAGATGAAGAAGCGCTATATGTAAAAGAGTTAGATAGTGAAGAAATAGTAAGAATTCCAAAAGACAAGATTAAATCAGTAAATCTTGAAGGGGAGCTATAATTTAGAGGAGGGTAAAAATCATGAATGAAGAGTTTATAGGTGCTTTAAAGGAAATAGTAAAGGAAAAGGGAATAAGTGAAGATTTACTTTTTGTAACTATTGAAGATGCACTTGTAGCAGCTTATAAGAAAAACTATGCTAATACTGGCTCAAATGCTCAAAATGTTAGAGTAAGCATGAATAGAGAAACAGGAGAAATACATGTCTTTTCACAAAAAGTTGTTGTGGATGACGTATATGATGATGTAACAGAAATTTCAATAGAAGAAGCTAATGAAATAAGTCCTAGATACAAAGTTGATGATATTGTAGAGCTTGAAGTTACACCAAGAAACTTTGGAAGAGTTGCAGCTCAATTAGCAAAGCAAGTTGTTATCCAAAGAATAAAAGAAGCTGAAAGAAATATAATATATAATGAATTTATAGAAAAAGAATTTGACATAATAACAGGTACAGTAATAAGAAAAGATAAAGGTAATGTTTTTGTAGACCTTGGAAGAATTGAAGCTATTTTAGGACCTAATGAGCAAATGAAAGGTGAAGATTATAACTTTAACGAAAAGTTGAAACTTTATATAGTTGAAGTTAAAAACACATCAAAAGGAGCTCAAGTTTTAGTTTCAAGAACTCATCCAGGATTAGTTAAAAGATTATTTGAACTAGAAGTTCCAGAAATATTTGAAGGCATAGTTGAAATAAAGAGTATAGCAAGAGAAGCAGGATCAAGAACTAAGATAGCTGTTTATTCAAATGATGAATCTGTAGATCCTATGGGAGCTTGTGTTGGTCCTAAAGGTGTTAGAGTTCAAAATATAGTAAATGAGCTTAAAAATGAAAAAATTGATATAATAAAGTGGAGCAAACTTCCAGAAGAATATATTGCTAACGCTTTAAGTCCTGCTAAAGCTTTAGATGTAGAAGTTGATGAAGAAAATAAATCTGCAAAAGTTGTAGTAGATGATAATCAATTATCATTAGCAATAGGAAAAGAAGGTCAAAATGTTAGATTAGCAGCAAAATTAACTGGTTGGAAAATAGACATAAAGAGCAAATCACAAGCAGAAAAAGCTTTAGAAGAAGCTTCTTTTGAAGAAATAGAAATTATTGAAACAGTTGAAACTGTTGAAGAATAATACATGATTAGAGGAGGTGGAGTTTATGAAACCTAGAAAAATTCCTTTAAGAATGTGCAATGGATGTATGGAGATGAAACCTAAAAAAGAACTTATAAGAATAGTTAAAAGTCCTGAAGGTGAAGTTTCTTTAGACCTTACTGGTAAAAAATCAGGAAGAGGAGCATATATCTGTAGAGATTTAGAGTGTTTAGAGAAGGCTTTTAAAGCTAAAAGACTAAACAAAAACTTAGAAACAAATATCAGCGAAGAAATATATGAAAGATTAAGGAATGAAATTTGTAATGAATAATAAATTTTATAGTTTTTTAGGATTAGTAAAAAGATCAGGTAATCTTTTAGAAGGTTATAATCGCTGTGAAGAAAACTTAAACAAAAAAAGGATTTACTTGTTTATATTCTCAAAAGAATTGTCTTTAAAATCTAAGGATAAATTTCTTAAAATTTGTAAAGATAAAGAAATACCATATATTGATGAGCTTAGTAAAGAAGAACTTGGATTAAGTTTAGGAAGAAAAGAAATTAATATTTTAGGTGTTACAGATAAAAATATGGCGGAAAAATTAATCAAAAACAGTGAGAGTGTTTAAAAGTAAATTCCTTATTGAATATAATTCGGGGGTGAATATATGTCTAAAATAAGAGTATACGAATTAGCTAAGGAATTAGGCATATCAAGCAAAGACTTGATAACAATATTAATGGATGAATTTAGCATTGAAGTTAAAAACCACATGAGTGTAATTGAAGACGAAGATGCAGAGCTTATAAAGGAATTATTAGGCGGAAATTCAAGTGAAGATAAGACTATAGTAGATGAGTATGAAGAAATAGTTGCAGAAGAAGTTAACCAAGGAGGAAAAAAGAAAAAGAAGAGAAAACAATCCTCTAATGGTTCACAAGAAGATGGATTACAAGAAGGAGAAGTAATTGAAATTGGAGAAACTATAACTGTTAAAGATTTAGCTGAAAAATTAAAACAGCCAAATACAGAAGTTATAAAGACTTTAATGTTCAATGGTGTAATGGCAGCTTTAAATCAAGAGATAGACTTTGATACTGCAGAAAAAGTAGCAGAAAAGTTTGGAATTTTAGTAGCGCCATTAGAAGAAGACGATACTTTAGAAGATTTTGAAGAAGAAATTGTAGAAGGAGAAACTTTAGAAAAGAGACCTCCTATAATTACTGTAATGGGTCACGTTGACCATGGTAAAACTTCATTACTTGATGCTATAAGAAAAGAAAAAGTAACAGAATCAGAAGCTGGTGGAATAACTCAGCATATAGGTGCTTATACTGTTACATTAAATGGAGAAAAGATAACTTTCTTAGATACTCCAGGTCATGAAGCTTTTACAGCAATGAGAGCTCGTGGTGCTCAAGTTACAGATATAGTTATATTAGTTGTTGCAGCAGATGATGGAATAATGCCTCAAACTGTTGAAGCTATTAACCACTGTAAAGCAGCGAAAGTTCCGATGATAGTTGCAATAAATAAAATAGATAGACCAGGAGCAAATCCAGATAGAGTTAAGCAAGAGTTAACAGAACATGGATTAGTTGCAGAAGACTGGGGTGGAGATATTATTTGTGTTCCAGTTTCAGCTAAAACTAATGAAGGAATAGATACCTTATTAGAAATGGTTCTTTTAACTTCAGAAATGTTAGAGTTAAAAGCAAATCCAGCTAGAAAAGCTAAAGGAACTGTTGTTGAAGCTAAGCTTGATAAAGGAAGAGGAGCAGTTGCTTCATTATTAGTACAAAACGGAACTCTTCATAAGGGAGATTCAATAGTAGTTGGATCAACTTATGGTAGAATAAGAGCTATGTTTGATGATGATGGTAAAAAGATAAAAAGTGCTGGTCCATCAATTCCTGTAGAGATTCTTGGATTATCAGAAGTTCCAGCTGCTGGAGATAGATTTGTAGTAGTTAAAGACGAAAAAACTGCAAGACAAATGGCTGAAAGCAGAAAAGAAAAAACAAGACAAGAAAAATTAAATGCATCTCACAGGGTTTCATTAGAAGATTTATATAATCAAATAAAAGAAGGTAAAGTTAAAGAATTAGCTATAATAGTTAAAGCAGATGTTCAAGGTTCTGTTGAGGCTATAAGATCTTCTTTAGAAAAGCTTTCAACTGATGATGTTAAAGTAAGAGTTATACATGGTGCTGTAGGTGCTGTTACAGAAACAGATATAACATTAGCAACTGCTTCAAATGCAATTGTAATAGGATTTAACGTAAGACCAGATGGTAATGCAATTGCAGCTGCTGAAAAAGAAGGCGTTGATGTTAAAACTTATAGAATTATATATGATGCAATTGAAGATGTTAAATCAGCTATGATAGGTATGCTTGAGCCTGATTACAAGGAAGTTGTACTTGGAAGTGCAGAGGTAAGACAGGTATACAAAATATCAAATGTTGGAACAATTGCAGGTTGTTATGTTTTAAATGGTAAATTAACAAGAAATGCAGATGTAAGAATAATAAGAGATGGAATAGTAATTTTTGATACAAAACTTTCATCATTAAAGAGATTTAAAGATGATGTAAAAGAAGTTAATTCAGGTTATGAATGTGGATTAAGCTTAGAAAAGTTTAATGACATTAAAGAAGGCGACATAATAGAAGGCTATGTTATGGAAGCCGTAGAAAGAAAAGAACTATAAAGAGGTGATATAATGCCTAACTATAGAGGTGGAAGAATTAACGAAGAAGTTAAAAAAGAGATAAGTGATATTATAAGAAATGATATCAAGGATCCAAGATTAACTGCTATGATAAGTATTACTCAAGTAAGTGTTACTAAAGATTTAAGATATGCTAAGGTTTTTGTAAGTATCTTTGGAAAAAATGAAGAAGAGAAAGAAAATTCATTTTTAGCACTTAAAAAATCTAGTGGATTTATTAGAAGAGAAATTGGTCATAGAATAAATTTAAGATATACTCCAGAAATTATTTTTGAGCTTGATAACTCAATAGAGCATGGTATGCATATAGATGCTCTAATAGAGAAAACTAAGGAGAAATAAAATGGAGCTTAATAAAATTGCAGATATAATTAAAGAAAAAGAGAATATAGGTATAACTTATCATGTTTCCCCAGATGGTGATTCAATAGGAAGTTCTCTAGCTTTACTGCAGTGTTTAAGGAAGATTGGAAAAAAAGCTTATATATTATCAAGGGATTCAGTTCCTGATAATATGAGCTTTCTTCCTTATAGCAATGAAATAAATTTAGATTTATTTATTCCTTTAGATAATATGGATTGTGTTATTGTTTTAGATTGTGGAAATTGGGAAAGAATCTCTGCAGATCTTAAAGACTTTAAAGGTGATATAATAAATATTGACCATCATATATCAAATGATAAATATGGCAAATATAATTATATAGATTGTAATGCAGCAGCAACAGCTGAGATAGTATATGATCTTATAGAATGTTTAGAAGTAAAATGTACAGAGGATATGGCAAAATGCATGTATGTATCCTTAGTAACAGATACAGGATCTTTCAGACATTCAAATACCACAGAGAAAACCCATTTTATTGCAGGAAAATTAATAGGTTTAGGACTTAATACTTCTAAAATACACAGTAATCTTTTTGATAATAAACCTTTTGAAAAATTAAAATTAATTGGAGAGGTTTTAACTAATATGGAACTTTTAATAAATAATAAAGTTGCAGTTTTAGAAATAAAAAAAGATACTGTAGAAAGACTTAATCTAAATCTTCAAGATACATCTGATGTAGTTTCTTTTGGATTACAAATAAAAGGTGTTGAAGTGGCAGTACTGCTTAAGGAAACAGATGAAGGAATAAAGGGAAGTTTAAGATCTAAAAATGAAGTAGATGTAAGAAAAGTGTGTGAAGTTTTTGGTGGTGGCGGACATATAAAAGCCTCAGGTCTTAAAATAAAAGATAAAAGCATAGAAAAAGCAAAAGAATTAATATTAGAAGAATTAAAAAAAGAGTTGATATAGATGAATGGAGTAATAAATGTATTTAAAAATACAGGAATGACCTCCTTTGATGTGGTAAGTAAAATAAGAAAACTTTCAAAGATAAAGAAAGTTGGTCACACAGGAACCCTTGATCCAGAAGCTTCAGGGGTTCTACCTGTATGTTTAGGAAAAGCAACAAAAATAATAGATTATATAATGAGTAATGAGAAAACCTATGAGGTAACTTTAAAGCTTGGTGTAGTTACTGATACCTATGATTTAGAAGGTAAAGTTATAAGAGAAGGTGATTCTTCTACTTTAAAGGAAGAAGAAATCCTCTCAGTTATAAATACATTTAAAGGAGAAATAGATCAAATTCCTCCTATGTATTCCGCTTTAAAGGTTAATGGTAAAAAACTTTATGAACTTGCAAGACAAGGAATTGAGGTGGAAAGAGAACCTCGTAAAATAACTATTTATGATATTTATGATGTAGATATATCAAATCCATTTATAGTTATGAAAGTAAGATGCTCTAAGGGAACTTATATAAGAAGCTTATGTTATGATATTGGTGAAAAGTTAGAATGTGGAGCTGTTATGACTAAACTATGCAGAACAGAAAATGGTCCTTTTAAAGAATCTAATAGCATCAATATAGAAGATTTAACAGAAGAAACTATAAAAGAAAATATAATAACTATAGAGGAAGCTTTAAAGGCTTTTCCAAAGGTTATTGTAGATTCTAAATTTACTAAACTTTTAATAAATGGAGTAAAAGTTGGTGATAGCCGTTTATTAAAAGAGAAAATTCCAAATAATACAATATATAGAGTTTATGATGATAAATTAAATTTTATAGGATTAGGAAAGAAAGATGAATTAGGGTTTAAGATAGTTACGCTATTGTATGAATAAGAGGTAGAAAAATGATAGTAATTAACGAAGACTTTAATAAAAAACTAGATAAAAATACATTTATAGCCTTAGGTAGTTTTGATGGAATACATTTAGGTCATTTATCTCTTATAAATAAGGTGGTTTCTTTAGCAAAAGAAAAAGACTTTTATAGTATGGTTTTTACCTTTAAAAATCATCCACTTTCATTAATAGATAAAAATAAAGTTCCAAAGCTTATTATGAATAATAATTATAAACTTGATATTTTAGATAGTTTAGATGTTGATATAGCTTGCTTAAGAACCTTTGACAAAAGTCTTATGGAGTTATCACCAGAAGATTTTATACTTATGTTAATAGAAAAATACAATATGAAAGGCGTAGTAGTAGGTTTTAATTATAGATTTGGCTATAAAAATTTAGGAGATATTACCTTACTTAAAAGATTAAGTGAAAAGTATAACTTTAAATTAGTAGTTATAGACGCTTTCAAATATAATAGTGAAGTAGTAAGTAGTACAAGGATTAGAGAAGCTTTAAAAGATGGAAAAGTTGAAGAAGCAATGAAAATGCTTTCAAAACCTTATATGGTTCAAGGAAAAGTTGTAATGGGAAGACAGATAGGTAGAGAGATAGGTTTTCCAACAGCAAACCTAGAACTTGATGATAGATATTTAATACCTAAAATAGGAGTTTATTATACTAATATAAAATGGAATAATGAAATTTTTAAAGGTATAACATCAATAGGGCATAATCCTACTGTTGAAGGTAAAAAATTAACTATAGAAACCTATATATTAAATTTTAATAAAAATATTTATAATGATGAATTAAAATTATATTTTATTGAAAGAATAAGAGATGAAAAGAAGTTCAATTCTATAGAAGATCTAAAAATACAACTTATTAAGGATAAAAATGTAGCAAAAGAAAGAAAAATAATGATAAATATATAAAAATAGATTTACAATTAAAAAGTCATTTGTTATAATACGGTTGTGAACCTTATTCTAAGATAAAAGCTTCACCATCTTTTTTCTTGGAGTTAGGCGATAATATTTTGGAGGTGTAAACACATGGATAAAGCAAGAAAAGAAGAAATAATCAAAACTTATGGAAGACATGAAGGAGATACTGGATCAGCAGAGGTTCAAATAGCTCTTTTAACAGAAAGAATCAAATCATTAACTGAGCACTTTAAGACTCATAAGAAAGACCACCACTCAAGAAGAGGTCTTTTAATGATGGTTGGACAAAGAAAGGGTCTTCTAAACTACTTATACAAGCAAGATATCGAAAGATACAGAGCTATAATTAAAAAATTAGGTATAAGAGGTTAATATATAGAGCGGTTAATCCCGCTCTATTATTTTAAAATATTTAATGTAAAAGTTTTATGGTTAAAACGAAGGGAGGTATAACCCATGAATAAAAGTCACAGTGTAAATATAGCAGGTAGAGAAATGAAAGTAGAACTTGGAAACATAGGAATGCTTTCTAATGCAGCTATTTTTATGAGTTATGGGGATACAGTTATATTAACTAATACCAATGCATCTGAAAGTCCAAGAGACGGAATCGACTTTTTCCCACTAAGTGTGGAATATGAAGAAAGATTATATGCCGTAGGTAAAATACCAGGAGGATTTATCAAAAGAGAGGGTAAACCTTCAGAAAAAGCAATTCTTAATGGAAGAGCTATAGATAGGCCTTTAAGACCGCTATTTCCAAAGGGATATAGAAATGACGTACAGGTAGTATGTACTGTTGTATCTGTAGAAAAGGATAATCTTCCAGAAATTCTAGCTATTAATGCTGCATCAACAGCATTATGCCTATCAAGTATTCCATTCACAACACCAGTAGCAGCTGTTCAAGTAGGAATAGTAAATGGAGAGTTCGTAATAAATCCAACATCAAAAGAAAGAGAAGAAAGTACTTTAGCTTTAACTGTTTGTGCAACTAAAGATAGAGTAATGATGATAGAAGCTGGCGGAGACGAAATAGAAGAAGAAAAAATGATAGAAGCTATAGAATTTGGATTTGAGGCATGTAAAAAAATAGTAGCTTTCCAAGAGGAAGTTATGGCTAAATTCGGAAAAGAAAAAGTAGAGCCTGTCTTATATAAAGTAGATGAAGAGATAGAAAAAGAAGTTAGAGAATTTTCTTTTGATATGATAAAAGATGCTATGTACATTACTGATAGAGACGAAAGAAATGCAGCTATGGATATAGTAAAGGAAAAAATATCAGAAGAATTTAGTGAAAAGTATCCAGATAATCAATCAGATGTAAATGATGTTGTTTATAGAACACAAAAAGAAATTGTTAGAAATATGTTATTAAAAGATCACAGAAGACCAGATGGTAGAGCTTTTGATGAAGTTAGACCAATAAGCTGTGAAGTTGGAATATTACCAAGAACTCATGGAACAGGATTATTTACAAGAGGCTTAACTCAAGTTATGACTGTTGCAACACTTGGAGCTATAGGTGATGTTCAAATCTTAGATGGAATTGGTGAAGAAGAATCAAAAAGATATATGCACCATTATAATTTCCCAGCATACAGCGTTGGAGAAGTTAAGCCATTAAGAGGACCAGGAAGAAGAGAAATAGGTCATGGAGCTTTAGCAGAGAGAGCTTTAGAGCCACTTATACCTTCAGAGGAAGAATTTCCATATACTATTAGACTAGTATCAGAGGTTTTAAGTTCTAATGGATCAACTTCTCAAGCATCAGTTTGTGGATCTACTTTAGCTTTATTAGATGCAGGAGTTCCAATTAAAAGACCAGCAGCAGGTATTGCTATGGGACTTATAACTTCAGAAGATTTATCAGAAGAAGAAGTTTTAACAGATATACAAGGTATAGAAGACTTCTTTGGAGATATGGACTTTAAAGTTGCAGGAACAGAAAAAGGTATAACTTCAATTCAAGTTGATACAAAAATTGCTGGATTATCAGATAACTGTATAAGAAATGCAATTCATGGTGCAAGAAAGGCTAGATTATTTATCTTAGAAAAGATAAAAGAATGTATACCAGCACCAAGAGAAGAAGTTTCACTTTATGCGCCTAAAACTTCTACATTACAAATAGATCCAGAGAAAATTAGAGATGTCATTGGAGCTGGTGGTAAGGTTATAAATAAGATTATAGCTGATACAGGAGTTAAGATAGACATAAAAGATGATGGAAAGATATTTGTAAGTTCACCAGATCATGAAGGTGTAAATGAAGCTATTAAAATAATAGAAGGTTTAACTAAAGAAGTTAAAGTTGGAGAAATTTATCTTGGTAAAGTAATAAAAATTGCTCAATTTGGTGCTTTTGTTGAAATATTACCAAATAAAGAGGGATTAGTTCATATATCTAAATTAGATGTAAATAGAGTAAATAAAGTTGAAGATATTGTATCTGTAGGAGATGAAATATTAGTAAAGGTTACTGATATAGATAATCAAGGAAGAATAAATCTTTCAAGAAAAGATGCGATTATAGATAAAGAAGAAAAGAAAACTGAAGAATAAGCTTAAAAGGGCAACTAATAATTGCCTTTTTATTTTAATAATTTTAAGCTATGAAATTTTAGTATAAAATTATTTAAATTTGAGCAGTATAAGTTTTAGAATAGTAAAAATTAGCTACATATAATATTAATAATTAAGAATCCTTAATTATTAATATTTATATAAAAAAGTATATTATAAATCATTTTAATCAAAGGAATCTCCTTTGATTTTTTTATATTAATATTGTAATATAAATTTATTATACTTATATTTAAAAAGGAAGTGATTGATTATATGTATAATTTAATAACCCTTCCTAATGGCTTAAGAATAGTTACAGAATATATAGAACATGTTAATTCTGTAAGTGTAGGCTTATTAGTTGAAAATGGTTCTAGAAATGAAAATGAAAAAAATAATGGTATTTCACATTTTATAGAACATATGTTTTTTAAAGGAACTAAAAATCGTTCTTCAAAGAGAATTGCAGAAGAAATAGAAAATGTAGGTGGGCAAATAAATGCATATACAAGTAAAGAGTCTACCTGTTACTATTTAAAGACTTTAAATACACATTTAGACTTAGCCCTAGATATATTATCAGATATGATGTTTAATAGTAACTTTCATGAAGAAGAAATAAAGAAAGAACAAAGTGTAGTTATAGAAGAAATTAATATGGGAGAAGATAGTCCTGAGGAAGTTTTAACAGATCTTCATGGAAAAGCTACCTTTAGAGATAATTCTTTAGCTTTACCTATATTAGGAACTAAAGATACAGTAAAATCTTTCAATCATAATAAAATTGTAAGTTATGTAAAAAGTAAATATACTCCTAAAAATACAGTGTTGTCTATATGTGGTAAATTTGATTCTAAAGAGCTTAATGAATTAATTAATAAATATTTTAAAAATTGGACTGTAAAAGATGATAAAGAAGTAATCTATGATACTCCAGAAATTTACAATGACTTTTTGTTTAAAGAAAAAAATATTGAGCAGCTTAATATAAGTTTAGGATTAAAAGGTATGCCTATAGGAGATAAGAAAAATTATGGTCTTATACTTTTAGCAAATATCTTAGGTGGAGGAGCTTCATCTGTATTATTTCAAAAAATTAGAGAAGAAATGGGAATGTGTTATTCAATATATTTATATCCACTGTCTTATAAAAATGTAGGTACATTAAACATATATGTAGGATTAAGTCCTGAGTCTTCAGAAAAAGCTATAATAGCTATAAAAAATGAACTTTCTAATTTTTCTAAAAAAGGAATAACTAAAGAGCAATTAGAAATAAATAAAGAAAAATTAAAAGCTAATTATATATTAGGGTTAGAAAGTACAAGTAGTAGAATGTTTAGTAATGGAAAAGCAGTTTTATTTTTAAATAGGTTAAATAAGCCAGAAGATATAATAAAAAAAATAGATAGCATTGATATGGACTTAATAGAAGATATACTAGATAATTCTATTAAACCAGGAATTTTAAATGGTGCTTTTGTAGGTAAAAAAATAGATTATGAAAAATTATCTATTTTAGCTCAAAAAGATACTTATGTTTAGCTAATATATACTTAATTTAATAAATTTCAAATCAATATTTAAAACTGTATATTTACTAAAAACTATAATATTAAAATATACTTTACTTTATATAATAATTATAATTTTGGAAAGAGAATAAACTATCTCTCCTTATCATAAAATTTATGGTAAGGAGGGATTTCTATGGAGTTAGATGGAAACTGCAGACTTTTAAGTGATCTTGAAAGATGTGAAGTATTCAACATAAATGATGGAGATAAGTATAACTCTTTAGGGAGTAATGATATACTAATAGATGACAACGGTAATTTAAGGTATTTAATAATAAATGTTAATTCAGCTAAGTTTAGTTTGTTTTCTAGCAATGAGTTTTTAGAAATACCTTGGGATAACGTAAAAAAAATAGGAACAAAAGCAATAGTACTTGATATAGATGATGATCAAGTAAAAAGAACAAAGCTATAAAGGAAGTGAGAATTTGAAGATTATCGTTCAAAAATTTGGAGGAACTTCTGTTTCTACAATTGAAAAAAGAAATTTTGTAATAGAAAAGGTTGAAAATGCCATAAAGGAAGGATATTCTCCTGTAGTAGTTGTGTCTGCAATGGGAAGAAAAGGAGAACCTTATGCAACAGATACACTATTATCTTTAATTAATGATGATTTCAAAGCGTTAAATAAACAAGCTGCCGATTTACTTATGGGTTGTGGTGAGATAATAAGTTCTGTTGTAATGTCAGAAAATTTAAGTAAAAGAGGGATAAAAGCAATACCTTTAACTGGGGGACAGGCAGGTATTATAACAAATTCTAATTTTTCAGAGGCAGATGTAGTAAAAACAGATACAGCTAGATTGATGAATTTATTAAAAGAAGGCTATGTACCAGTAGTTACAGGATTTCAGGGAGTAGATGAAGAAGGCTATTTAACTACTCTAGGAAGAGGTGGAAGTGATACTTCAGCAGCTATATTAGGAGTAGCATTAAATGCAGAAGAGATTCAAATATTTACAGATGTTGATGGAATAATGACTGCTGACCCTAGAATTGTAGAAGATGCTGCTTTAATAGATGAAATAAGCTATAATGAAGTTTTCCAATTTGCAGATCAAGGAGCTAAAGTAATACATCCAAGGGCAGTAGATGTAGCTATGAAGGGAAATATTCCTTTAGTTATAAAAAATACTCTATCAAATTGTAGAGGAACTATTATAAATAATCTTGGAGATAAGACTGGTAAGAGAATAATAACTGGAATAACTCATATGGCTAATAGAATTCAAGTAAGAATTATTAAAGATAATAATAAGGGTAATTGTAATTATAAATTAATTTTACAAACCTTAGCAGAAAATAATATAAGTTTAGATCTTATAAACATATTCCCTGATAAAAAATTCTTTACTATAGATAGTAAAGATAAAAGTAATCTAATAAACATATTAGATTGCTTATCAATAAAATATGACTTAGTAGAAGATTGTAGTAAAGTTTCTATAATAGGTTCTGGAATGAAAGGTATACCTGGTGTTATGGCTAGAATAATTAGTACATTAGATAACGAAAAAATAGAAGTGCTTCAAACAGCAGATTCTCATATGACTATTTGGTGTTTAATACATTCAGACAAAGTAAGAGATGCTATAAAAATACTTCATAAAGTATTCATGCAAAACTAAGAATAATATTCTCTCCTAAGTGCAAACTATAAAATATTGGAGGGAATATTATGAATAGAGAAGATTATAAAGAAGATAAAAAAGAACAAGTTCAAGTAAAAAAAGAGGTAAATTCATCAATCAATAATGAAAAAATAGAATCTATAAAAGAGATGGGAACCACTTCTTTAGTAGATAAAAATGAAAAAGTATATGTTTTACCTATTATAGGGCAAATAGAAGGTCATGGAGTTTTGCCGCCGCAAAGTAAGACTACAAAGTATGAACATGTAATACCTCAACTTATTGAAATTGAACAAAAGGATTCTGTAGAAGGAGTTTTTATAATATTAAATACTGTAGGAGGAGATGTTGAGGCTGGGTTAGCTATAGCAGAGATGGTAAGAAGTCTAAGTAAGCCTACAGTATCTTTGGTTATAGGTGGGGGACATTCAATAGGAGTTCCTCTAGCTACTTCTTCTGATTACTCCTTCATATCTCCATCAGCAACAATGATTGTTCATCCTATAAGAATGAATGGATTAGTAATAGGGGTTCCACAAACCTTTAAATATTTTCAAAAAATGCAAGAGCGAATTAATGACTTTATAGTGAGAACTTCTAATATAAACATTGAAACATTAAGAAGCTTGATGCTTCAAACAGATGAACTATTAAATGATATGGGAACTATATTAATTGGGAAAGAAGCAGTAGATATAGGTCTTATAGATGAAGTTGGTGGAGTTAAAGAATCTTTAAAAAAATTAGATGAATTAATAGAAAAAAATAAGTCGTAGGTTATAACCTACGACTTATTTATGCTATAATAAAGGAGTTTGTACTTTGACGTAGAATTTATAAAGCGAGGTGAGATTTTTGGCAAGAAAAAGACAAAGTAGAAGAAGTAATACAAAAAAGAAAACAGATATAAAGGGAGTTTTATATATAGTAGTAGCAATACTTTTAGCTATAAGTTTATATAGTGATTCTGTAGGATATCTTTCTTATTTTTCAAAAAAAATATTTGTTTCTTTAATAGGAATAGGAGCTTTTGTGCTGCCTATTTATCTTGTATACATTGCAATTATATATATAAGAAATAAAGGAAAATTTGCATTAACTAATGGATTTATATTGGGAACCATAATATTTTTAAATACTCTATTATTTGTACAAACACTATCCTTTGATAATTATTATGATTCTTCTAGTATAACCAATTCTCTAAGTACTATAATAAATTCTGGAAAAGTATTTCATGGTGGAATAATTGGATATTTAATTACTTATCCTATCCATAAGTTAGTAGGTAGTTTAGGAACGTATATAATCATTATAGCGGTATATATTATATGTGCTATGGTAATTTTTGATATCTCTTTAGGAGATATAATTGATATGATTAAAGAAGGAAGAGAGCATGGAATAAAACTTTCCAAAACAAATGATAAAAATGAAGGAACTATAATTATGGAAAAACAATCTCCTTTAATAGAAATTAAAGATGAAAATTCTAAAAAGGAAGATGAGATAAAAGGTATAAATAAAAAAATAAAAATTCTTGATTTTATGAAAAATTCTGTAGTAGAAAATACTACTAGTAATAAGGAAGAAATATACTCTAAAGAACCTGAAATAGAGGTTATAGAATATGATTCTAAGTCAAATAAAAAGCAATCTTTAGATAATGAAGTTAAAGAATGTGTAAATAAAGAGTTATCAGAAAAACTTAAAGATAATAAAATACAAGAAGAATATATTTATCCAACATCAGATCTTTTAAATACTAATAGCAGTTTAAATATGAAAAAAGAAGATAAAAAGGATCTTTTATCAAGTGCAAATAAACTTGAAGAAACCTTAAGTTCCTTTGGAGTAGAAGCAAAGGTTACTCAGGTTACTAAAGGACCATCTGTTACAAGATTTGAACTTCAACCTAGTGCAGGAGTTAAGGTAAGTAAAATAGTGAATCTTTCTGATGATATAGCTTTAAGCTTAGCTGCAAATGGAGTTAGAATAGAAGCTCCTATACCAGGAAAATCAGCAGTAGGTATAGAGGTTCCTAATAAAGATTTATGTTCAGTATTTTTAAAAGAAGTTATAGACAGTGACGAGTTTTTAAATTCTCATAAAAATTTAGCTTTTGCAATAGGAAAGGATATAGGAGGAAAGTGTGTTGTTGGGGATTTAAGTAAGATGCCTCATATGCTTATTGCAGGGGCTACAGGTTCTGGTAAAAGTGTATGTATAAATACTATAATAATAAGCTTACTATATAAGTATTCTCCAAATGAAGTAAAACTTTTAATGGTAGATCCAAAGGTTGTTGAATTAAATGTATACAATGGAATTCCTCATCTTTTAATTCCAGTGGTAACGGATCCTAAAAAAGCAGCAGCGGCTTTAAATTGGGCTGTGAATGAAATGACTAGAAGATATAAACTCTTTGCAGATAATGGTGTTAAAAATATAGAATCTTATAATAATATGTTTGATAAGGGAATAATAGAAGAAAAACTTCCTTGGATTGTTATTATAGTAGATGAGCTTGCAGATTTAATGATGGTTTGTCCTCATGATGTAGAAGATTATATAGGAAGATTAGCTCAAATGGCAAGAGCTGCAGGAATGCATTTAGTTATAGCAACTCAAAGACCTTCTGTAGATGTAATAACTGGAGTTATAAAAGCTAATATACCATCAAGAATTTCCTTTGCTGTATCTAGCCAAGTTGATTCAAGAACTATACTAGATTCATCTGGCGCTGAAAAACTTTTAGGTAAAGGGGATATGCTTTTCTATCCAGTAGGAGAATCAAAACCTTTAAGAATTCAAGGAGCATTTATTTCAGAGGAAGAAATAGAAAGAGTTGTTGATTTTGTAAAAGGATCTAAACAAGATGTAGAGTATGAAAAAGATATAATTGAGCATATAAATAATGAAGCTACAAATAAAATAAATTCAGAAGAAAAAGATGAACTTCTAGATGAGGCTATTAAAATAGTAGTTGAATCAGGTCAAGCATCTACATCTTTTCTTCAAAGAAAACTTAGAATAGGATTTAATAGAGCCTCAAGGATTATGGATCAATTAGAAGAAAATAATATAATTTCACAAAAGGATGGAAGTAAACCAAGACAGGTATTGATTTCAAAGTCAGATATAGATAATATAGAATAAAAAATACTTGTTTTAAATAGAAAACAGTTTTAAAATTAATGTGTAAATCTAATAAACTTAGGAGGAATGACATTGGGCAAATATAAAGTAGGAATAGTTAGTTTAGGATGCGATAAAAATAGAGTAGATTCAGAGATAATGCTTGGAAAGTTTAAATCTGATTATGAAATTACAAATAATCCTAAGATGGCAGACATAATAATAGTTAATACTTGCGGATTTATAGAAAAGGCAAAACAAGAATCAATAGATACTATTCTTGAAATGGCAGAATATAAAAATAAATATAATTGCAAGCTTTTAATAGCAACTGGTTGTTTAACTCAAAGATATGGGAAAGAATTAGAGGAATTAATGCCAGAGATAGATATTATGCTTGGAGTTAATGACTATGATAGAATTGATAAAATCATTAGTAATTTTGCAGCAGAACATAAAAAAGTGATACAATTAAATTATAGTGATAAAACTATAAATGAAGGTGAAAGAATTATTACTACAGATAAAGAAACTGCTTATATAAGAATTTCTGAAGGATGCGATAACTTCTGTACCTATTGTATTATTCCAAAAATCAGAGGAAAATTTAGAAGTAGAGATATGGAAAGTGTATTAAAAGAAGCTAAGGCTTTAGCTCAAAATGGAGTAAAGGAACTTATATTAATAGGTCAAGATACTTCAAAGTATGGAGTAGACTTATATGGAGAAAAGAAATTAAGTGTACTTATGAATGAATTAAGCAAAATAGAAGGTCTTCAGTGGATAAGACTTATGTATTGCTATCCAGAAGAAATAGATGAAGCTTTAGTTAAAGAGATAGCTTCAAACAATAAGATTTGTAAATATATTGATTTACCAATTCAACATATCAGTAATAAAATTTTAAAGCTTATGGGCAGAAAAACAACAAAAGAAGATATATTAGGGAAAATTGATTTATTAAGAAAAGAAATTCCAAATGTTATAATTAGAACTTCTTTGATTGTAGGTTTTCCAGGGGAAACAGAAGAAGACTTTAAAGAGCTTAAAGATTTTCTAAAAGAGTATAAATTAGATAAAGTAGGAGTATTTAGTTATTCACAAGAAGAGGGAACTCCAGCGGCTAAAATGGATAATCAATTAGATGAAGAAACTAAAAAACAAAGAGAAGAAGAACTAATGTTAGTGCAACAGAAGGTGTCCTATGATATAAATAAAAACAAAATAGGAAAAGTTTATGATGTAATAGTAGAAGGGGTTAAAGGGGATCACTATTATGGAAGAAACTTTGAAATGGCACCGGAAATAGATGGAAATGTGTATTTTAAGTCAAGTGATAAACTAGCAAAAGGAGATATTATAAAAGTAGAAATCACAAAAACACTTGAATATGATTTAATGGGAGTTGTTTATAATGAATCTTGCAAATAAATTAACCATACTTAGAATATTTCTAGTACCTATATTTCTAATATTTATAGCAATAAAAGATGTAGCTTATGGTACATTTATAGCTACGTTTATATTTATTTTAGCATCTTTAACAGATAAGTTAGATGGATATATTGCGAGAAGTAGAAATCAAATTACTAGATTTGGTAAATTTATGGATCCTTTAGCAGATAAATTACTAGTAACTTCAGCTTTAATCTCATTAGTAGAGTTACAGGTTATACCAAGTTGGGCAGCAGTAATTATAATTGCTAGAGAGTTTGCAGTATCAGGTCTTAGAACAATAGCAGCAGCAGAGGGAACTGTTATTGCAGCTAGTAAGTGGGGAAAATTAAAAACTGTTATTCAAATAATAGCTATAATATTATTATTAATTCAAGTTAATATAGGAATGTCTAAAGATTTAACAGATATGGTAGTTAACAGTTCTGCGTTAACAACATTTTTTAATTATGCTCCTAAGATAATGCTTTATTTAGCTGTTATTATAACAATAATTTCAGGAATAGATTATTTTGTTAAAAATAAAGATGTAATAAATACTGAAAAATAAAGGTTTAAGTAAATAAATATTGGTCAATAATTAGAATATAAAAGTTCCTTAATAATATTATAAGGAACTTTTATAATATCATTGACTAAAGATAAAGTATACATTATAATTATATTAGAACAAACGTTCGTAGAGAGGAAGGTGCTATAATGGCAAATATAGATATGGAAAAACTAAAAGCTATTGAAGCTGCTATGGGTCAAATAGAAAAGCAATTTGGTAAAGGTTCAATAATGAAATTAGGAGAACACAGTGCTTTAAATATTGATGCAGTTTCAACTGGCTGTCTTGATTTAGATATAGCTTTAGGAATTGGTGGAGTACCAAGAGGAAGAATAATAGAGATATATGGACCAGAATCTTCAGGTAAAACAACAGTAGCTCTTCATATAGCAGCAGAAGCACAAAAAGTAGGCGGAGCAGTGGCGTTTATAGATGCAGAGCATGCTTTAGATCCAAGTTATGCAAAGGCACTAGGAATTGATATAGATAATCTTATAGTTTCACAACCAGATACAGGAGAGCAAGCTTTAGAAATAACAGAAGCTTTAGTAAGATCAGGTGCAGTAGATGTAGTTGTAGTAGACTCTGTTGCAGCTTTAGTTCCAAGAGCAGAAATAGAAGGAGAAATGGGTGATTCTCATGTAGGACTTCAAGCAAGACTTATGTCTCAAGCTTTAAGAAAACTTGCAGGTACTATAAATAAGTCAAAATGTGTAGCTATATTTATAAACCAATTAAGAGAAAAAGTTGGAGTTATGTTTGGAAATCCAGAAACAACTCCTGGCGGAAGAGCGTTAAAGTTCTATGCTTCTGTAAGAATGGATGTAAGAAGAATAGATTCTATCAAACAAGGAGACGGTATAACAGGAAATAGAACTAGAGTTAAAATAATGAAAAATAAAGTGGCTCCTCCATTTAGGCAAGCAGAGTTTGACATTATGTATAATGAAGGTATTTCAAGAACTGGTAATATAGTAGATGTTGGAGTAAAAGAAGAAATAATTCAAAAAAGCGGAGCGTGGTTCTCATATGGGGATACAAGACTAGGTCAAGGAAGAGAAAATGCTAAGCAATATTTAAAAGATAATCCAGATTTAGCTTTAGAAATAGAAAATAAAATAAGAGAAAAATATGGACTTCCATTAGCTACAAATCCAGTTAAAATAGAGGAAAATAAAAGTAGTAAAAATGAATCTAAGGATAAATAAAAAATAAATCGCAATTTGCGATTTATTTTTTTGTTATAAATACAAAAAAACTGTTAATACTAGTTGTATAGAGGGATTGAAGGCAAACAGGGAAAGTTCCTTTATCTTGACATTACTTATTTTTTAATATAAAATAATAACAAATACTGGTTTAGCATATTCAATATTTTACAGTGCGAATAATATGGCACCTTTCTACGCTTTCATATTTCTAAAGATATATTCATTGAAATAATGCGAAGGAGGTGTTAATATGAATATTTGGATAGCTATTGCTATTGATATTTTAGTATTAGTAGTTTTAGGAATTATTCAATATAATATGATACAAAATGTGTCAAAAAATAAAATATCAAGTCTTGAACAAGAGGCAGAGCATAAATTAGAAGAAGCTAAAAAGGATGCAGAAGCAACCAAAAAAGAAGCTATCTTAGAGGCAAAGGAAGAAGTTCATAGACTTAGAACTGATTTTGAAAGAGAATCTCGTGAAAGAAGAAACAAAATTCAAAGATTTGAAAGAAGATTAATACAAAGAGAGGAATCTCTCGACAAGAAAAGTGAAACATTAGAAAAAAGAGACGAAAATCTTAACAGAAAAGTTCAAGAAGTTGAACAGCTTGAGGAAGCAGTTAAAGAACTGCATAATAAACAAAGAGAAGAGCTTGAAAGAATATCTGGACTTTCAAGTGAGGAAGCAAGACAATTACTATTAGATGAGATTAGTAAGGAAATAAAACATGACTCAGCGATTATGATAAAAGAAGTAGAGGCGAAAGCTAAAGAAGAGGCTGATAAAAAGGCCAGAGAAATCATAACCACAGCAATTCAACGTTGTGCTGCAGATCACGTTTCAGAATCAACCGTTCACGTTGTAGCTCTTCCAAATGATGAAATGAAAGGAAGAATCATTGGTAGAGAAGGAAGAAATATCAGAACTCTAGAAACATTAACTGGTGTTGATTTAATTATAGATGACACTCCAGAAGCGGTAATACTTTCAAGTTTCGATCCTATAAGGAGAGAAGTTGCAAGAATTGCTTTAGAGAAACTGATTGTGGATGGCAGAATTCATCCAGCTAGAATAGAAGAGATGGTAGAGAGAGCAGTTAAAGATGTAGAAAATGACATTAAGGAAGAAGGAGAACAAGCAACCTTTGAAACTGGTGTACATGGATTACATCCAGAAATAATTAAACTTCTAGGTAGATTAAAGTACAGAACTAGTTATGGCCAAAATGTGTTAAAACACTCAATTGAGGTATCATATTTAGCAGGTTTAATGGCATCAGAACTAGGCTTAGATGTAACTTTAGCAAGAAGAGCTGGGTTACTTCATGATATAGGTAAAGCAGTAGACCAAGAATATGAAGGTCCTCATGCTCTAATAGGTGGAGACTTAGCTAAAAAGTATCATGAGTCACCAGTAGTTGTTAATGCTATAGCGGCTCACCATGGTGATGTAGAAATGATATCATTAGAAGCAGTTTTAGTTCAAGCAGCAGATGCTATTTCAGCTGCGAGACCAGGTGCAAGAAGAGAAACTCTAGAAGCATATATTAAGAGATTGGAAAAATTAGAAGAAATTGCAAATTCATACGAAGGTGTAGAAAAGTCATATGCCATTCAAGCTGGAAGAGAGATTAGAATTATGGTTAAACCAGAGCAAGTTGATGATGCGGGTGCTACTGAAATGGCAAGAAACATCGTTAAGAATATAGAAGAACAATTAGAATATCCAGGACAAATAAAAATAAATGTAATCAGGGAAACTCGTGCTGTTGATTACGCAAAATAAAAGCTAATAAAATACAATTTGTGAAAACAAATTGTATTTTTTTTCATATATAAATAAATTTCGCCAAAATAGAAGGAGTTTATAAAGATTTATAGAATATATATAATTGTAAACGATATCTAATAATATTATATTCTAGGAGGTCAAAACATAATGGAAGTATTAAAAGTTTCAACAAAATCTAACCCTAATTCAGTTGCAGGAGCTTTAGCTGCAATAATAAAAGAAAAAAATATAGTAGAAATTCAAGCGGTAGGAGCTGGTGCAATAAATCAAGCTGTAAAGGCAATAGCAATAGCTAGAGGATTTGTTGCTCCAAGCGGAAAGGATATAGTATGTGTACCGGCATTTACTGATATTGAAATAGATGGAGAGGAAAGAACAGCTATTAAGTTAATTATTCAACCAAGATAATTAATAAGAGAATTTTAAAAGATTAATTAATTTAAAAACAGGGAAGTAAGATTTTACTTCCCTGTTTTTTTATTTAATAAAAACTATTAAATTTATTAATAAAATAAGGCTATAATCAAAGGTTTCAGAATAGATTTTATAGAAAGATCTTTACTACTTTTTATAAATTGAAAGAAAATTATTTTTTAAAAAATGCAATAAAAGTATTTACATAATTGCAAAACTGATGTTATAATCAGACATAAGTTATGTAAAAGGCTATAAAATGAAAGTTAAATATTTATATATATTCATATAGGGGGTAAAATATGACAAAAGAATTTTCAATAAGTAACGATAAAGTTACTATAAATTTTACAGCAAAATATTGTGATAATATAGAGAGCCTATTAAGTAGTGAAGGATTTAAAAGAGTTTTAGAATGCTATTTAAAGAAAAGTAAATTTAGAAATAATAAAAATTTTAAAGAATTAACTAAAGCTTTTAATACAGAAGATATAGAAAAGTTATCTAATTTAGTGGTAAGAACTTTTAAACTCTTAACAGTAATGACTGCAGATGAGGTTATTAGCTTACATGAAAATTTTAAGCCTTTATTAGAAAATAAAGATCAGGTTATTTCATTTATAGAAGAATTATATTCTTATTGGAGAAAATTAGAAAGATATACTGTGATAAATAATAATAGAAAGAAAGAGGGAATAGCTTCTGTTAGTTTCCAAGAAGCTAATTCTGAATTCTCAAAATTAATACTAAGACTATATAGAAAAATAGAAAAAAACGTAATAGGACATATGCCTAAGGTATTTAGACAAATTCCAGCAGGTGGAAATGCAGGAATGCTTATAAATAATTTAATATGGCCTATTCCTTATGAATATGAAAAACTTGAAGATGTTCCCTTTATAGAATCTATATCTCTTGAAGCACCATTTATAACTTATCCTAAAAAGAATACAAGAGATGGAATTTTTAAAGAAGTATTTAAAAATCCAATAAATAGAGCATCTATTAATAAAGACGAATGGTACTGCTATCCTGCAAAAGTTGGGAATTTATTAGCTTATGTATATTTTCATAGAGATTTTATGGCTCATGGAATTACGTTATGTAATCTTTTTGAACTAGCAACTATAGAAGAATGTAGAGGAAGAAAACCAGATATAGTTCATATTTTTGGAGCAGAAGATGACTCAGAGTTTAAAACTGTTTTTTATGATGATGAAAAGAATAATATAATGATGGGTTATGTAAATTATAATGAAGCCATAGATTATTTTGGATATATGAAAAAAATGATTCTAACTCTCCATAATCTTATAGCAATAAAAAAAGGAATGCTACCTATTCATGGAGCTATGGTTAATATATCTCTTAAAGATGGGAAAACAGCTAATGCAATAATAGTTGGAGATAGTGGTGCTGGAAAATCAGAATCCTTAGAAGCTTTTAGAGCTTTAGGAGAAGAGTATATAAGTGATATGAATGTTATCTTTGATGATATGGGATTTATAAAAAAGGATGGAAATGTAATAAAAGGCTATGGAACAGAAATAGGTGCCTTTGTAAGACTTGATGACTTAGATCAAGGATATGCATTTAAGGAACTAGATAGAAGTATATTTATGAATCCAGATAAGGTTAATGCAAGACTTGTAATGCCAATATCTTCTTATAAAGATATAACAAAGGGATATAAAGTAGATATAATACTTTATGCTAATAACTATGATGAAGCAAAGGATAAAGCTATTAAGTTTTTTACAAATAAAAATGAGGCTATTAAGGTATTTAAAAAAGGGGCAAGAATGGCAAAAGGAACAACTACAGAAAAAGGTCTTGTAGAATCTTATTTTGCAAATCCATTTGGTCCAGCTCAAAGAAAAGAAGAAGTAGATAAACTTTTAGAGTTTTATTTTAAAGAAATTTTCGATGAAAAAATATTGATTGGAGAGATAAAAACTCAATTAGCTGTTAAAGGAGTAGAAAAAAATGGTCCAAAGAAAGCTGCCCTAGAACTTTTGGAGGTTATATGTAATGAAATCTAATAGAGTAAAGGATATAAGTGCTTCAAAAACTTTAGAGATAACTAAAATTGCTAATGAAATGAAAAGTTTAGGAAAAGAAGTTATAAATTTTGCAGCAGGAGAACCGGATTTTTTTACCCCTAAAAATATACAAGATGCAGCAATTAAAGCTATAAGGGAAGGAAAGACAAAATATACTGCAACAAGTGGATTAAGTGATTTAAAAAAAGAAATCATAAAAAAATTAAAATATGATAATAATATAGAATATAAAGAAGAACAAATTTTAGTATCAACTGGGGCAAAGCAATGCTTAGCTAATATTTTTCTATCAATACTTAATGATAGTGATGAAGTAATTTTATTATCTCCTTATTGGACCAGTTATCCAGAACTTATAAAAATAGCTGGAGGAAAATCAGTTTTTCTAACTGGAAATCATAAAAATAATTACAAAATAAATAAATTAGATTTAGAAAAAATTATTACTGATAAAACTAAAGCAATTATTATAAATTCTCCTTCAAATCCTACAGGAGTTATTTATGATAAAAAAGAATTAGAAGAGATTGCTGAAGTTTGTAAAAAATATAACTTAATAATAATATCTGATGAAATTTATGAAAAATTATCTTATGATAGGAAAAAACATATAAGTATAGCTTCATTATCAGAGGACTCCTATAAAAGAACTTTAGTAGTAAATGGATTTTCTAAAGCTTATGCTATGACTGGATGGAGATTAGGATACGTAGCAGGAGATAGAGAAGTAATATCTTACATGACAAAACTTCAAAGCCATACAACTTCAAATCCTAATACTATCTCTCAATATGCTGCAATAGAAGCTTTAAAAGGATCCCAAAAAGAGCTTGAAAATATGGTAATTGAATTTGAAAGTAGAAGAAACTTGACTGTAAATATATTAAATAATATAAAAGAAGTAAGTTACATAAAGCCTGAAGGTGCTTTTTATGTAATGATTGATGTATCAAAACTTTATAATACTTATATAAATAATTACTATATAAATAACTCAGATTCTTTTTGTAAGTTTTTTTTAGAAGAGGAAAATGTTGCAGTTATTCCAGGTAGCGCTTTTGGAGCTGATAATTATATAAGGATATCTTTTGCAACTTCAAGAGAAAATATAACAAAGGGATTAGAAAAATTACAAAATTTTATAAATAAGTTAAAATTTTAATTAAATATCAGTAAAACACTGTCATTATTAATAGAAAATTAGACATAATATAATTAACAAAAATTTAAAAAACAATGAAAAAGGTAAAAATTGTTGAAATTTTTGCTGATAATGTTTATAATGAAATAGTTAGTAAATAAATAAAGAGGTGGATGTAATGGTAACTAAAGAAGTAGTAATAAAAAATTCAACAGGTTTACATGCTAGACCAGCAACATTACTAGTAAAGAAAGCTTCATCATTCAAATCAGATGTAAGCTTAGAATTTAATGGAAAGAAAGCAAATGTAAAGAGCTTAATTGGAGTTCTTTCATTAGGAGTAACTAAAGATGCAGTTGTTAAAGTTATAGCTTCAGGCGATGATGAAACTTTAGCTGCTGAAGAGATAGTTAAATTAATAGAAAACTTAGAAGAGTAATAAAAAAGGTTCCTTTTAAAAGGAACCTTTTTTATTACTTTTATTTAATTAGCTTGTCTACCTATAAATTTACTTCTAAGTAATAAAAGAATTAAATTAATTGCAGATGCAAATACTAGAATATAAATAATTCTTTCTACTAAAGGACTACCAAAACTTAGTAGATTAACTAAATTAAAATTAAATATACCTATAAGACCCCAATTAATAGCTCCTATAATTACTAATACAAAAGTAATCTTATCTAATAAATTTACTTTATACATATAACCCCACTCCCATCAAAACTAATCTATATTAAATAAATATTAAAAAATT
Organism: Clostridium fallax; assembly: GCF_900129365.1. Lineage (GTDB taxonomy): Bacteria > Bacillota > Clostridia > Clostridiales > Clostridiaceae > Clostridium_AH > Clostridium_AH fallax. Next base: position 125,068 of record NZ_FQVM01000006.1, read on the forward strand.
TATAAAATATGACTGATAGAAAATAAAAAATATGATATAATACGAATTATAATGAAGTATTATTTAATTTTATTCGTAGGAGGAACAATATGAAAGAACTTTATAGCACACCGCTAAATTCAAGATATGCATCAAAAGAGATGTCATACATATTCTCAGATAAAATGAAATTTACTACTTGGAGAAAGCTATGGGTAGCTTTAGCTGAAGGGGAAAAGGAATTAGGTTTAAATATTACAGAGAACCAAATTGATGAGCTAAAAAGCCATATAGATGATATAAATTATGAAGAGGCCAAAAAGAGAGAGAAAGAAGTTAGACATGATGTTATGAGTCATGTATATGCGTATGGATTACAATGCCCAAATGCTAAGGGAATAATTCATTTAGGTGCAACTAGCTGTTATGTTGGAGATAATACAGATATTATTATAATGAGAGATGCTCTTCTTTTAATAAAGAAAAAAATAGTAAAAACTATAAAGTTACTTAAAGATTTTGCTATTAAATATAAGGATCTTCCTACATTAGGATTTACTCATTTTCAACCAGCTCAATTAACAACAGTAGGTAAAAGAGCTACTCTTTGGATTCAAGACTTAGTTTTAGATGTAGAAAATATAGATTTTGTACTATCAAAATTAAAGTTAAGAGGAGTTAAAGGAACAACTGGAACTCAAGCGAGCTTTATGAATCTTTTTGATGGAAATGAAGAGAAGGTAAGAGAGCTAGATACAATTGTTGCTGAAAAGATGGGATTTAATAAAAGTTATGGAGTTACTGGTCAAACTTATCCAAGAAAAGTTGATTCAATAATTTTAAATACTCTTTCAGAAGTAGCACAAAGCGCATATAAATTTAGTAATGATTTAAGATTACTTCAAAGTATGAAAGAAATGGAAGAACCTTTTGAAAAACATCAAATAGGATCATCTGCAATGGCATATAAGAGAAATCCTATGAGATCAGAAAGAATGGGAGCTCTTGCAAGATATGTAATAGTTGACTCTTTAAATCCTGCTATTACAGCTTCAACTCAATGGTTTGAAAGAACTTTAGATGATTCAGCCAATAAAAGAATATCTATGGCAGAAGGATTTTTAGCTTTAGATGGAGTTTTAAATTTATATATGAATATTGCAGAAAATATGGTAGTATATGAAAAAGTAATAACAGCTCATGTAAATAATGAACTTCCATTTATGGCTACGGAAAATATAATGATGGAATCAGTAAAAAGAGGCGGAGATAGGCAAGAACTTCATGAGAGAATAAGAGAGCATTCAATGGCTGCTGCTCAGAGAGTAAAAGGTGAAGGCCTTAATAATGATTTAATAGATAGAATAATAAAAGACGAAGATTATTTTAAATTATCAAAAGAAGAAATTTTAAAAATAATAGATCCAAATAAGTTTGTAGGAAGAGCACCAAGTCAAGTAATAGAATTTATAGATGAATATGTAAATCCTATATTAGAAGAAAATAAAGATGCTGTTTCAATAGAAAGTGAAATAACAGTTTAATAAATCTTAATAAAAAAGTGGAAGGAATTAATTCTTTCCACTTTTTTAAAGTTACTATAAAAATATTAAAAATAGGAAGTATGTTAATAAAGTTTTTATTATAATTTAAATTATTATAATATCCTGTACTTAATAATTATAAAATCTCTTATAAATATAATTAATTTTTTAAACATTTATAGAATATATTAAATTATTAATCTTCTTCTTTATAAATATTTAAGAAATCAAGCATAATACCAGCAGCTTTTATAAAAATAGACAATTCATTTTCATCTTTAAAATCATTAGCATTCCACTTTTCTAAAGCTTTTTCCATAACTTTGGTAACAGCTTTTTCTTGATAAAGATCATATTCTATACTACCTATTAAATTATAATAAGGTTCAGTTGTATTATTAACCCATTTTCCCCAAAATTCACTTTGGTTATTGGCAATAAACATTATGTGTTTTTCTTCATTACAAACAATTCCTATAACTCTTTTCAAATTTTTCATAGTTGTCAACTCCCTTCGTTGAGAATACAATAACATAGATTATATATAGGTACAATACCCTTAGTAGTGAATTATCTAATTATTAACTTTTATTTTAAAAATATGGTAAAAAACTTTCTTGTCTACAATCAATATGATAAAATAAATAAACTTATATTTATTGAAAAAACAAGATTTTAATTAACATTAAATAGAAAAATACTTAATAATAATAATAAATATTTTTATATAAATTGGAAAAAATAAAATTAAAAAAATATTAATATTATCTGTAAATTATAGATCAATAAAAATTAAAAAAATAAAGCTTACATGTAAAAATAATGTTTTTATATTCCATAGTAAATAATTGGATTAAAAGTCTAATAATTGGTAATAATCATAATATAATAAGCTTTTTAATAAGAAATCTAATAGTTTAATTAGATTTTTGAGGCTTTATAAAAATATATTTATGATTAGGAGAATTTTTATGGTAGGAAAGTTAATGTCTATAGAAGAAGTTAAAATTGATAGTGTAGAAAGTGAAGCTGAAAATGGAATGCCTTTTGGAAGAGGTGTTAATAATTGTTTAGTTAAGGTGCTAGAGATTGCAC
>NZ_FQVM01000059.1 GCF_900129365.1 Clostridium fallax
CCTTTAATGCAATAAAAAATAATTCCATTGAAAGAGAAAAAAATAGTTTAAGTATAATCTTTAACCAATTAGATATTATATTAAATTCTGCTGAATCTCTAACTACTAACCTTATAATTAATAATGATATACAAAATATATTAGATAAATATAGTTCTAAAGATACTTATCCTACTAAAGATGAATATCTTAAACTAAAAAATCAACTGGATAATATAATTTATCAAAATAAGGTTATATCTGGTGCTATACTTCATAGTACTAATGGATTCAAAATGAAGTCTAATAATAAGTTTATTTCTCTTTTAGATGGAAATTTATTAAATTTTAATAATTGGTATGGACCTATAAAAAGTATAAACAATGAAGTTTATCTTCATTTACCTAAAAAAATATTTAATAAAAATACTGGAAAACTTATTGGTTATTTAGAAATTTTTGTATCAGAAGATTATATATCTAAAAATTATAAAACTAATGAACTTCATAATAAATATATGAATTTATTTCTAGTAAATAGCTCTGGAATTATATTTTCCTCTTCAGATAAAAAGAATATGTTGAAATCTTTCTTTGATATAAGAAAAAATATCAGTTTTACCGATAAAAATATTCCTTTTAAGTCCTTAACTGATAAAAAAGAAAATAGACTAACACTTATGTGCTATTATCCAAAATTAAATTTTAATATTATTGGAGATATTTATTTAAGTAACATAATATATGAAAAGGAAAAATTAATATTACCATTAATAGGATTATTATTTATAGGAATTATTTTTTCATATATACTTTCAAAAAAAATATCAAATTCTATGGTAAAGCCTATACAAAATCTATTTAATAGAATAGATGAAATAGAAAAAGGAGATTGGAATTCTGAAATAAATATAATATCTCAAGATGAAATAGGTTTACTTTCAATAAAATTTAATAAACTAATATTTAATATAAAAAACTTAATGTCAAAAATATCCTATGAACAAAATAAAAAGAAAGAATTTGAACTTGAATTAATGCAATTACAAATTAAGCCTCATTTTTTATATAACTCTTTAGAAAATATTTGTGCTTTAGCAGAATTAGATAGAAATGATGAGGTTATTGATATGATTTTTAATCTTTCTACCTTTTACAGAGGAGTTTTAAATAAAGGAAATACGATTATTTCCTTAGGTGAAGAGCTAAACCTAACTGAAAGTTATTTAAAAATTATGAGTGTTCGTTACTATAATTTGTTTTCTTATAATATTGAGTGTGATGAATCTATAAAGAATTTAGGTTGTCTAAAACTATTACTACAGCCTTTAGTAGAAAATTCTATTTATCATGGAATTAAAAATAATATTTCTAAAGAGGGCTTTATAGATATTATAATAAAGAAACATACAGAAAAATTATTTATTACCATAAAAGATAATGGTATAGGAATCACCGAAAAAGAACTTTCTAATTTATTAAATACTAATATATCTTCCTCTTCTAAAGGGGGATTTGGAGTAAAGAATACTATTGAAAGATTAAATTTATTTTTCCCTAATGAATATGATTTCTTAATTAAAAGTGAAAAATATAATGGTACTGAAATAACAATAACTATTCCAATAAACTTAAAGGAGAGAGATTATGCTTAATATTCTTATAGTTGATGATGAATACTTAATAAGAGAAAAATTAAAAAAATATATAAAAGAAAGTAGTTTTTCAGTAAATTTATTAGTTGAAGCTAATAATGGATTAGATGCTTTAGATATAATTAAAAAATTTGATATTCATATAGCTTTAACAGACATTCGAATGCCTTTATTAAACGGCTTAGAATTTATAGAAGAAATTAAAAAAAATGATTATAAAACCAAAGTAATATTTTTAACAGGATTTGAAAAATTTGAATATGCTAAAAAGGCTATTGATTTTAATGCTATTGATTATTTATTAAAACCTATAAAAAAAGAAGTACTTTATAAATCAATAAATAAAGCCTTAAATTTAATAGATAAAGAAGAAAAAAATATGTTAGCTATAAATAACTTAGAAGAAAATGATAAATATTCTTTTTTATTTAATCTACTATATGATTATGAAAATCTTAATAACTGTCCTTTAAATATAAAAAATACAAATTTTATTTTTATTACAATAGATCTAAATAAAAGTGTAAATAATAATTATATTTATAAATTTTTATATAATAATTTTATTAATAACTATGAAGTAATTT
>NZ_FQVM01000014.1 GCF_900129365.1 Clostridium fallax
AAGATTGTGTATAATCATATATTCTTTAAGAGTCTTATTTTTATATTCCATATATTCATAAAAAAGCTCTTTACACTCTTTTCCTGAAATATTATCTTTTCTTTCTATACCTAAATATTTTTCTAAACTTTTTAGAGATATTCCTTCTAAATTTAGAGAACTTTTATATAAGCTTATTATTCTATATAAATCTATATGATAATCTATTTCTAGCTTATTAAAACCATTAAATTCCAATCTACTTTGAAGAAAAGGTTCATCAAATGCTTTTCCATTAAATGTACAAAATTTATTTTTGTCTCCGATTATTTGTAAAAAATTTTGAAGAAGAAGCGTTTCATCTTCTTCTTCAAAAATAACCTTAGCCTTATAAATATTATTTTCTATATATCCTAAAGCTATAGAAAAAATCTTATCTTCTATTTTATTAAATCCAGTAGCTTCTATATCTAAAAAAATATATTTATTTAAATGGAACTCTTTTATTATATTATCATCTAAAATTTTTCTAGATTTTCTAGTTATAATGTCCATATTACATCTTTTCTACTACATCTAACCCTATTAAAGCTAATCCATTTTTAATTACTTGACAAGTAGCTTTAACTAATTGTAGTCTAGCACTCTTTAAGCTTTCATCTTCTAAATTTGAAACTGTATGATTATTATAGAACTTATTAAAATCTTTAGCTACTTCTATAACATATCTAGTAACTATTGATGGCTCTAATTTTTCTATAGCTAATAATATTGATTTTTGGAATGATTCTAAAGTTTTAGCTAGTTCAAATTCTTCTTTAGAAGTCAATTTTGAAAAATCTGGTTCTGCTTTACATTCCCCAACTTTTCTTAATATACTCTTAGCTCTTGCATAAGAATATTGAACATATGGACCTGTTTCTCCATCAAAACTTAACATTTCCTTCCAATCAAATACTATATCTCTTTCCCTACTATTTTTAAGATAAGTAAATATCATAGCTCCTATACCTATCTTTTTAGCAACTTCTTCTTTATTTTCAAGCTCAGGGTTTTTTTCATTTATTACTTCTAAAGTTTTACTTACTGCCTCATTTAATAAATCCTCTAAAAGTACTACATCTCCCTTTCTAGTTGAAAGCTTTTTATCTGCAAACTTAACTAATCCAAATGGAATATGCACACAATTTTTTGCCCAATCCTCACCAGCAAGCTCTAATACTTTAAAAACTTGTTTAAAGTGTAATGATTGATCTTTTCCAACTACATATATACATTTATCAAAATCATAAGTTTTCTTTCTATACATAGCAGCTGCTAAATCTCTTGTTGCATATATTGATGCTCCATCTGATTTTAAAACTATACAAGGAGGCATATTATAGTCTTCAAGCATTACAACCTTAGCTCCGTTACTCTCTGTTAATAGACCTTTTTCTGTAAGCTCTTCAACTACTACATCCATTTTATCGTTGTAGAAACTTTCGCCTGCCCATGAGTCAAAATCTACTCCTAACTGGCTATAAATCTTATTAAACTCTTTAAGAGAAAGGTTTCTAAATCTTTCCCATAATTCTGTAGCTTCCTTATCTCCATCTTCAAGCTTTTTAAAGTACATTCTTCCTTCATCTTCTAATTCAGGATTCTTTTCTGCTTCATCATGAAACTTAACATATATTCTTAAAAGTTCACTTATAGGATCTTTTTCTAAGGCTTCTTCATCAACCCATCTTTTATAAGCTGATATAAGTTTACCAAATTGAGTTCCCCAATCTCCTAAGTGATTTATCCTTTCGCAGTTATATCCTTCAAAAGATAGCATTTTATATAATGCATTTCCTATAACAGTAGTAAATAAGTGTCCTACGTGGAAAGGCTTTGCAATATTTGGTGATGAATATTCAACAACTACATTCTTTTCTTCTCCTATTTTAGATGCACCATAATTATCTTTCTCTTCAAGTACCTTACTTATTATATCTTTTGCAAAGGATGCTTTATCTACAAAAAAGTTTAAATAAGGTCCTAAGTTAACTATCTTTTCATAGCCTTCTCCATTTATCTTATCCTTTAATTCCTCTGCAATCATATTAGGAGCTTTTCTCATAACCTTTGCTAATTGAAAGCATGGAAAAGCATAATCACCCATCTCTGGTTTTGGTGGTATTTCTATTAATTTTTCTATAGTTTCTAAGTCTAAATCAACAAATTCTTTTATTCTTTCAGCAGTTTGCTTTTTATAATCCATATATTATTCCTCCTATAAAAATATTTATATATTCATATAATAAAAAAACCGCCTCTTTTAAATAAAAAGAGACGGATATATCCGCGGTACCACTCCAATTGATGATATTATTAATAATCATCCACTTAATAATTTTAACGTAATTAACGGCTAGCCTTATTCTGCTTTAAAATTAAAACATTTAGGGCCGCTTCTCAAAGGCTCTTTTCTTATAATATAGTTTATAGAGCTTACACCATCCTCTACTCGCTTAAAACATCTACTATAGTACTTTTCCTCTTCAAGGAATTTAATTATTCTATTTTCTTATATATTATACAGATATACATAAATTATTGTCAATACATAAGTAATTTTTACTTAAATTATTATTAATTATATATTTAATTTATAATTTTATTTTTTACTATTCTCTTTAATTATTTACCAAAATCTTAACAAATATAATAATAATTAGTATTTAATTATTATTAATTATTCTAAAATTAAACTTTTCTCCAAAAATTTCTTTTTATCCTTGTAAAACATAAGAAAGTTATATAACATTGTATCTATAGAATTATTGCAATAAAGAAGGAGTTAAAAATGAAAAGAATAGGTGTTATTAGTATAGGTGCTAACTCTATTAAACTAATGCTTTCTGAAGTAGAGGATAGCGGTTATTTTAAAATAATTGATGAACTTAAAGGAACTGTAAGATTAGCCTGTGATTTAATGAATTCTTCAACTATATCAGAAGAAAAAATAGAATCTGCTTTATCTACACTAAAATCCTTTAAATCCCTTTGTACTTTGTCTGGTGCTTCTCAAATAATCACAGTAATAACTGAAGATATTTCAGCAGCAGAAAATAAAGAAATACTAAAAGACAGAATCATTAAAGAACTTAATATTACTCCAAGAATTTTAACATATGATGAAGAAATTTATTACATATATTTAGGCATAATAAATAGTATGTATTCTGAAACTTCTCTTATGGTTGATATAGGTGGAACATCTACTCATTTAGCTGTAATTAAAGGAGAAGAACTTTTAGAAAGAGCTACTATTCCTATAGGTTGTGTAAATTTAAGTAATAAATTTTCTCTTCGTGATATAATAACTTATGATAATGCAGAAAGCGCAAATGAATTTGTTGAAAATATTTTAAAAGAAATACCTTGGCTAAAAAAATATGAATTCCATAATATAATAGGTTTAGGTGGATCTATAAGAAATCTTTGTAAAGTAGATAGAAGAAAAAAACACTATCCTTTAGATTTATCTCATAACTATTCTATGAATGATTATGATATATCTGATATTTATAATCTTATGAAATGTAAAAATCTAAAGCAAAGGGCAAAAATAGATGGGCTATCTAGTGATAGAGCTGACGTAATTTTAGGAGCAGTAACAATTTTAAATAGAATTACTAAATATACAAATATTGAAAAAATAACTTTATGCGGTAGAGGATTAAGAGAAGGTATCTTAAATCAATATTTAAATCAAAATTATCCTTCTTCTAAAGAAGATATATTAGAATTTAGTATTCATGGAATTATGGAAACATTAAATATGAATGTTTCTCATGCAAATAATGTTTATAGATTAACTAAAAAACTTTTTACAGAATTAAAATCTCTCCATAAATTAGGGGATAATTATCAAAATATCATAAAGACTTCCGCCTTACTTCATGATTGTGGCATAAGCATTAGATATTATGATCACCATCTTCACTCAATGTATATAATTCTAAACTCACATATAAATGGATTATCGCATAAAGAAATCCTTATTAGTGGATTTGCAGCAGCTTTCCATAGAAATAATAATTTTCATATTCCATTAGTAAAATTTTCAGGAATTTTAAATAAATTAGATGTAGCTGCAACAGAAAAAATAGGAATACTTCTTAGAATTGCAGAAGGTCTTGATAGAAGCTTAGATGGATCTGTTTATGATTTAAATATTTCTATAAAGGAAGATACTGTAGAAATTTTACTTTATTCTAATAATGATTTAGATTTAGAAATTCATCAAGCTTTAAGATCTAAAGATAAATTCTCTGAAATTTATCAAAAAGAACTTATTATAAAAAAGGCAGAAATATAAATCTTAAACATAAGTTTTCTAATAAAAGAAAAAAGCTGTTTTAATATGGAATTAAGTTTCCTCCTTAAGACAGCTAATTTTTATAAAAACCAAATATAATTATATAAAAAATGTATCTTTAAAAATAACTTTAAGCTTATTTTAAGATACATCTTTTTCTTTTAAAATATTTTATCACGCTATTTTAAATTAGAATATTATATAAATTCTTTTACTATTAAGTTTTAAAGAAAAGCATTTTCTTCCTTAAGATTAACTTTTCCTTTATTCTCTTTTTTATCTTTACTTTCCATAGATATGATTATTACAGAAAATAGTATTAAAATAGTTCCAAAAATCATTATACTAGTTATAGACTCATTAAATAACGCAACACCTAATATAAGACTTACAATTGGTTCAAAAGTTCCTAAAATAGATGCTGAAGTTGCTCCTATTACTTTAACTGCTTTAATAAGTAAAATTGTTGCAATAATAGTTGATACTACTGAAAGTCCAAAATAAGAAAATATCAGTTCTCTATTAAAATGAAGTGTTAATCCTCCATTAAAATAACTTAACAATGTTATTGTACTTCCTGCAAATAAAGAAAAATAAAAAGTCATAACTTTATTATCTAAAGTTTTTATAGCCTTATTATTCATACTTAAAATACAACAAGAATAAGAAACACCAGAAACTAAAGCAAGACCTACTCCTTTTAAATTAACTCCAGAATTACTTACCCCTACTAAAAGATATACTCCTACAGCAGATAAAATTAATGCTCCTACTTTATTTTTGCTTAGCTTTTCTTTAAATACTAAAAAACTAAATATACAAACAAAAGCTGGATAAATAAAATGTATTGTAGTTGCAAGACCTACACTCATATATCTATAGGATAAAAATAAAGTTTCTGTTGTAAAGGTGTATCCTAAAGATCCTATTAAAATTAGGGTTATAAGCTGCTTTTTACTAACCTTAAAAGAAGTTTTAGTAATAATTCCAAAAATAAAAAGTATTATAGCTGCTACTAAAAATCTAAAACTTAATACTGTTGATGTATTTGATCCATTATTATAAGCAACTTTTGCAAATATCGGCATAAGTCCAAAAGCTACTGAAGAAAGTATTGCAAAAATTATACCTTTGTATTTATTCATCTCAATCCTCCATTTTCCAAAACATACAGTTAATATTATACTCATTTTTTTTCTTAAATAAAGAAAAAAATAAGATAAGCTAATTAGCTTATCTTATTTTTATTTAAAATTGCTCTAAATTACTTAAATTATTGGATTCTTTTCCATCTGGAATACTTTTTAAATATTCTTCTCCAGTTTTGCTCTTACTTATAATTACGTCTTGTATTTTACCATTCTTAGCAAACTCTACTGCTTCTTCTTTAGATAAAATTTCACCGTTAGAAAGCTTATAAGCTTCTATTTCATCTTTACTGTCTTTTTTTATGGCAACTATCTTTTGAGCACTGTATGTTTCATCTTTCATACTATCACTCCTTATATTTTATTAATAATAGTTTGCCTAAAATATTTATTTATATACTTTTAAAACATTATAATATTAACTAAAGAAAGTATACTATCAGTTATATAATAAGCAGGTGTTGATATAATATATGGGCTGATTATTACTGCTCCAAATAAAAGTATATATTGATACTTATAAAATTTATCTATATATTTATAGAAAAACTTAGGAAACATATCTACTAAAACATTAAATCCGTCAAATCCAGGTATTGGTAATAAATTAAAAATAAATAAATTAACATTTAAAATAATTGAAACCTTAAATATTTTGCTTAATATTCCTAAAATAGTACCAGCATCTGAAAATTGAGCAATCTTTACTATAACTCCTAGTAAAAATCCACTTAAAATAGCTACCATTAAGTTAGCTAAAGGCCCTGCAATTGAAACTTTCAAATCATCTTTATAGTAATTTTTAAAGGCTCTTCTATTTACTGTTACAGGTTTTGCCCAACCAAAGCCTGATATTATAATAAGTAAAGTTCCTACTAAATCTAAATGTGCTAAAGGATTTAACGTTAATCTTCCTTCATATCTTGGAGTTTTATCTCCTAACATATCTGCAACCCTTGCATGAGCATACTCATGAAAGGTAAAAGCTAATAAAATTCCAGGAATCATTGTAAGATAATTTAGCATCTGTAATTTTACTGCACCGGTCATCTAATACCTCCTAATTTTAAAGTTTTTAATATCTAAAGTCTTATTTAAATTCTTGAATATTTAACTTACTGTCTATAAGTGTACCATATCCATCATCAAAAATTGAAATAAACTTTCCTTTATAATTATATTTTTTATCTTTAGATAAATCTATAAGTTCTCCTTTAAAACTATCATTATAAAATATTTGTCCTTTTTGAGAAATTAATATATCATCTTTTTCTACTGAATCCTTTAAGTTTATAGTCTTCCAGTCATTTGTATTTTCTCCTAAAGTTCCATATTTTATTTCTGATATTTTTTCTCCACTTAAAATTCCTACATATACAACATCTTCACTATCCACCTTAAGAAGTTTTACTTTATTTTTACCGAAAGCCAATTTCTTTTGAGGACTGGTTACATAAATTTGCTTATTATAGCTATCTTCATAAAGAAGCCTATCTTCATGAGGTATAACTTCTATATTTCCTACACTTTTACACATTAAGGATTCTTTTTTTAACTTTTGATTTATATCTAATCTATAAATTTTAGTATATTTATTTTCATCAGTAATCTTTAAATATGTAACATCAGTTAAAGTTGAAGCTTCTATAGAGCTTAATTCACTTTTTTTGCTTATTTCTGATATTGAAGTTATCTCTCTTTTTTCATTTTTTGCTACATCATAATAGGATAAAGTAAGCATTCCACTATTATTATTTCTCTCTCCTATTAATATTCTATGCCTATCACTTAACCAAGTATAATTCATAAGTTTAGAATTTATATTATTTTTAACTTCTAACGTGCTTCCATCCCAAGTATTTGAAACTTTAAGTATACCACTATCTTCATAAGATATATATTTTCCATCAAAGGATAATTTAATATTTTTAGAGCCTTCTGGTACCTTTATATTTGCTAACTTTTTAGGAGCCTTATCTTTAACTTCTATCTTTTTACTTTTTACACTTCCATCACTTTGGAAAAAATACTTATCTAAAAACAATAATCCTGCTACTTGTACAATCAAAGACACTATTACCCACGCAAAAATTATTCTAACCTTCTTCATAACTGTCTGTTTAACTTCCTTTCTACTTAACCATAACTACTGATGGTACCGCTCTTTCTCCTAAGTGATCTGAAGGATTATTTATAACTTCTCCCTCAAAATACATAGTAGTAGATTTTCCTCCATCTAAATTAACAGCATTAACTGCTCCATATTGTAACATTACATCTTGAGCTTCCTTTAAAGTTGCTCCTATAGAATTTAATATTTGTCGTCCATCAATTACTAAAAATAACATAGAACCATCTTTTCTTTGTCCTATAACTGTTCTTGGAGCAATTCCCCATCCTCCATCTCCAGTTTTTATTGTTGGTTTTCCATTAACAACTAAAGGTGGTCCAAAACTTATTGCTTCTGTAACATTATATTTTTTTAATTCATTTGGAGAATACTTTCCTACTAATAATCTGCCTTTATTTGTAATTGCCATCATTTCTACCTTAGCATCTGGTTTTAAGTCATTAAACACTTCTTTTCCATCAGATATAATAATTCCTGTTGGGGTTCCTCCATTTCCAGTCCATTCTGAAGTTGCAGAAACATCAGTAAAACCTCCTCCGTTTATAGCTGCCACTGCATTAAAGTTTTTAGCTATTTGAGAAGTAGTTTGTCCCTCTCTTCCTAATTTAGAAGAATATCCAACCTTTACTCTTGTAGGATCCTTTACAACTAAAATATATCCCTTAAATTTCTTTCCTTCTATATCATATCTTTCTATAGTGTCATCATGCTTTTTAGGCAATAACACTTCTTGACTATTATTATCTTGTTTAATTTCTTCTATAGAATTTTCTCCTAAAATCTCATTAATCTTATCTTTAGATAAAAAAGCTGTAGCTAAGTATTGATGACTTAAAGATGTCATAGCTGCTCCAACTAAGCTTCTTTTCACATTTTGAAAAGGACCATAGTAAATTAAAAAAGGTACTGTTATCATCGTAAAAATCAATTCAAATATTATAAATTTAAAAAAAGTTCCCCATTTAAATTTTTTCTTTTTCATTTTCTTATGTTTATAAAAATTCTTTTTTCTTCTTACCATTTCATACTTCCTTCTTCATCATGATATTTAAAGCATATCTACATTTTACAACATTTAAATATGAATTTACTACAAAAAATTTATATTTTAACCTAAATTTAATTTTACAAATAAAAATGCTTTAGAACTAATTCATAAAAAAATCAGTACCTAAAGCATATTTTAGTAGATTTAAAGCCTAATAGCTGCCTCATTAGCTAATGAGCTTCTTTCACATTCTTCATATTTTAATGTTATTTGAAAACAAATAGAACTTCCCTTCATTTTTTCAGAAGCATAACATAATCCATTAGATCTTGAATCTAGAAAAGCTTGATCTATTTGATCTGGATCACCAATTAAAATTACTTTACTACCTTCTCCAGCCCTTGTTATTATAGCTTTTACTTGCTTTGGAGTAAGATTTTGGGCTTCATCTATTATAATCCAAGTCTTAACTATGGATCTTCCCCTTAAATAAGCTACTGCCTCTGTAGTTATTATTTTTCTATCAAATAACTCTTCTATTTTATCATCAAGTTCTTTTTGATTTTTATATCTTTCATTTTCATCTGAATCTACTAATATTTCTAAATTATCAAAAATAGGTCTCATAAAAGGAGCTATTTTTTCTCGCTCAGAACCTGGTAAGTATCCTATATCCTCATCCATAGTTACATTTGGTCTACATACTAATATTCTTCTATATTTATTGCTAGGATCTTCTAATATATTTTGTAGTCCTGCTGCTAAAGAAAATAGAGTTTTTGCTGTACCAGCAGGACCCTTTACAATAACTAAAGGTGCATTTTTAGCATCTGTACATAAACATTCTAACATGAATTTTTGCCCTACATTTCTAGGTGATAAATTTAGTATTTTATGATCTTTAAATCTTAAAGGAACTATTTTTTTACCATCAAATCTTCCCAATGCAGTTTTTTTGCTATTCATTGTTGAATGAATAATCAAAAATTGATTTATTGTAAGCTCTGGAGTAATATAGCTTCCTGTATCCTCATGGAAAAAAGTTATATTTTCTTTTTCCATATATTTATTTTTAAAGAAATTATCTAAATTTTCATCAGTAGCATAAACTTCTATTCTGCCAGTATACTGTTCATCAAAATTTGGAACTACCGATTCGTAAAAATCTTCTACATTTATATTAACTGTGTCAGCTTTTATTCTCTCAAAAATATCTTTAGTTATTAAAAATACATTTTCCCCATCTTCCTTTAGGGCTACACATACCTGAATTATTCTATTATCTGGTTTTTTTATATCCCAAGCAGGAGGTATTTTTACATTATAATGATTGGTTTCAACTCTTAGCCTTCCACCGTTAGGTAAATTAACACCTTTTCTTAAATTTCCTTTCTTTCTAAAATTATCTAAAATTCTAGCTGCATGTCTTGCATTTACTCCTAAATCATTATTTAACTTTTTAAAGTTATCAAGCTCTTCTAAAACTACTTCTGGAATAACTACATCATTATCTTCAAAAGATAAAAGAGCACTTGGTGAGTAAAGTAAAACATTTGTATCTAATACATATGTTTTTTTCAAACTTATAACCTCCCTTACTTTCTTAATGTCTCTTTAATATTAAATTCTTTATAAATTATATGATTAGATTTATTCCTTTAAAACTTAAATTTCCAATAGTTTTTCTTTAAATAATATTTTTTTATTTATTTTTATTAAAAATAGATAAAGACTAAATTTTGCTTCTCACAATTAATTTAGTCTTTATAAAAATCATTAATTAAAAATATAATTTTATTTTTATATTATTTAGTTTTCATATATAAATTTATTAATTATTTCAGAGTTTTTTTCTTTATCCATTAGTATAACCCATTTACCTTTATATAGTTTGCCTTCACTGTACTCTTTCGTAGGTATTTGTATTTGCTCTATATTAGAATCATTTATTTTATAGGCAAAATATAAATATTTTAATAAGGTAACAGGTTCTATATTAGTCTGTATATTTTCTAAAGCAGTGGATATTAATGAAGGATACTCTATAGGATTTATATTTTTTAGCTTTTCAAATAATAGCTTTAAAACCCTTCTTTGCCTTTCATCTCTTTCATAAATCCCATCTCCAACTTTTCTTATTCTTGCATAAGCTAAGGTTTGTTGCCCATCTAAAATTTGTCTTCCTCTCTTTTCTAACTTTTTAGATTTTTCTTCATTAAATTCTCCGATATACTTATTTATCTCTTTTATCTCATAGTCCTTTACCTCTATTTCCACTCCACCTAGCTTATCTATAACTTCTTCAAAGCCCCAAAAGTTAATTTCTATGTATTTATCTATTTTTATATTTAAATTTCTATATATAGTATCACAGAGTAAATTAGCTCCTCCAAAAGAGTATGCACTATTTATCTTATCCTTATCATGATTATAAATATCTACATAAGTATCTCTTAAAATAGATGTTAGTTTAATTTTATTATTTTTATTATCCAAAGTTCCAATTATTATACTATCTGCTCTTCCTCTCTCACTTTCTTCTCTTTTATCTGTACCTATTAATAATATATTTATTGTATCTTCCTTTTCCTTTAAATTTTCTTCCTTTAAATCTTCTTTTATTTCCTTAAAATCTATATTATCTTCTTTATAGGTTAAAGTTTTTATATTTTTATACATATATATGGATATAAGTGCTATTATACTTATTATAAGGATAATTATTAATTTTACATATTTTTTCATATGATCACCTAAAATCTTATTTTAATATTAATTATTTATTAAAAAAACACTAAATAAAGATAATTTATATATATTATTTATAAAGTTATTAAACTTTATTCTTATTCACACAAAATTCATATATATATATTTTATAAACTACTTATATTTTTTTTCATTTTAATATATAATCAATTTTGTTATTTTGATAATAAATATGTATTGGAGGTATGCAGAAGTGGATATTAATATAATAGGAGTTCCTATTTATTATGGATGTGATAGAAAAGGCGTAGAAAATGGCCCAAATAAATTAAGAGAGAAAGGTTTAATATCCATACTTAGCCAAAATTCCTTAAATAAGGTTTTTGACTTTGGTAATTTAAATGTAGAAATAGTAAGTGAAGATAAAAAATATGAAAATCATAATAAAATGAAATATTTATCTCCAATTACAGAATTAAATAAAAACTTAGCTCATATTGTTTATAGCTCTCTTAAGGGTGGTTCTTTTCCTTTTGTAGTAGGCGGAGATCATTCTCTAGGTCTTGGAAGCCTAGCAGGTGCTTCTAAATATTTTAAAGATGACCTTGCTGTAATTTGGGTAGATGCCCATGGTGATATAAATACTTTTGACTCTTCTCCTAGCGGTAATGTTCATGGAATGCCTTTAGCAGCTTCTATGGGATTTGGATATAAAGACTTAACAAATCTTTATTTTCATGGAAGAAAAATAGATCCTAAAAAGGTATTTATTATTTGTGCTAGAGATTTAGATGAAGGAGAACAATCTTTAATAAAAAATGAAGGTTTAAATGTATGGTCAACTAATTACATACAAAATATTGGTGTAGAAGCTTTAATGGATGAAGTTTACAAGAAATTAGATGAAATAAAAGTTAATAATATTCATTTAAGCTTTGATATAGATTGTTTAGATTCATCCTTAGTTCCTGGAACAGGTACTCCTGTTGATTCTGGTATGAATTTTAATGAAGTAAAAAAAATATTAGAAAAAATATTAGAAACTAAAAAAGTAAGATCTATGGATTTTGTAGAATTTAATCCTGAAATTGATAAAGATAATATAACTTTAAATAACTGCCTAGATATGTTAAAAGTTATAGGCAATAATTTATAAAATCTCAGCTTTCTGAGATTTTTTTACTATATTTTAATACTCTTTTGTATTATCATATAAATATAGCTTATTATAGGAGGATACATAATGAAGTTATTGTTTTTTGATACTGAAACAACAAGCATAAGACCTGGTAGTATATGCCAACTTAGTTATATAATCGTTGATTCTTCAACTAAACCTCAAAGCACTATAGGTAGAAATTTCTTCTTTTCTGTAGATGAGATGGATCCTTCTGCTGAACAAATTCATGGATTTTCAATAGAAAAGCTTTATGAACTTAGTGAAGGTAAATACTTTGAAGATTTAATTGATGATTTTTATAATGATTTTTTAACTGCTGATTTTGTTATTGGTCATAATGTTAATTTTGATATAAAATTTTTAAAACATCAACTTTTCTCTATGGGTGATGATTATGAACCTAAACATACTTTTTGTACAATGAATTATTATAAAGATATATGCAAACTTCTTAGGCCTAACGGGGATTATAAAAATCCAAAATTAGAAGAAGTAGTTAAATTCTTAAATATATCTAAAGAGCAAATATCTGAAACTGCTGATAAATTATTTAAAGGCAGTGGAAATTATCATGATGCAAGATTTGATACTGCAGCTACTTATCTTATAGTTGTGGAAGGAATTAAAAAAGGGTTTATTAAACCAAAATTTTTTACAAATCAATTAATTAATTCTTAAAATTTAATATTAAACTCTCTAAAGAAGCTTTCTATTTTCTTAGGAATGCTTCTTTTTTGGTTTATAATAAAAATTGTATTTATTTAATAATTATAGGAATTAATTTCTTCTATAATTTTTATGTTTTTAACAAACTAATTTTTATTTTAATGTTATTAAATAAAATAAATATTATTTTAATAAAATTTATATAAATTCGTTAAAATAATAATAAATAACTTTTTACATTTTCCATCTTGTTTTTATATATTTTTCTGTTATAATTATTATTGTAATTAAGAAAGAATAATTATTACTTAACAGATTATTTGAATATACAGGAGGTACTTATTATGAAAAAATATGTTTGTGATGTTTGCGGTTATATATACGATCCAGAGCTAGGAGATCCAGATAACGGCGTAGAACCTGGAACAGCATTTGAAAATTTACCTGAAGATTGGGTTTGTCCTCTTTGCTTCGTTGGTAAAGATGAATTTTCAGTAGTTGAAGAATAATTTAATAATCCTTTAAATATAGACCTAAAAGTATTAGGTCTATATATTTTTTTATTTTAAATATTACTATCTTAAAAATAAAAAAAATAAGAAGACTATATAGTCTTCTTATTTTTTATCTTTTTATTAAATTTTTAATAAACTTTATAATATAGTTAAGTTTTAGCTATAATTTATATTTTCATAATATAATCTTTTAATTTTTTTTCTATTTCTTTTGTTTTATCTTTATCCATAGCAGGAATACCTTCTAACCTATAAGGTACTCTAAGCTCTTTAAATTTATTTACTCCAAGTAAATGGTATGGTAATAATTCTATTTTTTCTACATTATTTATATTTTTTATTATTGATGCTAACTTTTTTATGTGGTTATCTCCATCTGTTACTCCTGGTACAACTACATGTCTTATCCAAAACTTTTTCCCCATAGAATTTGCTATTTCAAGAAATTTTTCTGATTCTTTCATATCTCTTAAAGTAAGGTTTTTAAAGGACTCTTTATCACTATGTTTTAAATCAAATAATATTAAATCAACATATTTTAATATTTCTTCATATCCGCCTACTCCACATCCAGCAGTATCTAAAACTGTATGAACACCATTTTTTTTGCATAGTTTTAATGTTTCTAGCAAAAATTCTTTTTGAAGTAAAGGCTCTCCTCCTGAGAAAGTAACTCCTCCATTACCTTTTGAAAAATAAGGTTTAAATCTTAATATTCTTTTAACAAGATCTTCTGGAGTAAATTCATTACCTCCTTCAAGATTCCATGTATCTACATTATGACAATATGCACATCTTAAGTTACATCCTTGAAAAAATACTACTACTCTAACACCTGGTCCATCTACTAGCCCCATTGATTCTATAGAATGTATTCTTCCTTTTATCATATTAAAGACTTTCGTGGAAAGTTCTGCTTATTACTTCTAATTGTTGCTCCTTTGTTAATCTAACAAAGTTAACAGCATATCCTGAAACTCTTATTGTTAGTGATGGATACTTTTCTGGATTGTTCATAGCATCTATTAATGTTTCTCTGTTAAACACATTTACATTTAAGTGATGAGCCCCTTGAACAAAATAACCATCTAATATTGTAACAAGATTATTTACTCTGCTTTCCATTTCCTTTCCTAAAGCATCTGGTACTATTGAGAATGTATTTGAAACACCATCTTCACAGCAAGGAACATATGGTATTTTAGCTACTGAATTTAGTGATGCTAGAGCTCCATTTTTATCTCTTCCATGCATTGGATTTGCTCCTGGTGCTAGAGGCTCTCCTTTTTTTCTTCCGTCTGGTGTTGTACCAGTTTTTTTACCATATACAACATTTGAAGTTATTGTAAGAATTGATAATGTATGCTTTGCATTTCTATATAATGGATGTTTCTTTAATTCCTTAGAGAATTTATCCACAATCATAACTGCTAAATCATCTACTCTATCGTCATCATTACCGTATGTTGGGAAGTCTCCAAAACTTTCAAAATCTACAGCTATACCATTTTCTCTTATAACCTTAACTTTTCCATATTTTATTGCACTTAATGAATCTGCTGCTACAGAAAGACCTGCTATACCAAAAGCCATAAGTCTTCCAACTGAAGTATCATGTAATGCCATTTGACCTGCTTCATAAGCATATTTATCATGCATATAATGAATTACATTCATTGTATCTACATAAAGCTTCGCTACCTTTTCTAAAACCTTAAAATAGTTATCTTTAACTTTATTAATATCTAAAATTTCATCATTAATAGGCTCAATTCCTTCTATTACTTTGATACCTTTCTTTTCATCAACTCCACCATTTATAGCATAAAGTAATGCTTTTGCAACATTACATCTAGCTCCAAAGAACTGCATTTGCTTTCCAACTTTCATTGCAGATACACAGCAAGCTATAGCGTAATCATCACCATAAACTGGTCTCATAACTTCGTCATTTTCATATTGAATTGAGTCTGTTAATATTGACATCTCTGCACAGTACTTTTTAAAGTTTTCTGGAAGTTTATCTGACCATAAAACTGTCATATTAGGCTCCGGTGCTGATCCTAAGTTTATTAATGTATGAAGATATCTAAATGAGTTTTTAGTTACAAGTGGTTTACCATTTATTCCAACTCCTCCTATTGATTCAGTAACCCAAGTTGGATCTCCTGCAAATAACTCATTATATTCTGGAGTTCTTAAGTGTCTTACTAATCTTAATTTAATTATAAATTGATCTATAATCTCTTGAGCTTCTTCCTCTGTTATAACTCCATTTTCTAAGTCTCTTTCTATATATATATCTAAGAAGGTACTAGTTCTTCCTAAGGACATTGCAGCTCCATTATTTTCTTTTACAGCAGCTAAATATCCCATATATACCCATTGTACCGCTTCTCTGGCATTAGATGCTGGCTTTGATAAATCAACTCCATATTTTAATGCCATAGATTTTATTTTTTCTAAAGCTCTAATTTGCTCTGAAACTTCTTCTCTTAATCTTATTAGTTCATCTAGTAAATCACCTTTTAAGTTATCTAAATCTTCTTTCTTTTTTTCTATTAAGTAATCTATACCATAAAGAGCTATTCTTCTATAGTCACCTATTATTCTTCCTCTTCCATATGCATCAGGAAGTCCTGTTAAAAGGCCAGCTGTTCTTGCAAGTCTTGTTTCCTTTGTATATGCATCAAAAACACCTTCATTATGTGTTTTTCTATATGCCGGAAAATACTTTTCTATATCCTTATCCATTTCATACCCATAGTCTTTAAGAGAGTTTTGAACCATTCTCCATCCACCCCATGGATTTACTATTCTCTTTAATGGAGCATCAGTTTGAAGTCCTACTATAACTTCATTTTCCTTATCTATATATCCCGGTTCATAGTTATCTATACCAGAAACTCTATCTGTTGCAACATCTATTATTCCTTTTTCTATTTCTTTTACTATTAAATTACTAGCTTTTTCCCATACTTTCTTAGTTTTTCCTGAAATTGGTGCTAAAAAGTCTTTACTTCCTTCATATAATTTATAGTTCTTTTGAATAAAACCTCTTACATCAATTTGTTCTTTCCAATTACCTTCTTTAAAGCCTTCCCATTGTTTAAACATCTTAGTCCTCCTTATAGCAATTTTATCTATAAAATTTTTCTATTATTTATTTATTTGCATTTTTAGTATTTATGAACTATTTACTGCTCATTATTAATAATACATTAATATTAATAATATATTTATAAATATTATCAAATATTTTTTAAAATATTACTTATTTCGTCAAAAAAAGAAGATAAACCTAAAAGTTTACCCTCTTACTTTAACATACTATTTAATAGTTTTTAATAAGGAATTTATACCATTATTTTATATTTCTACTACCTGGTTTTATATAGGGTTTTCCTTCCTTGCATAAAGGACAATCTTTTGGATCATAACTTTCTATATTAAGTTTTACTGCGCTATACATTGGATAGTCAGTAACCTTTTCAGATGTTCTATCTACTATACAAATCACTGCTACAACTACTCCACCTTGCTTCTCTATTACCTTCGCTGCTTCTTTAAAAGACTTTCCTGTAGTTACTACATCTTCTGTAATTATAACTTTTTGTCCTGGATTTATTTTAAATCCTCTTCTTAAAGTCATTTCTCCATTTTCTCTCTCTGTAAATATAGCTGGTTTTCCTAATTGTCTTCCTAATTCATAAGCTACTATTACTCCCCCCATAGCAGGTCCTACTACTAAATCACATTCTATATTATCTTTTTCAAGTTTTTCTTTAACAACCTTCAACACTTTTTCTGCCTTATCTGGATATTGAAGTAGCTTTGCACATTGACAATATCTGTTACTATGTCTTCCTGATGATAATAAAAAATGTCCCTCAAGCAATGCCTCTGATTCCTTTAATATATCTATAACCATTTATAAAATCCTCCTTAAAATAAGTAATTAATCAAATTTTTAAAAATATTTGTTTTTATATTTAATTAAATTATTTTCTCGCTATTCCTACTATTTCATTTATATTTTTAATTCCCTCTTTTTTTAAAAAATCTTCCATTTCTTTTATTATTTCTTTACCTGCATAAGGATTTACAAAATTTACAGTTCCAATTTGTACTGCTGAAGCTCCTGCCATTATAAATTCTATAGCATCTTCTCCATTCATTATTCCTCCTAAACCTATTATGGGTATGTCTACTGCTTTTGAAACTTCATATACCATTCTTAAAGCTATAGGTTTAACACAAGGTCCTGATAGTCCAGCAAATATATTATTAAATACAGGTTTTCTTTTTTCTATGTCTATTGCCATTCCCTTTACTGTATTTATTAAAGAAAGAGAATCTGCTCCAGCTTCACGACATTTATAAGCCATATCTACTATATCCTCTGCATTAGGAGATAGTTTAACCATTAAAGGTTTATTTGTAAGTTTTCTAACCTTAGAAACTACATCAAAGGCAACATCTGATTTTATTCCAAAAGCCATTCCACCTGATTTTACATTAGGACACGATATATTAAGTTCAATCATGGAAATATCAGTACTATTTAGTTTCTCCACAGCTTTTTCGTAATCCTCAATAGTTCCTCCTCCTACATTTGCTATAATATTTGTATTAAGATTTAACATTTTAGGAAGTTCTATTTCTATAAATTTTTCCACACCAGGATTTTGAAGACCTACACTATTCATCATTCCAGAACTTGTTTCATAAACCCTAAGTCCTTCATTCCCTTCTTTAGGATTTAAGGTTAATCCTTTAGAACATATTCCACCTAAAATTCCTACATCATAAAAATCTCTATATTCTTCTCCAAAACCGAAAGTTCCTGAAGCTGCTATTATGGGATTTTTAAATTCTATTCCGTTTATAACTGTCTTTAACATAGAACCACCTCTTTAAAATTCAATTTCATATCCATTAAAAACTGGACCATCTTTGCAGGTTCTTTTATTTCCACTTTTGCTTTTGCAAGTACATACAAGACATGCCCCTACTCCACAGGCCATATGTTTTTCCATAGAAACATATATATTTACCTTAGCTTTCTTACACATTTCTACTACTTTTTCCATCATAACTTCTGGTCCACAACAAAGTACTGTATCATATTTTGATGGTTCTAAAATCTCTGTTATAAATCCCTTAATTCCAACTTTTCCAGTATTACTTGTTATATTTACATTATCTACATACTCTAAAAACTCTTCTATAAGATAACTTTCATCTCTAAATCCTACATATAAATCTATTAATTCATTTCCTGCTTCTTTAAGTTTTTTTGCAAGTTGAACCATAGGAGCTATTCCAATTCCTCCAGCTACTAAGGCTATTTTCCCATATTTTTTTTCTTCAAATCCATTTCCTAAAGGTCCCATAACTTCAATTTCATCTTGAGGTTTTAAATTCATAAAATCCTCAGTTCCTTTTCCTACTACAGCATAAAGAAAGTTTACACATCCGTCCTTTACTTCACATACTGAAATAGGTCTTCCTAAAAAAGCATTTTTAGGTTTTATCATATAAAATTGTCCAGATTTAATATCTCTATTATCTTTTATAGTAAGTTTATATATTCCATCACAAATCTTATTATTTTCCAAAACTTTTGTCTTTAAGTAAATTGGTTTCATATATATCCTCCTATTATTTTATAGCTTCTACTGCTTTTTTTATTTCATCTCTCATTCTTAAAACTTCTTTTCTAGAAGCCTTTGCAAAATCCTTTTCCATATTTCTATCTTTATATGCTAATAATATTTTTCTTGAAGAATTTACAACTCCACCATTACCATTTTTAAGATATAAGGCTACATCCTCAGCCTTCCCACCTTGAGCTCCATAACCAGGTATTAAGAAAAACATGCTTGATAAATCTTTTCTAATTTTTCTTCCTTCATCAGTATGAGTGCAACCTATTACTCCTCCAATTGGTGAATATCCACATTCACCTAAAAATTTATCTCCTATTTCCTTTATTTTTTCTCCAGTTATTTCATAAACTCTTTTTCCATTAATTGATTCTATATATTCAATATCTTCTGCACCTTTATTAGAAGTTCTTACAAGAACAAATACTCCTTTATCACCTTTTTCTATATATGGTATATAGGGTTCTATACTATCCATTCCCATATATGGATTTAATGTTATAAAATCACATTGAAAATCTCCTTCAAAGTGAGCTTTCCCATACATTTTTGCAGTAGCTGCAATATCTCCTCTTTTAATATCTCCAATTGTTATGCAGCCTTCATCTCTTAAATACTTTAAAGTTTTCTTATAAGCTATTAACCCTTCTATTCCTAGAGCTTCATAATAAGCTATTTGAACTTTAAAGCAAGCTACAACGTCTTTAGTTTCATCTATTATTCTCTTATTAAATTGGAATATTACATCTTCTATATTTTTATACTCTTCTTTTAAAAAATCTGGTATATAATCTAAGCTTGTATCTAAGCCTACACAAACTACACCTTTTTCCTCTACTGCTTTATATAATCTATCTATAATTGTAATTTTATTATCCTTCATATACAATCTCTCCTTCCTTAACTGTAAGAACTACTTCTCCATAAACTTTGTATCCATCAAAAGGAGTATTTTTTCCTTTAGATTCAAATTTACTTGAATCTATTATTACTTCCTTTTCTAAATCTAATAAAACTACATCTCCATCATAGCCTGGACATATTTTCCCTTTATTAAATCCTAATAACTCTGCTGGTTTTTGAGACATCATTTTACTTAGCTTATTTAAAGTTATAATATTTTCTTTTACAAGCTTTGTAAAACAAATTGGAAAAGCTGTTTCTATACCTACAAGGCCTGGAGCTCCTTTTTCCTTATCTTCTTTTGTATGAGGAGCATGATCTGTTCCTATTACATCTACATCTCCATGAGCAATTGCCTTTATTAAAAAGTTAACATCCTCTTCTTCTCTAATTGGTGGATTTACTCTGTAATTTGATATTTTATTATTAAGAACTATATGATGTGGTGTTACTTCACAAGTAACATTAACTCCATCACATTTTCCCTCTATTATATATTTCATTGCCTCTTTAGTACTTACATGAGCCATATGAAGTTTACATCCTGTAACCTTAGCTAAAGTTATATCCCTCCATGTCATCATATTCTCTGCAAGCCTCATATCTATATCAGAAAATTCTTTACTTTCAGCATGAGATATTACAACCCAATTATTTTCCTTTGCCTTATTCATAGCTTTCATCATAACCTTAGCATCTGATACACCTTTTCCATCATCTGATATAGCTACAATCTCTTCTTTTTTAAAATCATCTAGGTGATCTAAAGTTACTCCATCAAAATTTTTAGTTACAGAAATACATTGATTTATATCTATAAGATTTACTTCTTTTGCTCTATTTTCTACTAAGTTTAAAATTTCCTTTGTACTACAAATAGGCCTTGTATTTGCCATTAAGTTTACTGCTGTATATCCACCTCTTACTGCAGCCTTAGAACCAGACTCTATATCTTCTTTATAGGTAAATCCTGGCTCTCTAAAATGAGCATGCATATCTATAAATGACGGCATTAAAGTTAAACCTTTAGCATCTATAACCTTACAATCCTTTGAAATTTCTCTACCTACTTCTTGAATTTTCCCATTTTTTATATAAATATCTCCATAAAAGCTATGACTATAATCAACTATATTAGCATTTTTTATTAATAAATCCATACTCAAATCCCCTTTATTTATTTTATTACCTTATACTCATTATCACAGTATATACATCTATATGTGCCTTTTTCTTTATTAGTTAGCTTAAATATTTTAGGAACATAATTTTCTACTGTAGTTATACATCTTGGATTATTACACTCTATAATCCCCTCTACTTTTTCAGGTAACTCTAAAGTTACCTTTTCTACAACATTCTCATTATTTAATATATTTAAAGTAACTTCCGGTGATATAAGACCTAAAATCTCTAAATCCATATCTATTATTTTACCTATTTTTATAATATCCTTTTTACCTAATGTTTTGCTTTCTACATTCATTATTAAAGTTACTGGATACTTTGCTTCTTGAAGTTTTAGATATTTAAATACTTCATATCCTCTTCCTGCTTTTATATGATCTATTACTATACCATCTTTTAGCTTAGTTATTTTAATCATTACATCGCCTCCAAAAGCTTAGCTATTAAAGCCATTCTTACAAACATTCCATATTTAGCTTGCTTAAAATAGCAAGCTCTAGGATCATCGTCTATCTCTTTAGATATTTCATTTACTCTTGGAAGTGGATGAAGAACTATCATATCTTTTTTTGCAAGATTCATTTTATTTTTATCTAGTATATAAATATCTCTTAATCTTATATAATCATCTTCATTAAAAAATCTTTCTTTTTGGATCCTTGTCATATAAAGTATATCTAGTTTACCAATAACCTCTTCTAAAGTTTCTACTTCTTCAAATTCTATATTGTTTTTTATTAAAACTTCTTCTTTTATATAATTAGGTATACTTAATTCTTTTGGGGAAATTAATATAAATTTATTATTTTTATATCTTGACATAGCTTTTACAAGAGAATGTACTGTTCTTCCAAACATTAAGTCACCACAAAAACCTATGGTTAAATTTTGGAGAGAACCTTTTAAAGATTTTATTGTTAAAAGATCTGTTAAGGTTTGAGTTGGATGCTGATGACCTCCGTCACCGGCATTAATAACTGGTACATCTGAATACATAGATGCTACCTTTGCTGCACCTTCTTTAGGATGCCTAATAGCTATTATATCAGAGTATGCAGAAACTATTTTTATTGTATCTCCTAAGGACTCTCCCTTAGATACAGAAGATGAATTTGGTTCTGAAAAGCCTAAGACCTTTCCTCCAAGTCTCATCATAGCAGCTTTAAAGCTTAATCTTGTTCTTGTACTTGGCTCATAGAATAGAGTAGCTAATATCTTTCCATCACAGATATTAGAATATTTTTTAGGATTAGCTATTATTTGATGTGCTAAATTAAAGATTTCTTCTAATTCTTCTACTTTTAAATCCATTGGGTCAATTAAATTTTTTACTTTTAACATTATTATCACTCCTTTTTAACATCTCTGTGTTAAATTTAAAGAAGGTAGGTTATATTAGGCTATAAAAAAATGCCTTCCTTTAAGGAAGGCATAGTATAATCTCTATTATTAACATAGCATTATATAACTTCCTTATTGATCTCTCTGGATCAAATTAAAGGTTTTTTAAACTACAGATATACTACCATTTTTTTCAGTTATTGTCAATAGGTTATTAATTCCATTGATTCATAACAAAATCCCACATCATTTTACCACATTTTGCAAGAGTTACTGTACCATATACACTATTAGGTACTCCTTCTGACATAACCGTAAATGTGAAATTTCCTTTAGATAAATGAATAAGTTCTGTATCATTTTCAACGCCATGCTTATCACCAGATTTACTTGATATACTGTACTTAGATTCTTCTGGTATATATAAACCTAATTTGTTTTTTATTTGCTGTCTTGTTAATATATCAATAAGCATTGTACTGTTTTTTCTATCTAAATACGTTGCATTATACAAGTGTTTCCATATCATACATAAGTCATAAGCTGTAGTTATATTTTCTATTTCTACTTCTGGATTTCTTTCGTCTCTGGTCTTTCTATTTAAGTTAGTATTTTTAAGTCCTAATTTTTTTATTGTTTCATTTATTTTTTCTATTCCTAAGATCTCAATTATTTTGTTAGCAGCGGTATTATCACTTTGAATAAGCATTGCTACTAAAAGTTCAAAAACTGTATAATCTCTTTCTCCGAATTCATGGATAATTCCAGTTCCATATACTTTATCTTTAGTCTCAATCTTTATTTTATCTAGAAAATTTATGTTTCCTAATTCCTCTTCTTTAATTAAAGCAACTGCTATTGGTAATTTCATACACCCAGCTGCTGTCATCGGTTCATGTTCATTATACCCATAAACATAACCTCCATCTAAATCCTCGAAGAAAAAGCTATATTTTCCATTTCTTGTTTCAATATATTTTTTTATCTCTTTCATAATACCCTCCAGCTTTCTTTGTTATAATGCACAATTGAATTATAGCATATTGTCAGAAAATTTTGAAGTATTTATAGTTAAAACGTTAACATTTTAATTTTTTTAGATATTTTTCACATAATAACAAAGATTCTTCAATTTATTATGGCTTATTATATTAATCTCCAAAGGAAATCCCTATTTTTTTTGCTATTTTAACAAATTCTCCATTAGGATTAACATACTTATTATGGCCTATTACTTCTTCTAAACTTACATAGGATATATCGCTTCCCTTTAAGCAAACCATATTACCAAACTTACCTTCATTAATTAATTCAACTGCTTTAACTCCATACCTGGTTGATAAAATTCTATCATAGGTTGATGCATTTCCACCTCTTTGTATATGACCTAATACTGTACTTCTTATCTCATGGTTCTTAACTAATTTTTCTAATTCTACTGCTAATTTATTAGCTACTCCTCCATATCTTATAGGATCTGGACTATCTTCTACTATTTTATATACAGTAGCTGAACCATCTTTAGGTTTTGCTCCCTCTGCCACTACAATAATTGAAAATAATTTTCCTTCTGCTTCTCTTTCTTTTACTTTTTCTATTATTTTATTAATATCATAAGGAATCTCAGGTATTAATATAACATCTGCAGATCCTGCAATTCCTGATTCTAAAGCAATCCAACCAGCATCTCTTCCCATAACCTCTAGAAGCATTATTCTATGATGAGATTCTGCTGTAGTGTGAAGTCTATCTAAAGCTTCTGTAGCTACTCCAATGGCTGTATTAAAACCAAAGGTTACATCTGTTGCTGCTAAGTCATTATCAATAGTTTTAGGTACACCTATTATATTAACTCCCTTTCTTGCAAAATCTCTTGCAGAAGTTAAAGTACCATCTCCACCTATAACAATTAAAGCATCTATTCCTTCCTTTTTTAAATTTTCTACTGCTACATCTGAAACGTCTTTTTTAACCATTTTGCCATTTTCTTCAACAAGATAATCAAATAGATTATCTTTATTTGAACTATAAAGAATAGTTCCTCCCTTATGAAGAATACCTGAAACTGTTTCCAATGTTAGAGGAATTAAGTCATTATTGTATAACCCTTTATATCCAAATTTATAACCATATACTTCATACCCATACTGCAATATTGCTGTTCTAGTAACTGCTCTAATAACTGCATTTAATCCTGGACAGTCTCCACCTCCAGTGAGTATTGCTATTTTTTTAATTTCTTTTCTCATAAATCTTTCCTCCTCTACCCAATAACTACAAGCTCTTTACACCAAATTAAAATTTTTCCTATTTTATTTTATGATATCATAATAATTTTTCATTTCAAAGTTATTTTTTTAATATTTTAAATTTTGTGTTATTTTATAATTTTCTATCATTTTCTTCTTATATTATTTTATATTTATATAAATAAAAGCTAAGAACTTATTTTTAAATCCTTAGCTTAATTAATAATTTTAAAATTAAAATATACTATAAATATTAATATAAATATAAATAGACATTTTTAAGATTCTCTATGTCATCATCCCCTAATCCAAATTCCTTTTCAAAATATCTTTCATAGTTCCCATAATTATCTTTTATAGATTTTAAGGATATTTCTATATATTCTCTTTTTATTTCTAAAATATCTCTTAACATATTTAAAGAATCCTTACTTTTAAAAAAATCACTATACACATTTATAATTTGGTTCTCATTTTCTTTTATATGAAGATTACTCTTTAAATAGTCTTCTGTAACCGTTTCTTCATCTACACCTAATGCTAATAAAATTAAAGCTGATCCAATCCCAGTTCTATCTTTTCCTGATATACAGTGTTATAATATTGCAGTATCCTTAGGATTTTTAAATAATTTCATAAGTTCTTTAAAATCCTTATTATTTATAGGCATTATTTTATATACATCTAAATTAGTCATAGCTGATATATTGATATTTTTTATATCATTTAACTTAAAATCTTGAAATCTCTCCTTTTCTTCTTTTGATCTATAATCTAAAATATATTTTATTCCCAAGGTTTTAAAATACTTTAAATCATCATCTTTTAATTTAGAAAGATCTTCAGAACGGTAAAATAATCCCCATTTTACTTTTCTTCCATCCCTTGTTTTATATCTTCCTAAATTCCTAAAGTTATGGAATTTTTTTAAAGGAACTATTCTTTCTGCTATCATTAGTTTTTCTCCTTCATATTTTATTATATAAAAAGTTCTATTGTTAGGAGATGGATCTTTGAAAATTATAGAATTTTCTCCATTTATTTTTTTAAGAAAATCTTATCTCCATCTATTTTATTAAAGTAGTAAATCTCTCCATCACTTAAATTTTTACTTAATGTTATTTTAATATTTTCATCTTTATTTTTCACTAAACTTCCATCTAAATTACTCACTTTGTATCCCTTTTTATCT
The DNA here is from genome assembly GCF_900129365.1 of Clostridium fallax. GTDB lineage: Bacteria > Bacillota > Clostridia > Clostridiales > Clostridiaceae > Clostridium_AH > Clostridium_AH fallax. Next base: position 26,210 of record NZ_FQVM01000014.1, read on the forward strand.
TTTCAATATAAATTTAAATCTATAATTTATATTCTAACTTAAGTAAAAAATATAAAAAGTGATTTTGCCTAATGCTAACGCTAAATTAACAAAATTTATAATATCATAATAATACTTTTTAAAGTATTATTCTTTTACTTTAAAAATATTTATTGAAAAATTCCTTTTAAGTTTTAAATAAAAATTTTCTTTGTCTTATATTCAAAATAAAATAAATCTCCTAAAGTAAAAAATATTACTTTAGGAGATTTATTTTATATAAGTATTACTTGATTTAAATTAATATTAAATATGTTTTTTACAAAAATCAGCTTATAAAGCCTTAATATATTAGCTAATTACCCCAATTAATATTAAAAGAGCTAGTATTATACCAGCAACTATTCTATATAATGCAAAAATTCTCATAGGTTTCTTCTTCAAGTAACTTATGAATCCATCAATTACTAATATTGATACAATAAAAGCAACAATAAATCCTACGATTAAAGATACCCATTCAGTTGATGTCATAGTTGCAAAACCTTTATATTTATAAATTTTTAATCCAGATGCTCCAAACATAACTGGAATAGCTAAAAAGAATGAGTATTCAGCAGCAGCTGTAGTTGAAATACCTGCAATCCATCCGCCCATTATTGTTGATGCACTTCTTGACATTCCTGGCCATAAAGAAAGACATTGGAAAATACCTACCTTTAATGCTTGTCCATACGATATATCATCAACAGTTTTTGTTGTTTTGCTTCTTTTAGCTCTAGATCTAAAATTATTTTCAACTATTAACAATAATATACCACCAACTATAAATCCTATAGCTACAGTCTTTGTACTAAATAAATATTTATCTATTAAATCATCTAATGAAAGACCTAAAATTGCAGCTGGAATACATCCAATTATTATTGCTAAACTAAGTTTTACACCTTTTTTATCTTTACTACTTAATGAATAATTTTTCCCTTTAATTAATCTTGCTATAGGACTTACAATCCATTTACAGAAAGAACATAAAAGGCCCCATAATTTGTTCCAATATAAAACAATTACTGCAAGAATTGCACCTAATTGTATTACTACTTCAAACATGTTAGTAAATTCTGTTCCATGGAACCCTATTAAGTCTCCAACTAAAATCATATGGCCTGTAGAAGAAACTGGTACAAATTCTGTTAAACCTTCTACTATGGCTATAACTATAGCTTTTAATATAAATATAAAATTTAAACCCATATTTTCACTCTCTTTCTATTATAATCACACACCATTTAATTATAATTTTGATTTTTCAAATTGTCTATTATAAAATACTTAAATTAAAATAAATTATTTCTTAATATATAAGCTATAATACCAATAATAATAGAATTTAAGGTAGAAAAATAGTTTATATTGATTTTACATAAAATATAAAGACTCCTTATACTAAGCCTAAAATTTTAATTTTTAATTCTAATTTTTAGGTCAATCTAAATATAAAGAGTCTTTATGAAAATTATTTTAACTTATTTATTTTAATATCTTATTATATCAATTATTTCTTTTTCTACTTTTTTTTCATCTGGAACATAACTTTTTAATAATGTTATATCACCTTTTATAGTATACTTTCCTAAGGATGCTGGTATAAGTATGCTATCTCCTTTTTTTATTACCTCTTCTCCTTTATCATAAGAAATAATTCCTTTTCCATCTACTGCTGTAAATATAAAAAATCTTTCCTTATCACTTTCTTCTTCTAATAAATCTTTTATTTCATATTTTTCTATAGCAAAATATTTACAAAGACTTAAATAAGTTTTAGTATATCCTGAAAATTCTGCTTTAAGTCCTTTATTATTATGACCTTTTAATGAGAAGTCAATAACATCTAAAGCTTTTTCCACATGAATTTCTCTTCCTCTATTATAGTCATATACTCTATATGTAGTATCACTATTTTGTTGTATCTCTGCAATTATAACGCCTTCTCCAATAGCATGTACCAATCCACTTTTTACAAAGAAAAAATCTCCTTTTTTAACTGGTATCTTATTTAAATATTCATCAAAAATTCCTGTTTCTATAGCTTTTATAAATTGCTCCTTATTACAATTTTTAGTTCCTACAACTAAATTGGCTCCTTTAAAAGCTTCAACTACATACCAACATTCAGTTTTTCCAAGCTCTCCTTCTACCCTTTTTCCATAATCATCATCAGGATGTACTTGTACAGAAAGTTTGTCTTTAGCATTTATAAGCTTAACTAGTAGTGGAAACTTTTCTTTGTTTATTTTACTACCTAATAAATCATCTCCATATTTTTTTATAAGTTCATCAAACTTTATTCCTTTAAAAGCTCCATTTGATACAATACCAGTTCCATTGGGATGGCAAGCTATATCCCATGTTTCCCCTATATTTCCATTAGGAAGATTATCTCTAAAACTTTCAAAATCTCTTCCACCCCATATTTTATCATAATATAAATTTTCAAATTTAATTGGATACATGTAAAAATTCCTCCTACCGCTATAAATTCTTTATTTTAATTAATCTTATTAACTTTAATATTTACTTACAAAATTCAAAGATTTTATCTTATTCATAAAATATAACAACTAAAATCATAATATCATTTTAAAAAAGTTTTTAAAAGTATCCATAATTGTATAATTACAATAAAAAATGTACTTATTTCATATTTATAACTAAATTTATTTTAATAAGTTATATTAATACTTTATGTTACATAGAAAAAATTTTTAGTTGTTAACTGCTAAAGTAAATTTTTTAAATTTATATACTTTTATCTTTAAAATATTTTGCAAAATTTATAAAAAATATATTGTTTAATTAAAATAAAATATATTAATCATCTTAAAAACCAGTATAGCAATATTGTATAGTATAGATATTATGATATACTTAAATATAGTTTATTTTTTAGGAGAAAAGCTATTAATGTTTAACAAAAGTATCATAATAAAACTAATAAAATCTATAATAATTTTTCTAATTTTTATTTTTATTGGTTTTACAATTTATTTAATACCAAATATATCTTTAAAGTTTAATAATATTTTAGATAAAAACTGTAGAGTTTTTTCTAATAAAAATAATAACGATGATATAACAGAAATTATGTTTTCACCAGTTTTGTTAGAAAATGAAAGTTTTGTTAATCCTTCCGATATATCTAATTTTGATTTAACTTTAGGAATTATTAAAAAAAATGAAGGTTTAAATTTAAATTCTTTCTCAAAATCAATAACTTTAATTGCAGATGATGATAAAAATTTATTAAACAATGATATTCATATTTTAAATACTAATCATTTCTATGAAACTTCTATAGAAAATAATTTTATTAACTATATGTATCTTGATAAAGATTTATCTTCACCTTCTGAAATATCTACATATAAAAATATTATTAAAAGATATAAAGCTAAAAAAGGCTTTATAGTTATTTATATATCTTCAAAAGCAAGAGTTACAAAAAATACTTTAGATTTTTTATGTGATGAAGGAGTAAACATAATTTTTTCACCAGCTCTTAATAATACTTCTATTGAAAAAAATAAAAGCTCAGTTATAATTTATGGAGTAGAAAATTTTGAAGAATGTATGCCTCAATTTGATTTAATATTTCAAGATAATAATCCTATAGCATTAGGAATTAAGCTACACTCTAATGGCTCAAAAAATGATAAAGAATACGATGATATAATAAAAAATTCTAAAAACTTTGCCATTGATTTAAGCAAAAACTTTTCCTATATAGACTATTAGTGATTAATTTTAAGGTAATCTGTAAATAATTCAAAAGATAACAATAAAAGGTGGTGTCTAAAATTAAATTAAATACTTTTTTTGCAATCATAACTTCTAAATTAACTCATTTTGTTGCTAAAAACTTTTTTAAAGGTGGAAGTAACTTTCCAGGAAAAATCGCTTTAAAATTTGATAGATCCATATTAAATACAGTATGTAAAAACTATCATGTAATTTTAATAACTGGTACTAATGGTAAGACTACTACCACTAGTATGATATACAATATCTTAAAAGAAAAGGGATATAATGTAATAACAAATAGCACAGGAGCTAATATGTTTCCTGGGATAACTAATTGTTTTGTATCTAATTATAAATTTTTTAATAAAGAAAAAAAATATGCTGTTATAGAAGTAGATGAGGCTAATGTAAAATTTATAACAGAATATATATCTCCAGAACTTCTTACTATAACTAATCTATTTAGAGATCAATTAGACCGTTATGGTGAAGTTTATACTACCTTAGAAAAAATTCTTGAAGGCGTAAATAAAAGTCCTTCCACTAAACTTATATTAAATGGTGATGAATCTTTACTTGGTAAGCTAAACCTTAAAAATCCTACTGTATATTTTGGTTTTGATACTAAAATAAATGATAACACTGAAATAGAACTAAATGCTGATGCTAAGTTTTGTAAGTTTTGTAAAAGTCCTTATTCCTATAATTATATAACCTATAATCATTTAGGAGATTTTTACTGTCCAAGCTGTGGTTATAAAAGAGAAGATTTAAAATATAAGGTTACAAAAATTATTGAATCTACTCCTGATGGATCATTAGTAGAATTTAATAATAAACCTTTCACAATAACACAGTCTGGTACCTATAATATTTATAATGGATTATGTGCTTATTCTATATGTAAAGAATTAAATATTGATGATGAAACAATTGAAAAATCTTTTAAAAAGCAAGAATCAAGCTTTGGAAGACAGGAAAATATAAATCTTAATGAAAAAGAAATTAAAATTATTTTGGTTAAAAATCCTGCCGGTTATAATCAAGCCTTAGATACTTTGTGCTTAAATAAAGATAAGTTTTCAGCAGCATTTTTATTAAATGATAATTACGCTGACGGAAGAGACATTTCTTGGCTTTGGGATGTTAATTTTGAAAAATTATATTCTATGGATATTGCTGAAATATTTATTTCAGGTACAAGAAGATATGACATGGCTGTTAGATTAAAGATTGCTTCTCTTTCTCCTAGTAAATTTATAATTGAAGAAAACTATGAAAATCTAACAAATAAAATTATAGAAGGAAAAGAAAATAGAGTATATATATTAGCAACCTATACTGCTATGATAAACTATAGAAAATTCCTTCATTCAAAAGGTTATATTGAAAAACTTTGGTAGAAAGGAAAATTATTATGGAGTTAAATATATGTCATTTATATCCTGATCTTTTAAATGTATATGGTGATTTGGGAAATATACTAGTTCTTAAATATAGATCAGAAGCTAGAGGAATTAAAGTGAATATAATTAATGTTTCTCTTAATGATTCTTTTAAAGAAGAAGATTATGATATAGTTTTCTTTGGTGGTGGTCAAGATTATGAGCAATCAATTGTATCTAAAGATTTAATTGAAACAAAGAAGACTTCAATTATAAACTATATAGAAAATAACGGTGTATTCTTAGCTATATGTGGAGGATATCAATTATTAGGAAAATATTATGAAACTCCAACTGGAGAAAAGCTTGAAGGTTTAGGTGCTTTAAATATATATACTGAAGGTGGAGATACAAGGTTTATTGGAAATACCGCAATTTTAAATGAAGATTTTAATGAAACCTATGTAGGCTTTGAAAATCATTCAGGAAGAACTTATATAAATGACCTTAAACCTCTTGGAAAGTGTCTTCATGGATATGGCAATAATGGTTCTGATAATAATGAGGGTTGTATTTATAAAAATACCTTTGGAAGTTATTTTCATGGTTCCCTTCTATCTAAGAATCCTGAATTAGCAGATAGACTTATTACTTTAGCCTTAAATAAAAAATATGAAAATTTTAACTTAGAACCTTTAGATGATTCTCTTGAACTTAAAGCTAAAAAAGCAGTTCTAGATATGCTAAATAAAACAGAAAAATAAAATTTAAAAGAAGGTATGAACTTATTCTATTATTAAAATTCTACCTTCTTTTGATATATTTCTACTAAAAAAACTATTAATTTTCCAATAATTTTAATATAAAATTATTGGAAAATTATACGATTTTATTGTTATACATTTATATAAATGATATACTTTAAATATTTACTAAAAAAATTAACAGGAGAGATGTATGTTGAAACGTAAGCCTATAATCACAACATTATTATTAACTTTTAGTATTTCAATTTTCGCTTCATCTGCTAAAATTGTAAAAGCCGATGAAATTTCAGATGCCAAGCCTCCAACTATTCATGGTAAAGCAGCTGTAACTATTGATTATGACACCGGTGAGGTAATCTATGCCAAAAACGGTGATGAAAAAAAATATCCAGCAAGTACTACAAAACTTATGACAGGTTTACTTCTTGCTGAAAATAAATCTCCAAATGATTCATTAGAATATACTCAATCTGCAAAAAAGCAACCTGAATATGCTTTAAATGTAAATTTTAAACCTCAAACTGTAGGTTCAAAAATGTCTGCAGATGATGTAATGAAAGCTTTATTAATGTTTTCTGCTAATGATGCAGCTTATATGATTTCAGATTCTGTTTCTGGTAATTCTAAGGCATTTAGTGATCTTATGAATAATAAAGCTAAAGAAATAGGTATGATTAATACTCATTTTATAACTCCTAATGGACTTCATAATGATGATCACTATTCAACAGCTTATGATCTTTCTGTTTTAGGAAGAGCTGCCTTCGAAAACTCTTGGGTTAGTGATGTAATGAAAACTGATAAAGCTCAAATCCATTTAGGGGATGGCTCTATTGTTAACTTAGAAAATAGAAACAAAGGTCTTGGCAAAGATGGTAATATCGGTGGTAAAACAGGCTACACTACTCCTGCTGGAAGATGTTTAGTTTCTGTTTATGAAAGAGATGGTAGAAAAATCGTTGGAGCTGTTTTGCAATCTCAGTATGATGCAAACGATCAAATAGTTTTTGATGATATGAATAAAATAATGGACTATAGTTATAAAGCGGAAAAGGTTCCTGCATTTAAAGCTGGTACAGAAATTGATAAAATAACTGTAAATTATAAACCATTTAAATTCTTTGGTCCTACAAAAACAATTGATGTTCCTTTAGTTTTAACAGAGGATGTATCATATTACAATAACGAAATAAATAAAAAGGATCTAAAAACTACAATTAATATAACTGATGTAGATGCATGGAATTTAGCTGGTAATAATAATTTATTAAAACTTAAGGTTTCAGAAAGAGTGTATGAAAAAGACTATAATCTAAAAGCTAATATAACCAAAGGTACTTTATTTAAAGCAAATATTGGCTTATATATTGTTTCTTTAATAGTAATTGCAGTAATTATAATATTAATTTTATTAATAATAAAATTAATCTCTGGAAGAAGACATAGAAGAAAAAGAAGAATAAGATTTTAATAGTAAAAAGAGAAGCCTTAAAAAAAAGACTTCTCTTTTTCTAATGACTTTCTAGTTACACTTATTCTTTTCACCTATAAATATATTTTATATAATTTATATATAAGTTTAACTAGTTGTAAATTAGGAGGATAATATGAAAAAAGAAAAATTTAAAGGTAGCGCAATTTTAAATCCTGTTCCTGCTGTTCTTGTAACATGTAAGAATAATGAAGGTAAAGTAAATGTACTAACAATAGGCTGGTGTTCAACAATTTGTACAAAACCTCCTATGATTGGTATATCAATACGTCCTGAGCGTCTTTCTTATGAATATATAAAAGAAACTATGGAATTTACAGTTAACCTACCATCTAAAAATTTAACTAAAGCTGTAGATTTTTGTGGAGTAAGATCTGGTAGAGATTTAGATAAAATTAAAGAAATGAATTTTAGTTTAGGTAGTGATGAATCCTTTACTACCCCATTTATAAAGGAATGTCCTGTAAATATACAATGTAAAGTAAAACAAATTATTCCTTTAGGTACTCATGATTTATTTATTGGAGAAGTTACTAATTCTTTAGTTAATAGTGATTTATTAGATGATAAGGGAAAAATTCATTTTGAATGGGCTAATTTAATAGCTTATTGTCATGGAGAATATTATCCTCTTCCTAGTGAATCTATTGGAAAATTTGGATTTTCAGTAGCAAAAAAAACATCAAAAGCTAAATCTACTAAATCTTTTACTATTAAAAACAATAAGCCTAAAAATAAAAAAAGCACTATAAAAAATAATAGACCTAAATTAAATACTAAAACCAATAATAAAAAAAGCACTAAACCTAACAAAAAGAAATTTAAATAATTTTCTTATATAAAAAAGAGCAAACTTTTAAGAAGTTTGCTCTTTTTTATGATTTATTTATTATTAATATAAATATTTACAGTTTTCTTTAAGATATTAAGATAAAAAGTTTCTATGAAAATGATTTTCAAAATTATACTAATATATTAATATTTTTAAGCTACATGCCAGTTTTCTTTTTCAACTATATCTATAATTTCTAAAGCTTCATCTATATAATATTCAGGCTCTTCCTTTTTTAATCTTTCAATTGGCAATGCTGTATAATTTACTGCACAAACCTTTGCCCCTGCACTCTTTCCTGATAGTAAATCATAAGGACTATCTCCAACCATTATAGCTTCTTTAGGTGATATTCCTAAAAGTTCACAAGCTTTTTCTACCGGTTCCTTATGTGGTTTATGATTCTCAGTTAGCTCTGGACTTACAACTACATCAAAGTAATCATATATTCCTGCAATTTTCATACCACGTTCTGCAAGAACTTTTCTTTTAGATGTAACAATTCCAAGTTTTAGCCCTTTTTCTTTAAGGTTATCTAGCATAGTTATAACCCCTGGAAACGCCTTGCACATTGTATCGTGTATATCTTCATTGTACCCTCTATAAGTTGTTATAAGTTCCTCTAAGTGCTCTTCACTATATCTTTTGAAACTATACTTTAATGGCTCTCCAAACATTTTAGTTATTTCTTTATCATCTACTTTTAAGTTTAATACTTTTTCAAAGGCATATCTAAAAGACTGAAGAATTAATTCATTTGTATCAATTAAAGTTCCGTCAAGATCAAATAAAACTGCTTTAATCATTAGTATCTCCTTTTCTAATTTAATTTATTCCTTTTTATTATATCAAATACTAACTATTCTCTCAAACCTACAGCTTTTTCTAATATTTCTTCTAATATATTTATCTTATCTTTAAAAGATAGTATAATTATTACAATATAATATTATAAATTGGGGGAATATTAATGGAAAAGAAAAGAACTAAATCTATACTAACCATTGATTCTATAATATTAGTTGGGGCTGTGTTAATAACTTTCATAAATGTTTTAGTTGGAAGTATTATTTTTTGGATTTATTTAATATATAAGGCCTTCAAACATAAAGATTTAATTTTTGGATTATTAGGCAATTTTGCTTACAGTAAAAAAAACTATGATAAAGCCTTAAAATGGTATAAAAAAGCTGCTTTAAGTAACTCTTCTAAGGCAAAAATAATAAAAAGTTATATTCTTGTAGAGCTAAAGGAAGGTTCATTGGAGAGAGCTAAAAATGTATTTAATAAAATAATTAAATCTAGAACTTTTTATGGACATGATTTATACAACATAAAAATTACGGAATCTCTTATAATGTGGAAAGAAAAAAGAATAAATGATTCTATTGATATATTAGAAAAATTATTAAAGGATGGAGAAAATTTATCTATTTATGAAACTTTAGGTTATATGCTAATTGCAAATAAAGACTATTTAAAAGCTTTAGATATAAATAATAAAGCTTTAGAATATGAGCCATCTCCTGTAATCCTTGCAAATCTAGGTGAAATTTATTATAAATTAGATAAAAAAGATAAATCTTTTGAAATTTTTAAATCTCTAATAGATGAAAATGTAAATTTTTCAGAACCCTTTTTTTACTGTGGCCTTATACTAAAAGAAAAAGGAAATTTATCTGAAGCAAAGGCTATGTTTGAAAAAGCTTTATCCTTTCCTGAATCTTTTTTAAGCACCTTAAATTTAGAAACTATAAAAAAAGAACTCTCTTCTCTTGATATAAATAATACACTTATCTTAAATAATAATTAAATTTTAACATATAGCTAATATTTAGAAACCTTAATATTTTATTAAAATAATAATAAAATATTCTAAATCTAATATATTTTTAATTTAGATTTAGAATATTTTTTTGTAGATTTATAAATTTCATTTAAAAATTCCTATAAAAAATACATATATTCCTAAAATTCTCCCTATACTACTCAAAAACGAAGGTATTTCGAGAAAATATATAATATATACTATATACTTTTAATATCAGCTAATGTAATTGTTTAACACCTCTATTTTTTTTAAATATTAAGTTTTATCATTTTAAAAAAATGTGCTAAATTATAAAAGTAATTTGAGGAGGATTTAGAATGAAATTATTTAGAGAATTAATAATTATCTTATCTATTTATTTAATAGGTGAATTTGTATCTTATATTTTTCATCTACCTGTACCAGGTAATATTATCGGTATGATTTTACTTTTAGTACTATTAATGACAAAAAAAATTAAAGTTTCAGCAATTGAAACAGTTTCAAACTTTTTTCTAGACCATTTAGCTTTTTTCTTTATTCCTGCTGGTGTTGGTTTAATATCATCTTTTGGAATATTAAAAAGTGCATGGGCTAAATTGTTAATAGTTTGTATTCTTACTACTATGATAGTTATAGCTATAACTGGATTAGTTGTGCAATTTCTTGTTGAAAGAAAGAAAAGTTAGGAGGCTCTCAAATGGAATTTATTACGCATAATGCTTTATTTGGAATAGTAATATCCTTAATAGCCTTTGAAATTGGGCTTTTTATATATAGAAAAACTAAACTTGCAATTTTTAATCCACTTTTAATAGCTATAATACTTATTATAATATTTTTAAGTTTAACTCACACAAGTTTTGATACCTATAATAAAGGTGCTCAATTTATAAATCTATTATTAGGACCATCTACTATAATATTAGCTGTTCCTTTATATAAACAATTAGATTTATTAAAAAAACATGCTCTACCAATTTTATTAGGTGTTTTCATTGGATGTATTTCATCTATACTTGGTGTAGTTTTAGTATCTACTCTTGTAGGCTTAGATAAAAATTTATTATTATCTTTAGTACCAAAATCAGTTACTACTCCTATAGGATTAGAAATTTCAAAACAGCTTAATGGATTACTTCCAATTACTGTAGCTGCTATTATTTTATCAGGAATAATAGGTGCTATAATCGGACCTTTAATATTTAAAATATTTAAAATAAAAAATAAAGTGGCTCAAGGAATTTCTTTAGGAACAGCATCCCATGCTGTTGGAACAACTAAAGCTTTAGAACTTGGAGAAACTGAAGGTGCTATGAGCAGTTTATCTATTGGAATATCTGGATTAATGACAGTATTTTTAGCACCAATTATAATAACATTTTTATCAAAGATTTTTATTAAATAAAAATAGATTCTTTAATTTTTTGTGTTTTTAAATTTTATAGATAAAACTAAAAGCTAGGAAAATTCCTAGCTTTTAGTTTTTTTCATATATTTTATATATTAATTTATAGATTTATTTTTCATATATATTTTTAACTTCTATAAGTCTTCTATTTATAAAAGCTAAATTACAATTTTCCATAACTTTAGATATATTGTTTTTTGTATAGTTTTCAAGTTTTCCCATAAACACATCTGGTATTATTTCTTTTTCCCAAACCATCTTTAATCCTTTTTCCCAACTAGCAGTTAATATAGGATTTAAAAGAGACGGAATTGAGGATTTAATAACTTCATATATCATTTCACCTTTAATTGTAGGGGTTAAAACTTGTGTTTTATTATTAGATTTTAAATAACCAATATTAATAAGCTTTTTTATTATTTCTGCTCTAGTAGCAGATGTACCTATGCCCTGTGATTTTATATGCTCTCTTAATTCATCATCTTCTATTAATTTCCCTGCATTTTCCATAGCAATAATAATAGACCCTGTTGTATATCTTTTAGGTGGAGTTGTTTCCCCCTCTTTTATGTATAAATCTTCAATTTTTATTTTGTTACCCTTTCTTAAGGAATTTAAAATTTCAGATTCATTACTTTCTTCTTTATTATCTTGATTTTTTAATATATTTAAATATCCCTTTTCAACACAAACCTTTTTTGTGGTAAAAAAACTTTCTGTTTTTATTTTTGTTATAACTTGAACTTTATTATACTTTGCAGCAGGATAAAATATAGCTAAGAATCTCTTTAAAATAAGCATATATATTTCATATTCCCTTTTACTTATTCCCTGTAAATTTCCCTCTCCAGTAGGAATTATAGCATAGTGATCTGTTATTTTGGAATCATCTACATATTTACTTTTTAATATTTTACTATTCCAATTATTTGATAAAATTTCATTTACATATCCTTCCACATCTTCTCCTAATGGAAGTTTTAAAAGTTTTATTAAATTTCCTTTTATTCCTTTTGCTACAGCAGTTGATATAACTCTAGCATCTGTTCTTGGATAAGTTACTAGTTTCTTTTCATAAAGCTTTTGTATAACTCCTAAAGTTTCATCAGGACTTATTTTAAACTTTTTACTACATTCATTTTGAATTTCTGCTAAATTAAATAAAAGCGGTGCATATTTTGTTTCTTTTGTCTTTTTTACAGAATCTACCACTCCATCTCCTTCATCTAAAAGTTCTTGAAGTAGTTTTTTACAGTCTTCTTCTTTTTTAAATCCATTTTCATTGTAAAGTAAATTACTTTCAAAATATTTAGAGCCCTCTACTGATTTCCATTCTCCTTCATATAAAGATTCTTCCTTATCCTTTGAGAACTTACCATTTAATCTGTAGAATGATGTTTTCTTAAAATTTCTAATTTCTCTTTCCCTGTCTACTACTATCCCTAAAACGCAGCTCATTACTCTTCCTACTGCAATAACAACTTTATCCTCCTTTAATATATCAGAAACTCTTCTTCCATATATCAAAGTTAGAAGTCTTGAAAAATTTATTCCTAAAAGATAATCTTCTTTAGCTCTTAAATATGCAGAATCACCTAAGGAATCATATTCATCTAAAGGTTTTGCTTCTCTTATACCTCTTTTTATCTCTTCTTCTGTTTGAGAATCTATCCAAACTCTTTTTTTCGCCTTTTTAGGAGTTCCTGCCATTTGATCTACTAATCTATAAATATATTCTCCTTCTCTTCCAGAGTCAGTACAAACATATATGGTATCTATATCTTCTCTGTTTAATAAAGTAGATACGATATCAAATTGTTTTTTCACTCCACTTATTACTTCATATTTATAATCTTTAGGTAAAAAAGGTAAGTCTTTAAGGTTCCAAAATCTTAATTTTTCATTATAAGCTTCTGGATAACACATAGTTACCATATGTCCTACACACCAAGTAAATACTGCTTTATCTCCTTCAATAAACCCATCATTTCTCTTACCCTTAATATTTAAAAGTTTTACAAAATCCATAGCAACAGAGGGTTTTTCTGTTACAAATAAAGCTTTTCCCATACCTTAATTCCTTTCTAATTTAAAGTCTATATAAATAATAAATAGTTACCTTTAAAGGTAACTATTTATTATTTATATAAAATTACGCTTCTTTATATACAACTTTACCATCTATTATAGTATACAATGTTTTTGTAGAAAGTTCAAAGGGACTTCCTGATAATATAACTATATCAGCATCTTTTCCTTTTTCTATAGAACCTACTCTATTATCGATTCCCACAATCTCTGCAGCATTTATTGTAATAGCCTTTAAGGATTCATAAAAACTTAGTCCTTCCTTCATTGCTAATGCGGCACAAACTGGTAAATATTTAATAGGAATTACTGGATAATCTGTCATAATAGCTACCTTAACTCCCTTATTTACTAATTCTTTAGGAGTTTTAAAAGTTTTGTTACTTAATTCTATTTTAGAATTAGTTGTCATTGTAGGACCTATTATAGCATCTTTTCCACTTCTTTTTATTTGTTCCCCTATTAAGTGTCCTTCTGTACAGTGATCCAAAGTAATCTTTAAATCAAACTCTTTAGCAATTCTAATAGCTGTTAATATATCATCAGCTCTATGAGCATGAGCCTTTAAAGGTATTTTTTTCTCAATTACAGGAATTAAAGATTCATATTTTAATTTTTTCTCAAAAAATTCTCCTTTTTCCTTTGCGACTTTTTTTTTCTCTATATAGTTTAAAGTTTCAAGTAAAGTTTCCCTAAGAATAGCTGCTGTAGCCATTCTTGTCATTGGTGTTTTTCCTTTTTCTCTATAAACTCTTTTAGGATTTTCTCCAAAGGCAACTTTCATAGCCACAGGTTCTTTTAAAATCATCTCATCAATTGAAATTCCATAAGTTTTTAATGCTACAAATTGTCCACCTACTACATTAGCACTACCAGGTCCTGTAACTACAGTAGTAATTCCCCCTTCTCTTGCATCTTCAAAGGATTTATCAAAAGGATTTATTCCATCAATAGCTCTAAGTTCCGGTGTTACAGGATTAGTCATTTCATTTCCATCAGAACCTTCCGCTCTCATATTTTCTTCGAAAATACCAACATGACAATGAGCATCTATCATACCTGGAATCACGATTTTTCCCTCAGCATTAATGATTTCTTCTTCTTCATAATTTAAATCTACCCCAACTTCTTTAATCTTTCCATCTTTAATTAAAATATCTCCTCTTTCTAAAGGCTCTCCTGCCATGGTAAATATATTTCCATTTTTTATAATCATTTTATTTGCCCCCTTTTATTAATTAAATAATTAGAATTTTTATTCATAATCCTAATTTACACATAACTTTTAATAATGTTTATATACTCTATATATTAAATTTATATAGAAATATTTCTTTAATTACTATTTATATGTTTACTTTTAAATAATAATATAAATTTTATAGTATAAAAAAAGAATTAGTGCAATAATACACTAATTCTTTAATTTTAAATTGAATTTTAAAAGTATATTATTTTAACTTTTAAAATATTATTCTATATTAATTAGTAGAAATTTCTGCTTTATAAATATTATCAGTCCAAGAAACATATGCTGATGGATTAATATTCTTAACTTTAGAGCTTATTACAGTACACTTTTTATTATTATTTAAGAATATATATGGAAGATCATCATTTATAAGTTGCATCCACTTTCCATAGATTTCTTTTCTCTTTTCTTGATCAGTAGTTGCAATTCCTTCTTCCATTAATTTATCAGATTCTTCTGGATGCCATCCTACAGCATTAAATCCACCTGGTACATCTTGACTCTTTGAGAAAATTGCTGATGGATCTGGATCTATTGATAAGTTCCATGCCATATTATAAATTTCAAAATCTCTCTTATCATTAACTTTTTCTGATAATGTTGCAAATTCCATAAGCTCTGGAGTAACCTTTATACCAAGTTTTCCCCAGCAATCTTTAACAATTGGAATCAAACTATCAACATAGTTAGAATCAGTATAAGTTAACCAACTTATTTCAAATGGAACTCCATCTTTTTCTCTAAGTCCTGTTTGTTTATTCATCTTCCAACCAGCTTCATCTAATAATTCATTAGCTTTATCTGGATTATATTCATATTTTTCTAATGAATCCTCTGAAGGATACGCCCAAGATACTACAGCACCATGAGTATTTTGCACTGCACCATATCCTTGATAATAGTTATCTATAAAGCCTTTTCTATCTAGCCCATACATTAAAGCCTTACGAACTTTTTTATCTTGGAATTTAGGATTTCTTAAATTTAATCCTATGTAACCATAAGCACTTTGGGGATATAATTGTAAATCCAAGAAACCTGCACTTTGAAGCATTTGAATATTTTGCTTTTTAGCTGCAACATCATCTATATCAACATTTCCTGCTTCAAGTTCTTGTATGTTTGTTTTAGCATTTGTAACCTTCATTATGATATTTGGAATCTTAGGTTCACCTTGCCAATAACCATCATTTTTTTCAAAACTTATGTACTGTCCTTGTTCAAATTTTACAAATTTATATGGACCAGAACCTACTGGTTGTAAGAATTTATCTTTTAAAACTTGAATATTTCCTTTTTCAAAGTTATATACACTCTTTGGCATTATGCCATAACCAAAATTATAAAGTTGTGATGCATTTACTTTCTTTAAAGTAAATGAAATTGTATGTGGATCTATAACTTTAATACCAGATACAGATTTAGCATCACCATTTCTATATTCTTCATAACCAACTAATCCCTCTACAGCATCTGTTCTTGGTCCATCATACTTAGGATCGCAAATTGCTGTATAAGTAAATGCTACATCATCTGCTGTTAAATCAGAACCATCTGAGAATTTTATGCCATCTTTTATTTTGAAGGTATAAGTTTTACCATCATCTGATATTTCTGGTAAATCTGCCATATTAGCAGTTGCATTTCCTTTTTCATCATTTGATAATAGTCCTTCAAATATTAAAGAATTAACAGTACTATCATAAGTTGTACTTGAATATATTGGACAAAATTGTCCTGCTGGGTTCTGAGTACCTACTATTAATGTATCTTTTCTCTTTTTAGATACTTCTGGGATTTTAGATGGATCCTTTGCTTTAAGAATCTCTTTTTCTGTAGATTCTTTGTTTCCTGATTCTTGATTACTTGAAACATTATCACTTCCGCCACCACATCCTGCAAGAGCAAATGAAGCTGACATTAGTAAACAAAGTAACGCAATTGACTTTCTTTTCATTAATTTTCTACTTAGATTATTATTTTTTTATTTAAATCTAAGTAGATTCACCCCCTTCTTTATTAACTTATTAGCTCATCATTTTAATGTTAATCATTTTCTAACAATAGATTAATATATTTAAATTGCCCCATAAAATATAATTAATAATATTGTCAGTTTTTTTTGAATGTTAACAAATTTTAAATCTTTATATATTTATACCACAAAATTTATAAATGTACAACATTTTCTAATTAAAAATTTACATTATTGTAATTTATTTTTTAAGCATATCCTTCTTTGTAGAATTATTTTTTATCAATTTATTACTTTTTTGGCCCTATTTTTAATAATCTTTATTATTCCTTACAAATTATGTATGTGAATTTTTTGGAATTTATATTATTATTAATTTTATTTATATTAAATAAAATTCTTTGCAATTTATTAAAAAATTTCTTGAATAAGTTAGTTTATTATAAAGAATTTATTGAAAAGCTTTTATATTAATTGTATAAATATAAAGAAATTTTTTCAAAACTATATTAATTTACTTTTTTTATTTTTTAAATAATAAATTATATATAACAAAAACCATTATTAATAAATAAAAAGAAGGAGCAATCTCCTTCTTTTTATTTGTAATTTAAGTTATATTGATTTAATATTTACTTTTAAAATTAAGGTGTAACTAATTCTACTTCATGAATATTTGCTGTCCAATTAATATAAGCTGATAACTCTAATCCTTTAACTCTTGAACTAACAGCTACACATTCTTTATTAGATCCTAAGAATGTATAAGGAAGTTCATCATTAACTAATTCATTCCATTCTTGATATATTTTCTTTCTTTCTTCTTGATTTGTTGTTGCTAATCCCTTTTGGATTAACTCTTCTGATTCTTGTGGATGCCAACCTGGACCATTAAATCCTCCTGCTGAATCTTGAGCTGCTGAAAATATTCCTGATGGATCTGGATCTATTGATAAATTCCACGCCATATTGTAAACGTCAAAATCATGTTTTGTATGAACTTTCTCTGACAATGTTCCAAAGTCCATAAGTTCTGGAGTAACCTTAACCCCTATAGCTTCCCAGTTTTCCTTGATTATAGGAATTAAGCTTTCTACATATTTAGATTCTGTATAAGTCATCCATCTAATTTCTAAAGGAACTCCATCTTTCTCTCTTATCTTTGTAGTTTCATTTAACTTCCATCCTGCTTCATCTAACAATTCCTTAGCTTTTTCTGGATCATATTTATAAGGATTTAATTTACTTTCATCTGGATATGCCCATGAAACTGGTGAACAGTGAGTATTTGATATAGTAGCATATCCTTGATAATAGTTATTTAAAAATCCTTCTCTATCTATAGCATAAGTTAAAGCTTGACGAACTCTTTTGTCTTCAAATTTAGGATCTCTTGTATTATATCCTAAATATCCATAAGAATTTTGAGTATATAATTGTATATTTAAAAATCCTGCACTTTGAAGCATTTGAATATTTTGTTTATTTGCTGGTATAGAATCCATATCTACATTACCTGATTGAAGTTCTTGTATATTAGTTTTTGCATTTGTAACCTTCATTATAATTTTAGGAATTTTAGGCTCTCCCTTAAAAAATTCAGGATTTTTTTCAAAGCTTACATATTGCCCTTGTTTAAATTCTACAAACTTATATGGACCTGATCCTATAGGTTGTAAAAACTTATCTTTTAACACCTGAATATTTCCCTTTTCAAAGTTATAAACACTCTTTGGCATTATTCCATAACCAAAATCATATATTCCAGAAGCTTTTATCTCTTTTAAAGTAAAGGAAATATTATAGTCGTCTATAATCTTTATTCCTTCTACAGTTTTTGCATCACCATTTCTATACTCTTCATATCCTAATAACTTTTCAACCGCATCAGTTCTAGCCCCATCATACTTTGGATCGCAAATTGCAGTATAAGTAAATGCTACGTCTTTAGCCGTTAATTCTTCTCCATTAGAAAATTTAATTCCCTTTTTAAGCTTAAAGGTATAAGTTTTCTCATCTTCTGATATCTCCCAACTTTCAGCTACATCTGGTATAGGATTTCCCTTTTCATCATTACTTATAAGTCCATTAAACAAAAGTTCACAAACTCTTTGATCATAAGTAGTATCTGAATAAATTGGGCAGAATTTTCCTGATGGATCTACTGTTCCTACCACTAAAGTATCATCTCTCTTTTTAGCTACTTCTGGAATTTTAGAAGGTTCTGATGCTTTAAGAGTTTCTTTTAATTTACTATCCTCTTTATCCTCACTTTGAGATTGTTCATTACTAGCCGGTGGCTCTTTTTCACCAGAATTACATGCCCCTAAAACAAAAGAACTTGCCATAAATAAAGTTAACAGTGCTATTGATCTTCTTTTCATAATATACTATATATCCGTCATCTATTAAGTAAACGAATATATAGATTCACCCCCTTTATTCTACTTATTGATTTTCGACATTCTTTGCTTATTTATTTTTTAATTCTTATAAACATTTATTTAATTAATAAATACAATAAAATTATTAACAAATTTTAAATGTTTATATATTTTATACCATATTTTAACTTATATAACAATATTTTTTATTCATTTTATTATAGTTTTTTGTTTTTTTATTTAATTTTAATTAAGTAAATAAGTTTTTTCTAAATAATTATTCTAAAAATTGTAATTCATATGAGCATTTATAATTTTATAAATTACTACATCTCATTCAATTTCCAAATATAAAAATTTAATACTGATGCATAAGATAACCAAATTATATAAGGGATAATAAGTAATGCTGATATCTTATCAATTTTGTAAAACTTAATAAAAGTTATAAATGATAATATTACTAAAAGAACTATTACGATAAAAGATAGGCCGTAAAGTCTTAACAAGAAAAAAATATATGGCCAAAAAAAGTTTAAGGCCAGCTGACTAAAATTAAAAATATATGCTGTCTTTATATCCACTCCTTCCTTTTTATATTGATATATTCTGTAAGTCGCTATAGCTATTAATAAATAAAGTATTGGCCAAACTACACCAAAAATCCAATTTGGCGGTGCAAAATTAGGTTTATTTAAGATTTCATATTGTTCTTTAATATTAGTTATAAAAAAAGTCGTTATTATTGGTATTCCAGATATTAATAATAAAGTAATTAAAAAATCTCCTATATTTACTTTATTATCTACCTTAAATAAATTCATATTATTCCTCCTTTATTTATTAATTTATTCTGATAAATACCTTTATATTACAAATACTTATTTTTACTTTTAAAATAAATATATGTTATAATCTATTAACAGAATTATTAAAGAGGTGAAAATATGAATATACTTTTAGCTGAAGATGAACTAGATATAAGAAATCTTATTGAACTTCATTTAATTAAAGAAGGCTTTAATGTTTTTTTAGCTGAAAATGGTGAAGAAGCTATTGAAATATTTGATAAAGAGGATATAAATCTTTCATTATTAGATGTTATGATGCCTAAAAAGGATGGTCTTGCTGTATTAAAGCATATAAGATCTAAAAGCAAAATTCCTGTAATTTTTTTAACTGCAAGAGGGGAAGATAATGATATAATATTAGGTTTAGGATTAGGAGCAGATGATTATGTTATAAAACCCTTTAGTCCAATAGAACTTATAGCAAGAATTCATGCTCAACTTAGAAGATATTATAAATATAATAGCGATGCTGTATCTAATGAAATAACCTTAGGAAATTTAAAGTTAAACAAGGAAAGTTGCTCTATAGAAAAAAATCATATTCCACTAGAATTAAATGCAAAAGAATATAAAATTTTAGAACTTTTAATAGAGAATGCTGGGAAAGTATATACTAAAAAACAACTTTATGAAATAGTATGGGGTGAGCCTTATTATGGTGATGATAATACTATAATGGTTCATATAAGCCATATAAGGGATAAGATAGAAGACAATCCAAAATCTCCAAAATATCTAAAAACCATTAGAGGAATAGGCTATAAAATGGAGAAATTTTAATTATGAAAATTTTCAATCACAAACCTAAAAGAAAAAAATTAGCAAATTTACTTTTAAAAAATTATATTATTTCTTTTATACTTATGTCTTTTGTTATATTATCTTCTACGATTATAGCTACTTTCGTAGCTTTAATTTATTTTGATCTTTTGCCATCAAATATGCATGATCCTAATATACTTATGAATGAAAATTATAAATCTATAGATTCTTCTAAATTAGAAG
Organism: Clostridium fallax; assembly: GCF_900129365.1. Lineage (GTDB taxonomy): Bacteria > Bacillota > Clostridia > Clostridiales > Clostridiaceae > Clostridium_AH > Clostridium_AH fallax. The sequence continues at coordinate 47,242 of NZ_FQVM01000014.1, forward strand.
AATTAGGTGGATTTATTTTAATAGTAGATAAGGATTTTAATATAATATACTCTAAAGGTGAAGTTAAAGGTTTTAATGATAAAATCACCCTAGATGACTTTAATAGAATGATTAATGACTCAGATTATTCAGAGGTTCCTTTAGATAGTAAAGAAGATTCTAATGATTACATATATAAATCAAGTTATAACAAAGAAAAAGGATTTATGCTAATTGTTGCTATTCCAGCTGATAAATATCGTGAATTCACCACTAGAAAAACTAAGATTAATGGTAAAGAATTTGCATCTATTTCTATTTTAATATGTGTTTTATTACTTTCTCTTATATTTATAATCTATTCTAGAATAACTTCTAGATATTTTATAAAGCCTTTAAAAAAATTAATTGATGGTGCAAATAAACTTGCCCATGGAAAATATGATGCTAGAATAGAGCTTGAAACTACTAATGAATTTGCAGATTTATCTGATGCTTTCAATGTTATGGCAATGAAAATTGAAAAGGAAAGAAAATTAAAAGAAAAATCTGAAGAGCAAAGAAAAAGATTAATTTTAGATATATCTCATGATTTAAAAAATCCTCTTGCAAGCATTATGGGATATTCTAGTTATTTAAATAAAACAAATGATATATCTAAGGAAGATTTAAAAAAATACTTATCTGTTATAGAAAGTAACAGTATACGAGCTAATGATTTAATTCAAGAGCTATTTCAATTTTCTAAATTAGAAAGTCCTGATTTTTCTCTTTCATTAAAAAATCAAGATATTTGTGAATTTTTGAGGACCTTAATTGCAAACTATATAACAGAACTTGAGGATAAAGGTTTCATTTATGATTTTGAAATTCCTGAAACTCCAATTTTAGTAGACTTTGATAGTAAAAATTTAGATAGAGCTTTTTCAAACATCATAACTAATTGCTTAAAATATAATCCTCCTGGCACTAAGTTTATAATAACTTTAAATAGTTATGAAGATCATATTAATATTATTTTTTATGATACTGGAATAGGCATTGATAAATCAAAAATAGAAACTATTTTTAATCCTTTTGTAAGGGTAGATGAATCTAGAAACTCAAAAAGCGGCGGCACTGGCTTAGGTTTAGCTATTACAAAATCAATAGTTCTAAAACATAAAGGTTCTATAAATTTAATTTCAAATTTAGGAGAAGGTTCTAAGTTTATTATAAACATTCCTATTTCTCAAAAATAATATTAATATTTATTTTCATATAGAAAGATTTTTAAATTTATCCATATAATAAAAAACTATGAAACTAAATTTTATAAAGTTTAGTTTCATAGTTTTTATTTATATATATATATCTGAAAACTCTATATCTACCTTTTCCTTTAATTCATTAATATTATAAAATTCCTCTTTTTCATAATAAGATGAGTAGTCTATATCTTCCCTTAAAATATCAAAAGTTAAAATAAACTGTATTTCCTCTTCCCGACTTTCAAGAAGAATGTTGCCACCCATAAGTTCTGTTAATGATTTAGTTATAAAAAGGCCAAGTCCACTTCCTTCTTTTCTAACTGCAAAAGGCTGATTAGCCTTTGAAAATATTTCAAAAATATCTTCATCATGAACCATTGGAGATGTATCGTTCTTTACTGTTATTACAACCTTATCCCCTTTTATTTGTATTGTTGTCCATATTTGACCCATAACTTTTCCGTACTTTACACTATTAGATAATAAGTTTAAATATATCTTTTCTAAAAATTCTTTATCACATCTTATAAATATCTCCTCATACTCTGAATCAAAGGTAAATTTAAAATTCATTTTTTCAAAATAAACATAGGCAGCTTCTGCAACACTTTCTATTAACTCTACCACATTTACTACCTCTAAATTAGGAGTAACATACCCCTCATATATTTTATTAGTTTCTATAAAGTTATTTATAGTTCTTATAAGTCTTAAACAATTCCTTTTTATATTTTTTCCATTATTCATAAGTCCATTTTTATTTTTATCATTAATATATATATCATTTAATTGAAGAGCTGAAAATATTACATTCACAGGAGTTCTAAGTTCATGTGATATATTTGTAAAAAAGTCTCTTTTTAAATTTTCTTCTGTTAAATAATTTTCTAGTTCCTTTTTTAATAAATTCACCTTAAAGCTCTCTGTAATATCCTTTATTAAAATCATTAATGAATTATCACTTATTAAAAAATCATTAAACTGACATTTTCTGTAGTTTCCTTCTGAATCTTTATAACTAAATAAAAAATTATTACCTTTTTGTTCTAAGTTAAACTTAGATATGAAATCCATTTTGTTTTTTATAGTTTTTGTAGACATATTAAGAGTTTTTAATAAATCTAATCCTGTCTTATTTAAATAAGCTATAGATTTTTCATCTAAAATTATGACTGGATCTTCTATTGAGTTTATTAAATCTTTATATTTGCCTTCACTTTTTTTAATCATTCTATTTAAGTCTTTTAAAAGATTCATTCTATCACTTAAAATCTTGTTATAATATTCCCTATCTTTTTCTATAACTAAAAGTTCTGTATATATTTGATTATATGTATTATTAACTAAAAATTCTGATATAGATTCATATATTGTGTAATAGGCTAAATATTTAAATACATGTACTATAAATAATAATCTTAAATCATAGATACCATCTGTTAAATATAAAATTTTACTAGATGTTTGATATATACCTAAAAAAGCCATAAAGGTAAAAAGATAGAATTTTTCTATAGCAGTCAATTTTAATTTTCCAAAGGTAAATAATAATATTCCTATAACATATATTACAGTTAGTATTATGAAGTTAGCTAACCAAAAGTTTCTACTGATATATAAAGACACATATCCTCTGCTTATCATAGAATAATTTATTGTTAGTAAAATAGCTAAAACTCCTGAAAGAAGTATGTTTAACTTAAAGTATTTACTATACTTAATTCTATATTTATAAGCAAAATATGCAATTATAAATATACTATATTCTCCGTAATTAACAGCTAAATATGAGAAATTATTTAGTTGATAATGTATTCCACCTACTAAATATGCCAAATTGATTATTTGAACAAAAGTAATAGTAAAAAAACTTATACCTATATAATTAAATAGATTTCTATTCCTAGTAGTATATTTAGAAATTGAAATTATTCCTATAACTAGACCTATGGTTGTACATATAGCTTCTATAATAATTTCTGTCATTATATAATCATTAGTTAAAAAATAATATACTATATTAAGGAAAAGTATTATTAAAAATAAAACACTTATATGATATCTTTTATTATTAAATTGAAGATATATATCTTTATTAAAATTCATAAATACACTCCCTCATAAAAGTTATTATTACCTTTGTTCCTCTATCCTTTTTACTTTCAATTTTTATAATTCCACCTTGAAGTTCTACTAAGTTTTTTACAACATATAATCCAATACCACTATTTCTATAAGAAATATCTTTATGCTTTTCTTCTATACTATATTTATTAAATGCTTTCTGAAGAAATTTTTCATCCATTCCTTTTCCATTATCTTCAACATTTATATCTACATAAACTCCTCTTATCTTTAAAGTAACTAAAATAACTCCTGCTTTTGTATACTTTATACTATTAGACACCAAATTAAGAATTATTCTTTCCATAAAGTTTCTATCACATAATACAAATATCTCTTCTTCATCAGTATCAAATATTAGTTTGATATTATTACTTTTGCTGTACTCAACCATATGAGTAACTGTATTTTCTATAAGATCTACTATATTTATAATTTCAAATTGTGGCTTTAAATAATCGTTATTAATTTTTGAGCAATCTATAAGATTATTAGTAAGTCTTATTAAGGTCATACAATTTTCTTTATTTATTCTATTATATTTTTTTATAGATTCGAAGTTATCATTCTCTAAAAAAATATTTTGAAGCTGCATTGCACTATATATAATATTTACTGGTGTTTTTAAGTCATGGGAAATATTAGATAAAAAATCATTTCTAATTTTTTCTTCTAATTTCTTTTTCTCTACTTTAGACTTCATATATTCAATATTTTTGTCATCAGTAATATCTTGAAATATTAATATATTCTCATCTAGAATTACATTGTTTCCGAATCTTCTAACTTCTAATTGAATATTTTTATCACTGTTTTTAAGCTCCGCTTCTATACTTAAAGTTTTATTTATATTTTCATCAATATCTTCTTTAAAATTAACAATATCTTTTATGTTTTTATTTATTATCTTCTTTATATCGTTTAACTTAAAAAGTTCTTTAAGACTCTTGTTTGCATATATTACTCTTGAATTTTCCCTATTAATTATAGCAATAGGAAGAGGTAAATTATTAAATAAATTCTTATATGTAGATTCAGATTCTTTTAATTCTTCTTGAAGTTTTTCTAATTCTTTGTTTCTATTTATTATTTTTCTATTTATTTCATATAATTGTTCATTTCTTTTATATAAATCTGTAAACAATAGATTATATGGTTTATTAAATAATTTATCTAATATAGCAGTAAATATTATGCTATAAGCAAAACATTCCCCTATATTTATAAGAAATAATAATTGCTTATTAAACTTACTTATTACAAATAAATTTAAAAAATCACTAATTAAAATTAAAAATATAAATAATTTAAAATAACATACTTTATCTTCTTCTATACATTTTTTATTTCTTAGTTTAAACAATATAAAAAACAATGTGAAAATTGTAATTAAAGACACTATATATTCTATTGATATTCTATTTTTATAATTTGAGTTCTTTATGTTGTATTGGAGAATAAATATAACAGCTGTACAAAAAACATATATTATATTTGCCTTCTTATAAGAGATATTATTATTTAATATCTTATATCCCCAATATACAAACATTCCCTCACTAAATTCTAAGGAAATATCATAATAATGATGATTATAAAGAAGTAATAAACTCTCTCTAGAATTATTAGGTTCTATGTGAAGAATACTTATAGCCGCTATAAATAAAAATGCTATTCCTGTAAACAAAAAAAAGTCATGTTTTACATAATTAGATGTTACAAAAGCAATAAGCATAGTTGATAAACATAAAATAATGCAACATATATGTATTATATCTTCTGTTATTTTATAATCCATGTATTTTAAACAAGAAAAAAATACAATTAATATAATCCAAAATAAACTTATATTTTTAAATTTACTTTTATTTATGTATATTAATTCATAATTATGAATTTTATTTTCCATTATAACTCCTCCTATAACATTATCTTACATTATTTTACTTCAAATAGGAATAGTATTTTATACTTTGCATATCATTGCACATTTTACCATAATTATGAATTTATTTAAACTTTATGCATTTTCAAACAAACAAAAAAGCCATAACTGATATTTTTTATTTATCAATTATAGCTTTTTAATTTCTATAAATTTTATATAAAATTTTAATAAAATATAAAAGATTATTCTTTTACTACCTTTGCTACTATATCTTCTCCACCTTTTATATTAATATTTTTGTCAATAACTATTTTTTGATTTTCCTTAAGATTAGTAAAAACTATAGGTGTTATTATTGAAGGAACTTTATTTTCTATTTCTTTTATATTTACTTCTAAAAGTTTTTGCCCAGCTTTTACAGAATCACCCTGTTCTACAAAAGCTTTAAATCCTTCTCCATTTAAAGAAACAGTATCCATTCCTACATGTATAAGAATTTCTAATCCGCTTTCAGATGTAATACCTACTGCATGCTTTGTTGGAAATAAAATAGATATAGTTCCTGATACTGGAGAAAATACTTCTCCACCAGAAGGATTTATAGCAAAACCATCACCCATCATCTTTTGAGCAAATACTGAATCTGGCACCTCAGAAATATCTAACACTTTACCAGACAAAGGTGCTACTATACTTTCATCACCTATTTCTAATCCTTCCTTTAATAATTCTTCCCTAGATGGAACATCTTGAACCTTTGTTGGAGGTTTTCCTTCCATAACATCTTTTATTTGAGATTTTAGAGTATCTGATTTAGGTCCAAAAATAGCTTGAATGTTATTCCCAACTTCCATAACACCAGCTGCACCTAGTCTTTTAAGTTCTTCTTTATTAACTTTTTCATTATCTTTAACAATAACTCTTAATCTAGTTATACAAGCATCTAAATTATTTATATTTTCTTTGCCACCTAAAGCTTCTAAAACTTTAATTGGAAGATCGTCTACTAAATCTGTAGATACTAAGTCTTCTTTATTATCTTCTCTTCCTGGTGTTTTTAAATTAAATAATCTAATTGCAGTTCTAAATAAGAAATAATAAATAACTGCAAGTACTAATCCTACTACTATGACCAAATACCAAGGGGTTCTATTAGGAATTACTCCAAATAAAATAAAATCTATAATTCCTCCTGAAAAAGTCATACCTATTTTTACATTTAATAAATTCATTACCAAAAATGAACAACCAGCAAGTATACAGTGAATTCCAAATAAAATTGGAGCTACAAATAAGAAAGAAAATTCCAAAGGCTCTGTAATACCTGTTAAAAAAGAGGTAAGTGCTCCAGAAACCATAATCCCTGATACAACTTTTTTGTTCTCTGGTTTAGCTTCTTGATATATTGCTAATGCTGCTGCTGGAAGACCAAACATCATAACTGGAAATTTTCCTGTCATAAAAGTTCCTGCTGTAAAATTAACTCCGTCTTTTAATTGTGAAAAGAATATATTTTGATCTCCAATTATAAGATTTCCTGCTTTATCTATATATTCTCCAAATTGGTACCAAAATGGATTATACCAAATATGATGAAGTCCAAAAGGAATTAATGCTCTCTCAATTATACCAAATAAAAAAGCAGAAAGATTTCTATTTGCATCTATCATACTTTTTGAAAAAGCAAAAAGTCCACTTTGAATAGGTGGCCATATAAAGGTCATTAATATTCCTAATAATAATGCTGCCACCGCTGTTACTATAGGTACAAATCTCTTTCCTGCAAAAAAACCTAAGTATGGTGGTAATTGTATATTATAAAACTTTTTATATAAGAAGGATGCTAAAACTCCTATTATAATACCACTAAAAACCCCTGTTTGAAGTGTAGGTATACCCATAACTAATGCATACATCGGGTCTTTAGTCATATCTAATGTAACTCCAACAAATGTACCCATAGTTACATTTAAAATCAAGAAACCAACAATAGCTGCAAGTCCAGCAACTCCCTCTCCGTCTGAAAGTCCTACTGCAACTCCTACTGCAAAAATAAGTGATAAATTACCAAATATAATATCTCCTGCATTTTCCATAACACTTGCAAAAAGTTGAAAGCCTGAAGATGCTAAAAAGGGAGCATTTTGCAGAAAAGCTGGATTTCTAAGCATATTTCCAAAAGCTAATAATAATCCTGCTGCAGGTAATAATGCAACTGGAAGCATTAAAGCTTTACCAATCCTTTGTAACACACCAAAAAATTTTTTACCCATTGTTTTTCTCCTTTCCTTCAATTACTATAGAGTTATTCTTTCCTAGTACTTAAAATTTTATTAAAAAAATTAAGGCTTAATTATAAAACATATAATTAAGCCTTAATATAAATTTTTTTATTTTATTGTTTTTATAAACTCTATAAAGTTTTTTTCATTTTTAGTTTTTATAAGTTCATCATCTTCTTTTATATATTGAAGAAATCCTGGATAGAGTTTCACTGCTTTTATTAAGTCTTTAGAACTCTCCTCTATCATATTTAAATTCACATAAAAACAGCTTCTATTATAATATAAAAATTCACAATTAGGATTATATTTTATTCCCTTAGATAATATTTCTAATCCTTTTTCTATATTACCTTCTTCTTTATATAAAACAGCTAAGTTTAAAAAAGAGTATGGATAACCTGGATTTTTATTAATTGCTTTTTTATAATAACTTTCAGCCTTATTTATAGAATTAAATTTTTTACATACTACTGCCATATTAAATAAAGCCATATAATGAGAAGGTTTTATTTCTAATGATTTTTTAAAATATTTATAAGCTTTATCTATTTCCCCTATTTCGTCATAGATAGAACCTAAATTTAAATTTCCCCAAAAGTCTAAAGGAGATATTTTTAGTAATTCTTTATAGTAATATATGCTTTTCTCTTTATTTCCCTTTAAATCATAAGCATTAGCTAAGAAGAAATAAGCTTTATCATAGCAAGGATTAATTTCTATTGCTTTTTTGTAATTTTTAATAGCTAAATCATATTCCTTATCTTCATCATAAATAACTGCAAGTCCATAATATCCTCTTCCGTTATAAGGATTAATTTCTATTGCTTTTTCGTAATACTTTTTAGCTTCTTTTCTTTCTCCTAATTCATCATAAATTAATGCTACATTTATATAAAAATCTTCATTTTTATTATCTAATTCTAAAAGTTTTAAATAATAATTTAAAGCTATTAAAAGTTTTCCTTTTTCATAGGCCTCTTCTGCTTTTTTTAATATATTATTTATAAAAATTTCATCTTTCATCTGTAATCCTTTCTAAAAGCATAAAATAAGAGAGGAAAACCTCTCTTAAAAATTATTATAATTTAATAAACTCTACTTTTCAACCAAGATAAAATATCCTCTATAACCTGATCCTTATTATATTCGTTAAGCATTTCATGTCTTCCATTTTTATATAATTTAAATTCAACATCCTTTATTTCTAAATCTTTATAAATATTATAAAGATTAAGTATTCCCTTACCAAAATTACCTACAGGGTCTTCTTCTCCTGCAAAAATATATATTGGAAGATTCTTAGGTATTTTATTTAAATTTTTTTTATTATGAATATCTTCAAATCCATTAAATAAATCATAATAAAAAGATGATGTACAAGTAAATCCACAATACTTATTATCTATGTATTTATCTACTTCTTCATCAACACTACATATCCAGTCATAACTAGTTCTAACAGGATTAAAATGCTTGTTAAAGCTTCCAAAGGATAGTTTTTCTAATTTACTACTTATATTTTTTCTTCCTTTTCTATTCATTTCAAATTTAGCTATAGCTTTCCCTAATTTAACTAGAGGACTTGGTTTTCCATTAGTTCCTGATAAAATAACTGCTTTTATTTCACTTCCATAAAGTTCTATATATCTTTGACTTAAAAAGGAACCCATACTATGACCAAATAAAATTATAGGTAAATCTTTATTTTCTTCTTTTATTATATCTGTTAATTCCTTTATATCATTAAGCATCCAATTAAAGCCATCATCATCTGCAATATATCCCAAAAGATTCTTTTTAGCTGTAAATCCATGACCTCTATGATCATGACCATATACAATATATCCATCTTTACATAACTTTTCTGCAAAATAATCATATCTAGTTATATTTTCAGCCATTCCATGTACAAGCTGAATTACACCTTTCATTTCTATATCATTATCTGGAGTCCATTTATAACAATTTATCTCTAAATCTTCTTTATCTTTAAATTTAAAGTTTTTTCTCATTAATTTCACCTCTATACGATGTTATTGCCTTTAAAAATATTATACAATTTTAATATAGATTTATACAATTACTTATTTAAACTTAAACTTTATATAATTTTCAAAGTGCTCCTTCCATTCCTTCGCTAGCTTCTTATCTTTTTTGTAAATTGTTTTTAAAAACTTATCTAATACATTAAGATTTTTTAAGCCCTTCATTAAATGCCTTGGAAATCCTACCACTTTCTTATAATTATTTTTAGGATCTATAATTTTTATTTTATCCTTTGATACATATATATCCTTACATCTTATATCTATCCTTCTAAACTTTAATTTTTTAAACTCCATAAGCATATAATAAAGCTTTAAAGCAAGTTCTTTTGATAATCCATTAATTTTAATATAATCATCTAGTCTTTCACCTTTTACATATTCTCTTACTATATAGTTAGTATTCGCTTCATAAACCTTTGGAAAGTACTTAGATCCCTTAGTTTTTGTTAAAATATAAAGCTCATCTCTCCATATTTTTTCTTCCCTAAATATTTTTAGAATTCTATTATTAGGAAGTAAAAAAACTATTCCTTCATGACCTTCTGCTAGTAATTTACCTTTTTTTAAATCTTTTTCTAAATCATTTGAAAGCTCTACACTATAATCCCAATGTCTAACCATATAAAACTCCATTAAATTATTCTTATTAATTTATATTTTATATAAAGATTATAAAGAACTTTTTCATATATAAAAAATAAGATAGAATAAAAATTTAATTTTATTCTATCTTAAATTAAGTTTCTTTTAAATATTATTTATTATTTTTAGAAACATCATTATATACTTCTTTTAAGATTTTAACAGATTCCTCTAACTTTTCTTTTTCCTCTTTTTTTAGTTCTATTTCTAAGATTTTCTCTATACCATGTTCTGATACTATAGATGGAACTCCAATATAAACATCATCTAATCCGTATTGTCCTTCTAAGTGAGATGATACAGTTAAAATTGATTTTTCATTTCCTGCAATAGCTTCACATATTCTTGTAACTGCAACTGCTATAGCATAATAAGTAGCTCCTTTTTTTGCTATAACCTCATAAGCAGAATTCTTAACATCATTTTCTATTATATCTTCAATATCTTTATCCCAATCTAAAGATAATTGTTCACAGCATTCTTTTATTGGTATATTAGAAACTCTTGTAGAACTCCAAGTAACCAATTCTGAATCTCCATGCTCTCCTATTACATAAGAGTGAATATTTCTTCCATCAACTCCTACATATTTTCCAAGCAAAGATTTTAATCTTGCAGTATCTAAAACTGTTCCTGAGCCTATAACTCTATGAGCTGGTAGTCCTGATAATTTATATGTTATTTGAGTTAATACATCAACAGGATTTGCTACAACTAAAAATATAGCATTAGGGCTTAACTTTGCAAGCTTTGGTACAAAACCGCTAAAAATTTTATAGTTTTTATCTACTAAATCTAATCTAGTTTCTCCTGGTTTTTGAGCTGCACCTGCTGTTATTATAACTATATCTGAATTTTTAGTATCTTCAATACTACCTACAGTAACTTCTACAGGTTTTAAAAGTGAGCTACCATGCATTAAATCTAGTACCTCTCCCATTGCCTTATCATTATTTATATCATTAATAACTAGTTTTGATGATAATCCTTTTTGTAGTAGTGAAAAAGCTGTTGTTGCTCCTACAGCACCAGCACCTATAATTGATATTTTATTCATCTTAAGCTTCTCCTTTTACTAAAAATTTCATTTGATTAATTTAATTATATATTTTTATCCCTTATTTGACAAGTTTTATTAATTAATAACATTTATTAACTAATTGCTTTTATATATTTATTTCTGTATAAAAATTTATATATTTTATAATTAGTATTAACCTTTTTAACATATTTATCCGTTTCTTTAAAAGGAATATAATGAAGATCTTTCCCATTTTTAGAATATTGATTATCTTTTAGCCACTGATTTACTTTTCCTCTTCCACCATTGTAAGCTGCTAAAACTAAGTCTTTATCACCAAACTCTTTTTTTAAATTATCTAAATACCAACAACCCATTCTTACATTAAATTCTGGATTTTTTAACATATCTTTATTATAATCAGTAATTCCCATTTGTTCCGCTGCCCATTTTGCTGTTGGATCAGTAATTTGCATTAAACCTTGTGCATCTTTATGAGATGCAGCATTAGAATTAAAATTACTTTCTGCTTTAATTACAGATAAAACAAATAAGGGATCAAGATTATATTCTTTGCTATATTTATTGACTATATCACCATATTTATAAGGATACATATAACCATATAGAACTTTTATAGAACCAAATATGATAATAACTATAAATACTAATGTTACTATAAGCTTTTTTAACTTCATATTAATCTCCAATCATATTACTTATACATATTTAAAATATCTATAATATCATCTACTTGTTTCTTAGTTTCAATTAAGCTACCACCATTGTCTATTATAAAATTAGCAAAATCTTTTTTCCTATCTAAAGATAGTTGAGAATTTATTCTGTTTATAGCTTCTCCTTGAGTTAACTTATCTCTTTCCTTTAATCTTGTAAGCTGAACTTTATTATCAACCCAAACTAAAATAATATAATCCATATCCTCGTTTAATTTTGTTTCTATTAAAGTAGGAGCATCTAAAATAACTACCTTTTCTCCTGCTTTTTCAAAATTATCAAATTCATTAAAGATTTCTTTTTTTATATAAGGAATTATTATATTTTCATATTTAACTCTTTCTTTTGGAAACCTAAATATGTGATTTCCAAATTCTTTTCTTCTAAATTCTCCTCTCCAATCAAAGAAATTGTCTCCAAAATTCATTCTAACCTTATCTAATATTTCAGGATATTTCTTTAAAACCTCCCGTGCAATGATGTCAGCATCAATTAGTGGAAAGTTTGCTGATTTAAACATTAAAGAAACTGTACTTTTACCTGATCCAATTCCACCAGTTAAGCCGATTTTAATCATTTTTCCCCTCCTATTTTACATCATACCAAGTATTTCCTGTATTTATGTCTACTTCTAATGGTACGTTTAATTTAATTACATTTTCCATTTCTTCTTTAACTAAATCTCTTACTTCTTCTAATTCTTCTTTAACTACATTTAATATTAATTCATCGTGAACTTGAAGTATAATTTTACTTTTTAATGATTTTTCATTTAGTCTCTTATACACATTAACCATAGCAAGCTTTATTATATCTGCCGCACTTCCTTGAATAGGTGCATTCATAGCAAGCCTTTCTCCAAAAGCTTTTACCATTTTATTTGAAGCTGTAATTTCCGGAATGAATCTTCTTCTATTCATAATAGTTTTAACATATCCATTATCTTTAGCTTCCACTAATATGTCTTTAAGATATTTCTTTATATTAGGATATCTATCAAAATATATATCCATATACTCTTTTGCTTCTTTTCTTGTTATATTAAGATCTTGAGCCAAACTAAAATCACTAATTCCATATACTATTCCAAAGTTTACCGCCTTTGCTCCACTTCTCATTTCCTTTGTAACTTCATCTATAGGTACATTAAAAACCTCTGATGCAGTTTTTGTATGGATATCTGAATGATGCTTAAAAGCATTTATCATATTTTCATCTTTAGCTATATCTGCAAGTACTCTAAGTTCTATTTGAGAATAGTCTGCTGATAAAATAACATCATCTTTCTCCCTAGGTATAAATACCTTTCTTATCTCTCTTCCCATTTCATATTTAATAGGAATATTTTGAAGATTAGGTTCTGTTGATGATAATCTTCCCGTAGTTGTAACAGTTTGATTAAAGTTTGAATGAATGCATCCATCTTTATCTATTACAGCACTTAATCCTTCTATATAAGTTGAATAAATTTTAGATAACTGCCTAAAGTAAGTTATTTTATTTATTATAGGATGCTTATCTGATAATTTTTCTAGAACTTCAGCATTAGTTGAATATCCAGTTTTTGTTTTCTTTATAACCGGAAGGTCTAACTTTTCAAAAAGTATTTTTCCAAGTTGTTTTGGTGAATTTATATTAAAACTTTCATCAGCTAAAGTGAAAATTTCTTTTTCAGTTTTCTCAAGCTCATCTTTAAATTTTACCCTAAGCTCATTTAACATATTTTCATTGACTTTAAATCCTAACTGTTCCATAGAAGATAAAACCTCTGCTAAAGGTAACTCTACATTAAACAGCAAATCTTCCATAGAATCTTTCTTTATCTTTTTATATAAACACTCATAAAGATCATTTAAATAGGAATTAAGTTTAATTAAAATCTCCTCATCTTCACCTTTTGGATCTTTTCCTAAGTATTCATTTACTAAGGTTATCAATGGATACTTGCCCTTTGATGAATCTAATAAATATGCTGCAATTGCAGTATCAAAATATAGATTTTTAAGGTTTATATTTTCTTTTCTTAATGCTGTTAAAGCATTCTTTATATTATTAGAAATTTTCTTTATGTCCTGATTTTCTAATATACCTTTTATTAGAGAAAATACTTCTTTATCTTCTTTTAATGTTTCATAAGAAATTATATAATTTTCATTCTCTATAGATATAAAAATATCTTCTATAGATAATTTTGAATACACCTCTTCATCTTTTAAATTAAAAGTTATAAATATTTTATCCTTTATAGAATCTTCTAAATTCTTAATATCTGAATAACTTTTAACTTTTGTATATTGAATTGACTGATCTTCTATTGAATCTTCTTCTAATTCAAGCTTTTTTAATACTGTTGGCATTTGTAATTTAAATAAAAGTTTTCTTAATCCATCTATATCAAAATTATCTTGAGATTTTATCTCGTCTAAAGAAAATTCAACAGGAACATCTGTTTTTATGGTTGCTAATTTTTTTGAAAATATAGCTTGCTCACTATATTCTGTAAGGTTCTCTTTAAGCTTTTTACCACTTATATTATCTATATTACTTAAAACACCCTCTACAGATCCATATTCTTTTATAAGTTTATAAGCAGTTTTTTCTCCTATACCAGGAACTCCTGGAATATTATCTGATTTATCACCCATAAGTCCCTTAACATCTATAAATTCTGTAGGAGTTACTCCATATTCCTCTATCATTGCATTTTTATCGTAAACTTCTGTTTCTGTTACTCCTTTTTTAGTAAGGACTATTTTTATATTATCAGAAGCTAATTGAAGAGCATCTCTATCTCCTGTTACTATATAAACTTCTATATTATTTTTTTCTGCATACTTGGCAACAGTACCAATTAAATCATCTGCCTCAAAGCCATCCATTTCAAAAATTGAAATGCTTAAAAGATTTAGCATTTCTTTTACAATAGGGAATTGCTCTCCTAGCTCATCTGGCATTTTCTTTCTTCCAGCTTTATAGTCTTTATATTCTATGTGTCTAAAAGTCTTAGCTTTCCTATCAAATGTTGCAACTATATAATCTGGTTTTATATCCTCTTTCATCTTTAGAAGCATATTAGTAAATCCATATACTGCATTTGTATAAATTCCCTCACTAGTTGAAAGTAATGGAATTGCATAAAAGGCTCTATTCATTAAACTGTTTCCATCTAATATAAGTAATCTCTCCAAAGTATCTCCTCCAGTTAATAAAGAGTTGAAAGGAATCTATAAAGATTTGACTTTATTTCCTCCAGTTCATCCCCTCCAAATTTTTGTAAAAATTCTTTTAATATTTCAAAAGCACATATATTTTCAATTACCACCGCTGCTGGTACTACTGCACAAACATCAGATCTTTCATATCTACTTTCCACATTAAATTTATTGACTAAATCTACAGACCTTATACCACCTTTTATTGACGGTATAGGTTTCATAAGAGCTGTAAATTCTATGTTTTCTCCATTTGAAACACCAGCTTCTATACCACCTGCATTATTGGTATCTCTTATTATTTTACCATTTTCATAAAAAATCTCATCTTGAAAATTCTTTCCTAAAAGAGATAAATCATTTATTCTACCAAAGGAAATAGACTTTATTCCTTGAAGAGACATAATTCCCTTGCTTATTATAGCATCTAGCTTTCTATCCCACTGTGAATAACTTCCAAGGCCTAAGGGAACACCTTTTATTGATACAAAAATTGTACCTCCTATAGTATTTCCTTCCTCCTTGCATCTATCAATTAATTCCTTTGCCCTATTTTCACAATGCTTATCAAAAATACTAACCTGACTTTTTAAAACTTTTTCCCAAACTTCCTCTTTATATAAATCACAATCTATATCATAAACTTCACCTATAGATTTTACTTTACTTCTTATTTCTATATTAAAATTATTAAGTACTTGTTTACAAAAAGCTCCTACTGCTGTTCTTATAGCAGTTTCTCTTGCTGATGTTCTCTCTATAACATCTCTTATATCACCGGTTCTATACTTATAAAATCCTACTAAATCTCCATGACCAGGTCTTGCATTTTTTATTATTTCTTCTTCCTTTGGCTCTCTTTTAAAAAACTCTTTCCAATTATCATAATCTTTATTATAAATAACTAAGGTTACGGGATTTCCTGTGGTTTTGTTTCCTCTAAGTCCAGACCATATTTCAACTTTATCACTTTCTATGGCCATTCTTTTTCCTCTTCCATAACCTTTTTGTCTTCTAGATAATTCTTCATTTATTTTCTCAATATTTATTTCACAATTTGAAGGAATACCTTCCAATATAGCTACTAATCCCTTGCCATGAGATTCTCCTCCATCTAAGAATCTTAGCATCCTCATCTTCCTTCCTTTGTATTAATAATGATTACATTATAATATAACATACCCTTTAATTAAATCATAATTTTCTGTCTTAAAAAATAAAATTTTTATTAAATTATAAAATTAATTCTTTAAAATTTAATACTTATTGTAACTTAGTAAACTTTATTATAAACCAATATATTTTTATATGATTATTTATAAATACAGAGTTTAATTTTTATTTCTCTATATTATTAATTAAAAAAGTCATAGATTAAAGATACTAATCTATGACTTTTTTAAATTTATTTTTAATTTTTTATATTAATATCTTAAAAATATTCAAATATATATTATTATATCCTGTTAAATTAAAATATACTTAAATCTAATTCTTCTGACAAATCCTTAAGTAAGTGTATTCCAGCTATACTATTTCCCTTTTCATCTAGAGCTGGACCAAAAACTCCTATTCCCATTCTATTTGGTACAGCTGCCATTATACCTCCGCCAACACCACTTTTAGCTGGTATTCCAATATGAACTGCAAATTCTCCTGATGCATCATACATACCACATGTAACCATTATAGTTTTAACTATTCTACAAACTTCTCTTGAAATTATTCTCTCTCCACTCCATGGAAGTATTCCATCATTTGCAAGTACAGCCCCTATTTTAGCTATATCTCTACAAGTAACATTAATAGAACATTGTTTAAAGTAAAGATCTAAAACTTCATCTACATTTTCCTTAAATATGTTATTGCTTTTCATGAAATAAGCTAATGCTCTATTTCTATCTCCTGTTTCCTTTTCTGATAAATAAACATCTTTATTATAATCTATATTAGGATTTCCTGTTATTTTCTTTGTAAAATCTAAAATTCTTTCAAATTTCTCATCTCTATCTTTTCCATATATCAGAGATGTTGTTACAATGGCTCCAGAATTAATCATTGGATTAAAAGGTTTAATAGGATTCTTTATTTCTAAATTTACAATTGAATTAAACCCATCTGCTGTAGGTTCCATTCCTACCTTTGAAAACACATTATTTCGTCCATTATCCATTATTGCTAATAAAAGAGAAAGTACCTTAGATATACTTTGAATTGTAAAAGGCTTATCACAAACTCCCATAGAATATTCTTTTCCATCAAGAGTAACTACAGAAATTCCCAAATCCTCCCTATTGGCTTTACTAAGCTCTGGTATATAAGATGCTAAATTTCCCTCTTTTGTATATATTTCGTTATTTTTTAATATTGTTTCTAATAATTTATACATGTTTTCCCCACCTTTTTATATATGATATAATATAAATTATAAATTTTTTAAATATGATAAAATTTTTATTATAATGGAGTGAATTTATGAAGAATTTTTTTATTACATTTATAGGAATAATTTTTTTAATCTTTACTTTCTTTACTATAAGTAAAAGTTCCTCTAAAATTGCATATATGCCAAACTTAATTGAGAATGATAAAAATTTAGAATCTTTAGATTCAAAATCTGTTCCTTCCGGTAACGTTAATATGGATCTTATTAAATATTTACCTACTAAAGTAAACACAGAATTAATCTACTCAACACCATATAAAGACGATTTAATTTATATGTACATTGAAACCTTTGACGGAAATAAACTTCAATTTAAAACAACAGATCTTTCAAGTAATTCTAACTATCTTTTAAAGATTTGTGAAGATAATATATCTTTAGTTTATTATGAAGAACATTCTATTAAAAATTCACATTTATTAGATAAAAAAAATAAAAATGAAATTTTACTTAAAAGTCCCCTAAAAGTAGGTACTAAATGGTCTGATGATAATTATGATTCTAATGAAATAACTTCCTTAAACAAAAAGATTTCCACATCCTTTAAAGAATTTGAAACTATTGAAGTTACTTCAAAATCTCAAGGATTGATTTTAAAAAGATACTATGCTCCTAATGTAGGACTTGTAAAAAGTATACTAGAAACCGGTGGTAAATCTTATGTTTATGAACTTAAAAGCATAAAAGAAAATAGTCCTTATAAAAAAAATGTGCGAATTTTCTTTTATGATTCTTTAAACGATTATTGTTATTATGAAGATAAAGATATTTCCCAAGAATATGGTATAAGTAATAAAGATTTATACCAATCAGTACTAAATGATCCACCATATAACTCAGCTACTTTATTATCAAAGTCTAATATTAGTATAAATAGTATTATACTTTCTGTAAATGATTCATTAGCAAAAGTTGATCTTGGTGATGATCCTGAAATATATTATTTACCTAATTTTAAGATTAAATCCTTAATTTTAACTTTAGTAAACACTATATGCTATAACTACAATGTAGAAAAATGCCAAATAACAGTTAATGGACAACCATTTTTTCAAGGTATATATAATATTAATACTTCTAATTTTTATAATATAAATGATTGATAAAATAATTTGGACATATAACTTTTTTTATGAGAAAATAAAGTTAATAAAGTATTTATTTTCTAAGAAGGGACTGAGTTTAATGAATAGTGAAATGTTAGAAAAGTATGCTACATTGGCTGTTAAAACTGGTGTAAACATACAAAAAAATCAAACTCTTGTATTAAGAACACCTATAGAATGTGCTGATTTCGCAAGAATTATAGCAAATAAAGCTTATGATTTAGGAGCAAAGGAAGTAGTTGTTCTTTGGAGTGATGAAAAATTATCAAAAATCACATATTTAAAAGGTGCAGATGAAATTTTTGATTCAATGCCTAAATGGCAAGTGGATTCCCTTGTTTCCTATGCAAGAGAAGGAGCTGCCTTTTTAAGTATATTTGCCTCTGATCCTGAACTTATGAAAGATGTCGATCCTAAAAGAATTGCAAGGGCTAGTAAATCAAGAAGTATAGCTCTTAAAGAATTCTATGAAAGAACTATGACTAATAAAAATTCTTGGTCAATAGTTGCAATTCCTACTATAGGTTGGGCAACTAAAGTATTTCCTAACTTAACAAAAGATGAAGCTGTAGAAAAGCTTTGGGATGCTATATTTAAAATAGTAAGAGTAGATAAAATGGATCCTGTTAAAGCTTGGGAAGAACATACTAATAACTTAAAAGAAAAAATGGACTTTTTAAACTCTAAGAGTTTTAAAAGATTACATTATAAAAACTCAAAAGGAACAAATTTAACTATAGAATTACCAGAAGGCCATATTTGGGCAGGTGGAGCAGAAAAAACTCAAGATGGTATTGAATTTATTGCAAATATACCTACTGAGGAAGTCTTTACATTACCTAAAAAAACTGGTGTTAATGGTGTAGTACATAGTTCAAAACCTTTGAATTATAATGGTAATTTAATAGATAATTTCTCTTTAACTTTTAAAGATGGTAAAGTTTGTGACTTTACTGCTGAAAAAGGTTATGATACTTTAAAACATTTAATAGAAACTGATGAAGGCTCTCATTATTTAGGAGAAGTTGCTTTAGTTCCTTATCACTCACCAATATCTTTATCTGGCATAATATTTTTCAATACATTATTTGATGAAAATGCTTCTTGCCATTTAGCTTTAGGTAAAGCATATGCTGCATGTATAAAAAATGGAGAAAATTACACTGAGAAAGAATTAGATAAACTAGGTGTAAATAACTCCTTAACTCACGTAGATTTTATGGTTGGTACTAAGGATTTAAATATATTAGGAGAAACAAAAGACGGAGAAAAATGTCAAATATTCTTAAATGGTGATTGGGCCTTTTAATAAAAAAAGCCTCCTTAAGCAAATTATATATTCTTTGCTTAAGGAGGTCTTTTATATTTTTATGTATATTTTAAAAGTTATTACTATAGTAAAATATTAAGATATTAATTAAAAATTAAGAATTTTTAATATTTTTGTAATAATATTGAATATAGGCTGTTATTTTAAAGTATAAGTATATT
>NZ_FQVM01000030.1 GCF_900129365.1 Clostridium fallax
TATTTAAATATATTGAAGGTTGGTATAACAGAAAAAGGATACACTCTTCTATTAATTACATGACTCCAGATCAATGTGAATTATTAGCTAGAAGTGCAGCATGAAAAAGTTTGACTTTTTGTGTCCAAAATATTGACATAAGACCAAAAAACAAACAAAGCTTTTAATAAGCAGGTTAGTAGACGGAGTAATTTTAGCTTCTGGTGGAAATGATGATAGATGCTTAAAACTTATGAGGAACAATAAAGTTCCTTTTATTGTAGTGGATAGATATATAAAAACAGATTTAGATTATAGTGGGGTATTTTGCTCTAATCAGGAAGGAATAAAATTAGCATTAGATTACCTTTATAAAAAAAATAAAAGAAATATAGCTTTTGTAAGAGGAGAAAGGGGAGTTCAAACAGCAGATTCAAGATATGATTATTATGAAAAAATATCTAAAGAATTTGGGATTTTTAATAAAGACTTAATTTTTGAAGGTAAATTTGACATAACCGGTGGTATGAAAGCAACTGAAAACCTTATAAAATCTATTAAAAAAATAGATGCTATATTATATAGTTCTGATATCATGGCTTTAGGAGGAATGAAAATTCTTATAAGAAAAGGTTATAATATACCTAAGGATGTTTCCATTATGGGATATGATAATATAAATATATCTCAAATAATGGAGCCAGAACTTACAACTATTGCTCAACCTATATATAAAATGGGAGAAACAGCTTGTAAATTAATAGTGGATATAATAGAAAAGAAAATAAAAAATACAACTATAGTTTTAAGACCTAAATTATTAGAGAGAAATACGGTATAATAGTATTAAGGATGCTTATAAATATCAATAGAAAGTATAAAAACTTTTATACTAGACATCATTAAAACATAAGTGTAAAATATAATACTAGTCGAAGAAAAGGGAAAGGATTGATATTGATGCAAGGTACTTGGATAGAAGTTAGAGTAATTACTAAAAGTGAAGCTTTAGAGCCAATCTCTGGCATATTTTATGGATTAGATTGTAAGGGGGTTGCTATAGAAGATCCTCATGATATTTTAGATAGAGAACAAGGTCCTTTAACTTGGGATTTTGCAGATATAAATATTTTAGAATATAAAGGAAAGGCTGCTGTAGTTAAAGGATATTTCTCAGAAGAAGATAATATTGATGATATAGTAGCTTTTATTAAAGATAAAGTTAAAGAATTAAAAGATTCTAATATAGATGTAGGTGAAGGAGAAGTTATTGTTACAGAAATGAAAGAAGAAGATTGGGCAAATAACTGGAAAAAGTATTATAAGCCTACTAAAATAGGAAATAAAATAGTTATAAAGCCAATATGGGAAGAATATGATTTGAAAAATGATGAATTATTAATAGAATTAGATCCAGGAATGGCTTTTGGAACTGGAACTCATGAAACAACAAGAATGTGTGTAGAAGCTTTAGAAAAATATGTAAAGGCTGACACTACTGTATTTGATGTAGGAACTGGTTCTGGAATATTAGCTTTAGTAGCATCAAAATTAGGGGCTAAAAAGGTTATAGGAGTTGATTTAGACCCTGTAGCTGTAGATTCTGCTAAAGTTAATTTAGGATTTAATAAGGCTTCTAACATTGAAATATTAGAAGGAAATTTATTAGATGTAGTAGATGGAAAAGCAGATATTGTTGTAGCTAATATAATTGCAGAAATAATTTGTGTTCTTGTAGATGATGTTAAAAAAGCATTAAATCAAGGTGGATTGTTTATAACTTCTGGAATAATCCATGAGAAGAGACAAATGGTTATAGATAAATTAGAAGCTTCAGGATTTGAAGTTATGGAAGTTAACAAAGATGGAGAATGGAACTGTATTGTTGCAAAGGTAAAGTAAGGAGAGTATTAGATGCATAAATTTTTTACTCCACCAGAACTATTAAATAGTGAAGAGGCTAGAATAGTAGGTGAGGATGTTAAACATATATATAAAGTGTTAAGAATTTCACCTGGTGAAAAGGTAGTTGTAAACAATCAGCTAGGAGAAGAATATTTAGGTGAAGTTAAATTAGTATCAAAACAGGAAGTTTTAATTGATATAATAGAAAAAATAGATACTAACAAAGAAAGTAATATCAATATTTACTTGTTTCAGGGGTTACCAAAGGCTTCTAAGATGGACTTAATAGTGCAAAAGACAACAGAGCTTGGCTTTAAAGAGATAATTCCTATAATAACAGAGAGAGTTGATGTGAAGCTTAAAGGTGAATTTAAAAAGTTAGATAGACTTCAAAGAATAGCATTAGAAGCTTCAAAGCAATGTAAAAGAACTTATATACCAAAGGTTTTGGAACCAATAGATTTTAATTCCCTTAAAGAAAGAATAAAGGATATGGATTTAGTGGTGGTTCCTTATGAGAATCAAGAGGGATATGGAATAAAAAATCTTATAAATAAAATAGATAAAAACTCTATTAAAAACATAGGTATTATAATAGGACCTGAAGGCGGATTTGAAGAAGAAGAGATAAAAGAACTTGAAGAGTTAAAAGCGCATATTGTAACCTTAGGGCCAAGAATATTAAGAACAGAAACAGCTGGATTTGTTTGTGGCTCATTGCTTCAATATGAGCTTGGAGATATAGGAGGGAAAGCTTAATGAAGGTAGCTTTTGCTACATTAGGATGTAGAGTTAATCAATATGAATCTGAAGCTATGGCAGAAAAATTTTTAAGAGAAGGCTATAAGATAGTTGATTTTAATGAGGTTTCAGATGTTTATGTAATAAATACTTGTACTGTAACTAATATGGGTGACAAAAAGTCAAGACAAATAATTGGAAGAGCAAGAAGAAAAAATCCAGATGCTATTATTGCAGTAGTTGGATGTTATGCTCAAATTGCTCCTAAAGAAGTTGGAGATATTGAAGGAGTAGATGTAGTACTAGGTACAAGAAACAAGGGAGAAATTGTATACTGGGTAAACAAGGCAAAGGATGAAGGTGAAAAACAAATTCAAGTATCATCTGTTCTTAAAAATAAAACCTTTGAGGATTTAAATATAGAAGAGTATCAAGATAAAACTAGAGCTTTCTTAAAAGTGCAAGATGGATGTAATAGATTCTGCTCTTATTGCCTTATTCCGTACGCTAGGGGAGCTGTCTGTTCTAAAGAGCCTAATAAGATATTAGAAGAAGTTAAAAGTTTAGCAGCTCACGGATTTAAGGAAGTAATCCTATCAGGAATACATATAGCTTCTTATGGTGTAGATTTAGAAGAAAAAATTACCTTAGTAGATGTTTTAGAAATTATAGATAAAGTAGATGGTATAGAAAGAATAAGAATAGGTTCTATAGATCCTACTTTCTTTACAGAAGGCGTAATTGAAAGACTTAAAAACATAAAGAAATTATGTCCTCATTTCCATCTTTCTCTTCAAAGTGGTTGTGATGAAACTTTAAAGAGAATGAATAGAAGATATACTTCTAAAGAGTATTTTGATATAGTTAAAGATTTAAGAAATAATTTAGAAGATGTATCGATAACTACAGATATTATAGTAGGATTTCCAGGGGAAACGGATGAAGAGTTTAAGAGAACTTATGAATTTTTAAAGGAAATAAAGCTATCTAAAATGCATATATTTAAGTTTAGTCCAAGAAAAGGTACAAAAGCTGAAAATATGGAAAATCAGGTAGATGGAAATAAAAAAGAAGAAAGAAGTAAACTTTTAATAGAATTAAACGATAAAAATGAAAAAGAATTTATAGATAATCACATAGGAAGAGAAATGGGAGTTTTATTTGAACAAGAGGTTTCAAATAAAAAAGGTTATTATGAAGGATATACAAGAAATTATATAAAAGTAGTAGCACCATTTAATTGTTCATCATTAATCGGAAAAATAGTAAAAACTAAAATTCTTTCTGGAAATATGGAAAATGCAGAGGGGATTATAGTTTCTAATAACTAAACATTAGTTTTTATTATTATACAATTATTTTATATTTTAAATAAAATATATTCTAAAAATTTTTTAAGATTCATAAGGTTAAAAACTATAATTATAGTTTTTTATATTTAAGGTTAAGATAGTAAGGAGGTGAGTTTTATGGCAGAGTGCATATTTTGTAAAATAGCAGAGGGCTCAATACCTTCTAAAAAGATTTATGAAGATGATATGGTATTAGCATTTTATGATATAAGTCCAGAAGCGCCTGTTCACTTTCTAGTTATACCTAAAAAACATATTTCAAGTGTTAATGAGGTAGATGAGGAAAATTCAAAAATTATTGCACATATCTTTACTGTGATTAATAAAATAGTAAAAGAATTAAATATAGCTGAAGGTGGCTATAGAATTGTAAATAATTGCGGTGTAGATGGTGGGCAAACAGTAAATCATATGCATTTCCATGTTTTAGGAGGAAGAACTTTGCAGTGGCCTCCAGGCTAAAAAAACAAAAATTAAATTGATGTAATTCTTGACAGTTTAAAAACTACTATTGTATAATATAGCGTGTGTTATTTAGCCCACAGCTGTGATTTTAGTAATTATAGCTAGCGGAGGGAGGGAAGAAAGATGTCAGAAATTAGAGTAAGAGAAAATGAATCATTAGATCAAGCACTTAGAAGATTTAAAAGACAATGTGCAAGAGCTGGTGTTTTATCAGAAGTAAGAAAAAGAGAGCACTATGAAAAGCCAAGCGTAAAGAGAAAGAAGAAATCAGAAGCTGCAAGAAAGAGAAAGTTTAAGTAAGAATTTTTCTTTGAAAGAAGGTAATTAAATGCCAACAATAAAAGAAAGACTTCAAGAAGACTGGAAACAAGCTTTAAAGGCGAAAGACAAATTAAAAGCAGAGACCTTGAGTACTGCTAGATCAGCAATTCTTTTAGTCGAAAAGACTGATGGTATAAAGCTTGAGGACGAAAAGGTAATTGAAATAATATCAAGAGAAGTCAAGCAAAGAAGAGAAGCTATGCTTGAATTCGAAAAGGGAAAGAGACAGGATCTTGTAGATAAGGCAGAAGCTGAAATAAAGATTTTGTTAGAGTACCTTCCTCAGCAGTTGAATAAAGATGAAATTTTAGAAATTGTTAAGCAAGCAGCAATTGAAGTGGATGCAAATAACATAAAAGACATGGGAAAAGTTATGTCAATAGTTAGACCTAAAACTGTTGGTAGAGCTGATGGCAAGCTTGTAAGTCAAATAGTTAAAGAATATTTAAATAAATAAAAGAGAGCTCACTTTGTGAGTTCTCTTTTTTTTATAAGCCCTTAAAATTATAAAATATAATTTTAAGGGCTTATTTTTTAAAAAAATTCATTTAAAAAAATAATTAATTTTCTATGATTTTTTTTTACTAAAAAAATTAATTATAGATAAAGGTGTAAACAATTTCTAATAGGTTTAATTTCTTAATAGAATTAATTATATTTAAAGAATGTAATTTATAACTAAAAAATATCATAAATTAATATGAAGAAATATTAAGAAGGGAGAATTGTATGGATTCTAAAAGGGATATAGTAAAAGAAAAAGTGGTAGAAAAATTACAGCTACCTTTAGATGTAATTGTAGGTGTTCCTAAAGTAACTATTACTGGCAATAAAGAAATAATAATAGAAAACCATAAGGGAGTTGAGTCTTTTGAAAGTAATTGTCTAAAGCTTAATTCTAAGATAGGTAAGATAGTTGTTAATGGACAAGATTTAGAAATACTTTTCATTGGAGGAGACACAATAACCCTTGGTGGAAGATTTAAATCTTTAGAATACGAGGAGTTGACTATAGATGATTTTAAATAGATTAAAAAAGGGAAATATAAAAATTCAAATAAGAACCCTTAAACCAGAGGGTTTTATAAATCTTTTGTGGAATAATGGAGTAAACGTTAAAAAGGCAAAAAGACTTGATATAAGCACAATGATTCTTGAAATAGATATATCAGATTACCAAAAAGTAAAAGAGTTAAGTAAAAGAATTGGTTGTAAGATAGAAGTTATAGAAAAGAAGGGACCAATAACCTATATATTTAAATTAAAAAAGGAAAAGGGATTAATTATAGGGGTTATAGTTTTTGTTTTGATAATAGTTATTCTTAATAGGTTTTTATGGGGAATAGAAATTGAGACAGAAAGATACCTTTCTCCTTTTGAAGTAAGACAACAATTAAAAGAATTAGGAGTAACACCGGGAATAAGTAAGTCTAAAATAGATGTTTATGAAGTAGAAAAAAAATTGGAAAATATAAATAGCGAAATTATGTGGATAAGAGCAAGGCTAGAAGGGGCTACATTGAAAGTGAAAATAGAGGAAAAGGTTAATCCTCCAGAGATAATAAAAAATCAATCTGCGGATAATATAGTGGCAAAAATGGATGGGGAGGTAGTAAGGGTATATACAACGTCAGGAACTGCTATGGTAAAGCCTGGGGATGTCATAAAAAAGGGACAAATTTTAATTGAGGGTATTGAAGGAAATGTAGGAGGATTTACAGAAGGAGGAGAATATCATACTAATGCAGAAGGAGTTGTTATTGCTAATACTTTTTATGAAAGTTCAAAGGACTTACAAATAGAAGGAGAAATTATGGATTTTACAGGCAATGAAGATGAAGAAATCTATATAGAAGTGGCTGGAAAGAAATTTTATATAAAAAAGCCTACAAAAAAATTTAAGGACTATGATAAAATAGAAAAAAAGGGTAAAATATTAAATAAAATAGTATATAAGGAAAAGATAAATAAGCCAATAGAAAAGTCAAAGGATGAGATTATTGAGGAAGCTACAAACAAACTTTATAAAGAAATAGTTAAAAATTTAGATAGTGAGGCTAAATTTATAAAAAAGATAATAAATACAGAAGAGTTAGAAAAGGGAAAAATTAGATTAAAGGTTGTATTTGTATTTGAACAAGATATTTCTTTAAGAGCAACTTCTCAACAATAATATTAATTATAATATAACAATAGAGGAGAAGATAAATATATGATAGGCCATTTTAAATTAAAGCTTAATATAAGCAAAAATAAAAAAAGAATATTTATTTTTTTATTAACCTTTATATTTGTATATGGAACTCTTTTAACTACACTAATGACAAAGAGATATGATTTAAAAGTAGGAGATATTGCAAATACTGATATTAAGGCTCCAAGGGAAATTGAAGATAAAAAAGAAACAGAGATAAGACAGCAAGAAGTTGCAGATAAGGTAGATAAACAGTATAGCTTGAAAACAGATGTTCAAAAACAAGGACAAGAAAATATTCAAAATTTTTTTCAAAAGCTAATTAGTATAAAAGAATCATCTTCATCAGATAGTGATAAGATATCTGCTTTAAAAAAGGTAAATGATAAATTAGATAATGAACAATGCAAAGAGCTTTTAGCTTCAAGTAAAGAGCAAATATCAGATATGCAATCAGTACTTTTAGATACTATTGCAAAAATATATGCAAACCCTATAGAAGAGGATAAACTTTCAGATGTGCAAAATGCTAAGGCAATTGTGGACACTAAAGTTATGTCATTAGATTATTCAAGAAATATAAAATTAGCTTTGCAAAGTTTAGCATATGCTCAAATAAAACCAAATTTCTTTTTTGATAAAGAAAAAACAGATGAAAAAATAAAAGAAGCTATCAAAAATGTTACTCCAATTATGTATAAAAAGAATCAATTAATAGTAAAAGAAGGTACTCCAGTTACAGAAGATCAAGTACAAATTTTAAGTGAATTAGGACTTTTAAATGATTCTAATACAAATATATTTATATTTTTGATGTTAGGGATATTTGTTGGATGTATATTATGTATTCAATATAGCTATTTATATAAAATGCACAGGGAAATATATAATGATGTATCAAAGGTTATACTTATAAGTATAATTAATTGCACGGCTTTAATACTTGCAAGAACAGTATCTATAATTTCACCTTTTGTAATACCACTAGCCTGTGCCCCTATATTAATAACATTATTAATAGATTATAGAGTGTCAATGGTCTTAAGCTCTATAAACTGTATTTTAATAGCAGCCTGTGTGGGATTTGCCCCGGAGATAATAATATTAGCATTATTAAATGCAGTGCTAGGAGCAACCATAATAAGAAGGATGCAACAAAGAAATGATATTTTATACATTACAGTTTATTTAGCTATAATAAGTGCAATAATAACCCTTTCAGCAGGAGTTTTAATTTCTAATAATTTAAGAGAAGTGTTTTTAAAAGCCTCTCTTTCAGTTCTAGCATCAATATTATCAGGAATATTAGCGGTGGGATTATTACCTTTCTTTGAAAATAGTTTTGATGTAGTAACTACTGTAAAGTTATTGGAACTTTCAAATCCTAATAACCCACTTTTAAAGAAGCTTTTAATGGAAGCTCCAGGAACATATCATCATAGTATGTTGGTTGCTAACCTAGCGGAAATGGCTGCAGAAGAGGTCGGAGGAAATCCTGTTTTAGCAAGAATAGGGGCTTATTATCATGATATAGGAAAAACTAAAAGGCCTATATTTTTTAGAGAAAATCAAATGACTAAGGAAAATCCTCATGACAGAATATCACCTAATTTAAGTGCTTCTATAATAATATCTCATGTTAAAGATGGACTAGAAATGGCAAAAGAATATAATTTGCCGCAGGCTATACAAGATATAATAGAGCAGCATCATGGAAATACTTTAGTTAAATATTTCTATATAACAATGAAAAATAATTCTGAGAATCCAGATGATGTTAAGGAAGAGGATTTTAGATATACAGGAAGAACGCCAGAAGGTAAGGAAGCTGGAATTATAATGCTTGCAGATAGTGTAGAAGCTGCTGTTAGATCTATAAATGAACCAACAAAAGAAAAAATAGAGCAAATGGTTAATAATATAATTAATGATAAATTAAATAGCGCACAATTAGATAACTGTGAATTAACTTTTAGAGATTTAAATAAAATAAAAAAATGTTTTTTAAAAGCATTAAATGGAATTTATCATCAAAGAATAGAATATCCAACTGAAAATAAGAAAAAGGAGATAAAGTAATGATATACATTGATAATCGTCAAAATAAATTACCAGTAGATGAGGATTTTGAAAGAAAAATAAGTGAAGTTATAGAATTTGCATTAAAAGAAGAAGAGGTTAATGTGAGTTATCAAGTAAGTGTAATCTTTGTAGACAATGATGAAATAAGAAAAATAAATAAAGAAACAAGAGGAATAGATAATGCTACAGATGTCTTATCCTTCCCTATGTTAGATTATGAAAATAAGAAGGTTTATAAAGAAATATATAAAGATTATGAATTTGATATAACATATCTAGATAATGGAGAATTAATTTTAGGAGATATAGTTCTTTCTCTTGAAAGAGCTAGGGAACAAAGTAAAGAATATAATCATTCTTACATAAGAGAATGTTCTTATTTAGTGGTGCACTCAGTACTACATTTATTAGGATATGATCATATGGAGGAAGATGATAAAAAGATAATGAGATCTAGAGAAGAAGAGATATTGAATAAGTTAAATATTACTAGGGAATAATAAGGTGTTGATGAGAATATGAGAAAGCTTGTAGATAGTTTTAATTATGCTATAAACGGTATAATTCATTCCGTAAGAACTCAAAGAAACATGAGAATACATTTTTTAGTGGCGTTAGTGGTGCTTACAGTTTGTTTTATATATGATATTAGTAAAGTGGAGTTTTTAATTATAGCAGTGACAATAACTATGGTAATAGCCGCAGAACTTATAAATACAGCAATAGAAAGTGTTGTAGATCTTACAACAAACTTTTACCATCCTCTAGCTAAAATAGCTAAAAACACTGCAGCAGGAGCGGTTTTAATTACAGCTATAAATGCAGTTTTAGTTGGTTATATAATTTTTTGGGAAAAGGTAACTAATGCTACTTATGCATTAGTTAGTAAGATAAAAGGATCAGATCCTTATATGGTTTTTATAATTTTAGTTATGGTATGCCTATTAACTATAGCTGCAAAAGCTTTTTTTGGAGAAGGAACTCCATTAAAAGGTGGTATGCCAAGTGGTCATAGTGCAATAGCATTTTCTTTAGCAACAGCAATAGCACTTATGTCTGAAGAGCCAATTATTATTTTATTAGCTTTTTTAATGGCTTTAATAACAGCACAAAGTAGGGTAGATTCAGAAGTTCATACCGTATGGGAAGTTTTTGTTGGAGCGGTTTTTGGAAGCTTAGTAACCTTTTTAGTTTTTAAACTATTTGCATAGAGTTATAATTCTTATGTAATACTTGTAAATAATATAATTAGTGCTATAATTTATATGCAATAAATATAGATAATAAGTATATTATAAATTTTGAATAAAATTTAAATTTTTATAATAGTTTTAAAATAAAATGTTTATATTATCTCTAAAATTTTAATTATGTAAAGAAATTTACTAACAAATTAATAAATTTTACTAATTATATATAAACAATAAAATTAAAATCTATAAATAAATTTAAAACTTTCAAAAAAGATATGTCTTATTAGTTGATTTACAGATAGAATAGTAATTAACAGATTAAATATAATATCTAAATAAAACACTAGAAAAGATTTACCTAATCTTAAAGGATACGGTATAAGGAGGAAGAATGTTTAAATCAGGATTTGTAACTATAGTTGGAAGACCTAATGTAGGTAAGTCCACATTATTAAATCATTTAATGGGGGAGAAATTATCAATAGTTTCTAATAAACCTCAAACTACAAGAAATAGTATACAAACAATATTAACAGGAGAAGATTATCAAATAGTATTTGTAGATACTCCAGGAATACATAAACCTAAACATAAGTTAGGAGAGTTTATGGTGAATAGTGCTACAGAGTCAATAAAAGATGTTGATTTAGTATTATTTTTAACAACACCTACTGGTGACCTTGGAAGAGGAGATAAGTTTATCTTAGAAGAATTAAAAAAGCAAAAAGCTCCTGTAATATTTGTATTAAATAAAGTAGATGAAAATGACCCAGAAAAGGTAGCTGAAACTTTAGCAAATTATTCTAAAGAAATGGACTTTAAAGAAATGATTCCAGTATCAGCTTTAAAGGGAAAAAATACAGATAAGTTATTAGAACTTATGGTTGAAAATCTACCAGAAGGACCTAAATATTATCCAGATGATATGATAACAGATGTACAAGAAAGATTTGTAGTAGCTGAAATCATAAGAGAAAAGGCTTTAAAAAATTTAAGTCAAGAGGTACCTCATGGTATTGCCGTTGACATAATACAAATGAAAAGAAAAGATAATGGAAAATACGATATAGAAGTTGACTTAATTTGTGAAAAAGATTCTCACAAAGGTATCATAATTGGTAAAAATGGTCAAACACTTAAAAAAATTGGAGAAACTGCAAGATATGAGCTTGAGAGATTTCTTAGAGCAAAGGTTAATGTAAAGATTTGGGTTAAGGTAAGAAAAGAGTGGAGAGATAATCCTAATTTATTAAGAGAACTTGGCTATAAAAAAAGCAAATAGAGATTGGAAGTTTAAATTCTGACTTTAGTTGATTTAAAAGCAGTTGTAATAAAAACTCAAGATTTTAGGGAAAATGACAAATTAGTTTGGTTATTTTCTGATAAACTAGGAAAAGTAACAGCTATAGCCAAAGGAGCTAAAAAAAGCAAAAGTAAAATATTGTCCATAACCCTTCCTATGTGTTATGGGCAATATACCTTATTTCAAGGAAAAAATCTTTACACCTTATCAGAAGGAAAAATAATTAATTCTTTTCAAGGCCTTTTAGGAAACTTAGAAAAATTAACCTACTCATCATATCTTTGCGAACTTATCGATATATGTATGCAAGAGAAAGAAAGTAATAGATATCTTTTTAAAGAATTTATTACTTGTTTATATTTATTAAATACTGATGCTTTAGATTATGAACTATTAATTAGAAGTTTTGAATTAAAGCTTTTAAAAGCAACAGGATATAATTTAAATTTTGATAAATGTGTACTTTGTGGAAAACCAATTAAAACATCCAACTATTTAAGTCTTTCTAATTTTGGAGGAGTTTGTGATGCTTGTCCTAAAGAACATGGAATGTTTATAAGTAAAGCTGCTTATAATTCTCTTAGATTTCTAAATAAAACACCAATGGATAAAATATATAGGCTAAACTTAACAGAAGATGTGAAAAAGGAAATTTTTAAAATTACATATTTTATAATATCATCAAATTATGTAAGAAGACCAAAAAGTCTTGAAATGCTAAATTATATTAAGGAGTGATAAGAATGAATGAAATCACATTAGAAAAAGTTGAGCAAATTATTGAAAGAACAGGGTTATCCTATGCTGAGGCTAAGGAAGCCTTAGAAGAGAATAATGGTGATGTTTTAGAAACATTAATTTATCTTGAAAAGAAATTTGAAGAAGAGAAAAAAGAAAGATTTAATTTTAATTTAGAAGAAAAATATGAAACTATTGATGAATTTAAAAAATGGTTAAGTGATATTATAAAAAAAGGTAATATATCAAGAATAAAAATAAAGAAAGATGAAAAAGTTCTTGTAGATGTTCCTGTAAATGCAGGAATTGCAGCAGGGGTTATAGCTGTAATATTAACACCACTTCTTGCTGTAGGAGTTATAACAGCAGTAGCAACTAAAATTACAATAGAAGTAACAGAAGAAGACGGTACTGTTCATGTAGTAAATAAAATAATTAAAGAAACAGCTAATGATGTTAAAGAAAAAACTGTAGGCTTTGCTGGCACTGTAAAAGATAAGTTAAATAAAATAAAAAATAATTCTAAAGTTAATGAAAATGAAGATTCAAAACATGCAGAAGATGAAAGTGTATATAGTTACACAGTTAATTTTGATGAAATAGATAAAGAAGAACAAAAATAAGAAATATTATGAAAATTTAAGAAAAATAATATAATAACCTTAAAAATAGAAGTTTGCTAGAAATGTTTTGGTAAAAAAGTTAATAATTCAGAAAATTTGGTATAGTCAAACTTTAATATCGTGATATAATATAAATGTAAAAAGAAAAAATTTTCTGAATATAAAATATTTCTAGCTCTTTTTTTTTAGAAAGAGAGGAATGACATTGAAATTATCACCACGTCAAGAAGAAATCATAAGATTAGTTAAAGAAGGCCAACCTATAACTAGTGAAGCTTTAGCATCTAGATTAGGAGTCACAAGAGCTGCTTTAAGACCAGATCTTGCGATACTTACAATGATAGGAATTTTAGATGCAAGACCAAAGGTTGGATATATATATTCAGAAAAACCTTCAAGTAATTTAGTTTATGATTATATTACAAAAATAAAAGTAAAAGATATAATGTCAAAACCAGCTTCTGTAACAGAGGAAACTATGGTATATGATGCGATTGTATATCTTTTCTTAAAAGATATAGGCACTCTATTTGTAGAGAACAATGGCTTTTTAATAGGTGCAGTTTCAAGAAAAGACTTTTTAAAAATAGCTATAGGAGGAACAGATATTCATAAAGTTCCTGTTGGAGTGATTATGACAAGAATGCCTAATATTGTATGCGTAACTGTAGATGACAGTGCTTATGATGTCGCAAGCAAAATAATTGAGCATGAAATAGATTCCATTCCAGTGGTAGAAAAAGTTATAGATAAAGATGGTAAAGAACAAAATAAAGTAATAGGAAAAGTTTCTAAAACTAATATTACAAAATTATTTGTAAAGCTTGGGAATGGAAAGTAAAATTAATTGCTCAAAGTCAATAGCAAAGCATACGGGACTACTATGGGGTCCCGTTTGTATATAAAAAATAAAAACACAAATAAATTCACTATTGAACGGAGGAGTATTGAGATGGAGAATAAGAAGTATGTTTACCTTTTCAGTGAAGGAAATGCCAAAATGAGAGACCTATTAGGAGGTAAAGGAGCAAACCTTGCTGAAATGACTAATTTAGGTATTCCAGTTCCACAAGGATTTACAGTAACAACTGAAGCATGTAATAAGTATTATGATGATGGTAAAATTATTGCAACAGAAGTTATTGAAGAAATTAAAGAAAAAATGGGTGACTTAGAAAAAATAACAGGAAAAAAATTTGGAAGTTTAGAAAATCCTCTATTAGTTTCAGTTAGATCAGGAGCTAGAGCTTCAATGCCTGGTATGATGGATACAATTTTAAACCTTGGATTAAATGATGATGCTGTTGAAGCTATGGCAAAATCAACAGGAAACCCAAGATTCGCTTATGATTCATATAGAAGATTTATTCAAATGTTTGCAGATGTTGTTATGGGAATAGAGAAACGTCTTTTTGAAGAAAAATTAGAAGAAATGAAAGATAAAAAGGGTGTTCATTTTGATACTGATTTAGATGCAAACGATTTAAAGGAATTAGTTAAACAATTTAAAGAACTTTATAAAAAAGAAAAAGGAGAGGATTTTCCAGAAGATCCTAAAGTTCAATTAATAGAAGCTATTACAGCTGTATTTAGATCATGGGACAACCCAAGAGCAATTGTATATAGAAGACTTAATGATATACCAGGAAGTTGGGGAACAGCAGTAAATGTTCAACAAATGGTTTTTGGTAATAAAGGCGAAACATCAGGTACTGGTGTTGCATTTTCTAGAAATCCGGCTACTGGTGAAAAAGCAATATATGGTGAATATTTAATGAATGCACAAGGTGAAGACGTTGTTGCAGGTATAAGAACTCCAAATCCTATATCACATCTTAAAGATCAAAACAATGAAATTTATAGTCAATTTGAAAATATAGTCCAAAATCTTGAAAATCACTATAAGGATATGCAAGATATGGAATTTACTATAGAAGAAGGAAAACTTTATTTCTTACAAACTAGAAATGGTAAGAGAACAGCTCAAGCAGCATTAAAAGTTGCTGTTGATTTAGTTGAAGAAGGAATGCTTACAAAGGAAGAAGCAATTCTTAAAGTTGAACCAAAACAATTAGATACTTTATTACATCCAAACTTTGATGAAAAAGAAATAAAAAAAGCTAATCCAATAGCTACAGGTCTTCCAGCATCACCAGGAGCTGCTTGTGGTAAAATAGCATTTACAGCAGAAGAAGCTAAAGAAAGAGCAGCTAATGGAGAAAAGGTTGTTTTAGTAAGACTAGAAACATCACCAGAAGATATTGAAGGTATGATAGCTTCAGAAGGTATTTTAACAGTAAGAGGCGGAATGACATCCCATGCTGCTGTTGTTGCAAGAGGAATGGGAACTTGCTGTGTAGCTGGATGTGGACAACTAAAAGTAGATGAAAATAATAAAACAGTTGTGGTAAATGGAAAGACTTATACTTCAGAAGATTGGATTTCAATAGATGGTTCAACAGGTAAGGTATATGGAGAAAGAATAAAAACTGTAGCGCCAGAAATTACAGGATACTTTAAAACCTTTATGGAATGGGCAGATGAAATAAGAAAATTAAAGGTTAGAACTAATGCAGATACTCCAAGAGATGCTAAACAAGCAGTTGAATTTGGAGCAGAAGGAATAGGATTATGTAGAACAGAGCATATGTTCTTTGCAGAAGATAGAATTGCAGCAGTTAGAGAAATGATAGTTGCAAAGGATGAAGAACAAAGAAGAAAAGCATTAGCTAAAATTCTTCCAATGCAAAAACAAGATTTTAAAGGAATATATGAGGCACTTGAAGGAAGACCAGCTACTATAAGATTCTTAGATCCACCACTACATGAATTTTTACCAACTGAGGAAGAAGATATAATTGCTTTAGCAAAAGATATGGAAATTTCTGTAGAGGAATTAAAATTTACAATAGATAGTCTACATGAATTTAATCCTATGATGGGTCATAGAGGATGTCGTTTAGCTGTATCATATCCTGAAATAGCTGAAATGCAAACTAGAGCAGTTATTGAAGCTGCAATAGAAGTTAATGAAGAAAAAGGATATAATATAGTTCCAGAAATAATGATTCCTCTAGTTGGTGATATAAAAGAGTTAAAATATGTTAAAGATATAGTTGTTGACACTGCTAAGATGGTTATGGAAGAAAAGGGCGTAAATATAGATTATAAAGTTGGTACTATGATAGAGGTGCCAAGAGCAGCATTAACTGCTGATGAAATAGCTAAAGAAGCAGAATTTTTCTCCTTTGGAACTAATGATTTAACTCAAATGACATTTGGTTTCTCAAGAGATGATGCTGGAAAATTCTTAGCAGATTATTATGATAAGAAAATCTATGAACAAGATCCATTTGCTAAGTTAGACCAAAAGGGTGTAGGCTTATTAATGAAAATAGCTGTAGAAAAAGGTAAGGAAACTAGACCAAATATTAAGCTTGGTATATGTGGAGAACATGGTGGAGATCCATCATCAGTGGAATTCTGTCACAACATAGGATTAAACTATGTATCTTGTTCACCATATA
Organism: Clostridium fallax; assembly: GCF_900129365.1. Taxonomy (GTDB): domain Bacteria; phylum Bacillota; class Clostridia; order Clostridiales; family Clostridiaceae; genus Clostridium_AH; species Clostridium_AH fallax. The sequence continues at coordinate 16,424 of NZ_FQVM01000030.1, forward strand.
GAGTTCCATTATCAAGACTTGCAGCAGCTCAAGCACAAGTTAAAAATAAAAGATAAATTTAATTAAGTAAATTTTATCCTATTATAAATAAATCTAATATTTAAAAGGAGCCTTCTCTTATTTTGAGATAGCTCCTTTTATTTTTATAAACTTTAACATATTTTAAATAAAAAAGTTTCTTCTAACCTTTTAGAAAAACTTTTAATAAATTTAATTTGAAATTCAGTTTTTTCTGTTGTTTTTGATAAAAGATTATAAAAAGAATTTTTATTACATTTTGATATATTATTATAATAATCTTTAGATATTTTCCAATACTTTTGAGGAAAGGATAAGTAGGCAATAATATATCTTAAATCATCTATAGTTAAAGGGTTTATGGAGTTATAATTTTTAATGCAAGTTAAAGCTAAGTCAACATCCCATGCTGTAGTATCTCTTCTTAGTAACCTCCTAAGATAATAAGAAATATCATGAGCTACAAAATCTAGAGCGCATTTATCAAAATCTATAAGCCAAAGTTTAGATGAGGAATCTATAAGTATATTTTTATTTACATAATCACCATGACAAAGGGAAGTTGTTAAATTATTAAAATTTATTAAAGAAGCTGTGTTCATAGAAATTTGAGCCAGGGATATATTATCATCAAAGGTGGATATAAACAATTTTGAAAATTTATCATCATTATTAAAAGCTAAATTATTACAACTTAAAAGTCTATTAAAATGTTTATTAATGGATATGTAGATGTTTTCATACCCTTGTTTTACTAAACTACCTTTAATAGGTGTAAATTTTTTTGTGACTTTGTGTAAATGGGCTAAAGTTTTAGATATATTTTTAATATGTTCTATATTATCATAATCACATTTTACTCCATCAATCCAAGGGGTAAGGATAAACAACATATTATTATAAGAAACATATCTGCTACCTTTTTTTGTAGGTAAAAATTTAGGAACATTTAATCCATTTTTATCTATCCACTCTAAAGCAGAATACACAAAAAGAAGTTGTTCTTTATTATAATAAACCTTTTTCAAACAATAGGTTTTATTATCCTTTGATATTACTTTATATACTGCTCTAGGCTTATCTGAATTTTTGATTTTAATTTGTTCAAGTTTAGGATCTATTAAATTGTATTCTGAAAGAATATGCTTTATTAAATTGCTTTCTGAAAGAAAATAATTTTTAGCCTTTTTTTCCGTTCTCAGCATAAAAATCCTCCTTAATAAATTTTATATAAGAAATAATTATAATAGACATTACATTATACTATTCAAAAAATAAAAAAATTACATTAAAAATAAAAGAAATAGAAAATAATAGGTATTTTATTACTAAATATTGCAAATGATAACTTAGTGTATTAATAAAAGGATTTTAAAAGAATTTGTAGAACTTTTAAAGTGAGGTGAGTTAAATGGGCGTAAGGGAAAATTTAGAGGATATAGAAAGATTGACATTAATAAAAGAAGCTACTTTATCTAGTAATTCTAAAGGAAGAAAGATTAAGGAAAAGAAAGATGAAATAAGAACTTGTTTTATGATAGATAGGGATAGAATTTTGCATTCTAAGGCTTTTAGAAGATTAAAGCATAAGACTCAAGTATTTATAAGAAGCTATGGAGATCATTATAGAACAAGATTAACTCATACTTTAGAAGTTTCTCAAATTGGGAGAACAATATCAAAAGGATTAAGATTAAATGAAGATTTAGTAGAAGCTATAGCTTTAGGTCATGATATAGGTCATGTAGCTTTTGCTCATATAGGAGAAGAGGTATTAAATGATATATTACCTAGTGGGTTTAAGCATAATATACAGAGCATAAGAGTTATAAGTAAGCTTGAAAAAGATGGAAAAGGATTAAATTTAACTTATGAGGTTATTGATGGTATAGCAAATCATAGTGGTTTTAATAATAGTAAAGCTAAGGATCCATTTACTTTAGAGGGGCAAGTGGTTAAGTATAGCGATAAAATAGCTTATATTAATCACGATATTGATGATTCAATTAGAGCAAAAATACTATCAATAGATGAAATACCTAAAGATATTATAAAGGTTTTAGGGAAAACTCATGGAGAAAGAATTGATACTTTAGTTCGAGATATAATTAAAAACACATATAATAATTTAAATTCTAAAAAAGTAAAGGTTCAATTATCTAGGGAAGTAAATGATGCATTAAAAGAATTAAGGGAATTTATGTTTAAAAATATTTATCGTGGAGAACAGTTAAAAGAGGAGAGAGAAAAGGCAAAATTTATTTTATTTCATGTTTATGAATATTTTAAAAAATATCCGGAAAAAATGCCTAAAATGTATATAGAAATATTAGAAAAAGAAGGACTCCAAAGAGCGGTAGTAGACTATATTGCAGGGATGAGTGATGATTATTGCATACATTGCTTTAACAAAATATATATACCGAAATTTGTAATTTATTAAAGGTAATAAATTATAGTTTAGACAAATTTATTGGAATATTTTCTTAGAATATAAAAATATAGAAGGAAATTTGAACTTTACAAAGAATAATATTATAAAGGGTGAATATTATAACATCATATTTTATAAAAATATATTTTTTTATAAAATTAGAAGGAATTTATCAATTGATGTCGAATATATATTAACTTGTGTCAAATCATATTTAGTGAGGTGGGGAATTTCATTGAAGATTCCAGAGGAAGTTATAGAAAGAATAAAAGATGAAAATGATATAGTCGATGTAATATCGGAAACAGTAAGACTTAAAAAGGCAGGAAGAAGTTACATTGGATTATGTCCTTTTCATCATGAAAAAAGTCCATCATTTAGTGTTTCTCAAGATAAACAAATATATAAATGTTTCGGCTGTGGAGAAGCAGGGAATGTAATATCTTTTGTGATGAAAAGTAAGAATTTATCTTTTATAGAAGCAACAAAATATTTAGCAGAGAGAGCTAATATTCCGTTGGAATTAGAAAATGGTAAAAAAGATAAGCTGAAAGAAAAGAGAGATTTATTTTATAAAATAAATACAGAAGCAGCTAGATTCTTTTTTTCTAATCTTTATAAAAATAAAGCTCCTAAAGAATACTTTTTAAGAAGAGGTATAACAGAAGGAACTATAAGAAAATTTGGTCTTGGATATTCAATAAATAATTGGCATACTTTATTAAATTATTTAAGGTCAAAGGGTTATAAAGAAGAAACAATAATAGAAGCAGGCCTAGCTATTAGATCAGAAAAGGGTACTGTTTATGATAGATTTAGAAATAGAGTTATGTTCCCAGTTTTTAATTATAAAGGTAAGGTAATAGGATTTGGAGGAAGGGTATTAGATGATTCTAAACCTAAATATTTAAATTCACCGGAAACTTTAGTCTTTCAAAAGGGAACTAATCTTTATGGATTAAATTTTGCTATAAAAAACGGATTACCAGAAAAGTATTTTATAATAGTTGAAGGATATATGGATTGTATATCCCTTCATCAGTATGGTATAAGTAATGCAGTTGCTTCTTTAGGAACAGCGTTAACGACAAGTCAGGCAAGACTTTTAAAAAGATATGCTGATAAAGTAATAATATCTTATGATGCAGATTTAGCAGGTCAGATGGCTACTATAAGAGGACTTGAAATTTTAAAATCCGCAGGATTTGATGTTAGAGTTCTTACAGTACCTCAGGGGAAAGATCCAGACGAGTTTATAAGAAGTAATGGAAAAGAAGCATTTTTAAGACTTATAGAAACTTCAGAACCTTTAATAGAATATAGACTTAGAAAGGCTAAAGAAAATATAAATTTTAAGGATAATGAAGATATAATTACTTACGGTCAAAGGGTTACAGAAGTTCTTACTAATGTAAATGGAATAGAAGAGGATGTTTATGTAAAAAAAATATCAGAAGAAACTGGTATAAGAGAAGAAACATTATATGAGCTTATTTCAAAGAAAATGACGAAAAATAATGATTACTATGGGAACATGAATAAAAAGGAAGAAAATGGAACACAATTATATGTAGAACCTGCTTACTTAAAAGCGGAAAGAAGTCTTTTAAAATTAATGCTAAATAAAAATATACATAAGTATATTATGGAGAACATAGAAGAAAAAGACTTAATTTTGACGTCCCATAAAAAGATATATTCTTTAATAAAAAAATTTAATGAAGAAGATAATTTAGAAAAAAAAATAGAACTAAATTGTGATGATAAAGAAAGTCTTAAAGAGTGGGTAATGATTAAAGAAACTAATATTATAAATCATGATTTAGAAGAAAAAGAGATTCTTATTAAAGATTATATATATCAAATAAAAAAATATACATTAGAACAAAAGAAAAAAGAGATTAAACAAAGATTAAAAGAATGTGAAACAAAGAATCTTTTTAATGAGTCTTTAGAATTAGTAAAAAAAGCAAAGGATATTGATGAAAAACTTAAAGGATTAGAAAGGGGTTAGTGTTGTCAATGGCGGAAGGAGGCAATAACGTGGAGAAAAAAACAACTAAATCAAAAGCTGTAAAAAATACCGGAAAGCCAGATGTTAAAGATAAAAATGCTAAAATGGCTATAGTAAAGAAGTTAATAGATAAGGGCAAAAAAAATGGAAACTTAACATATAAAGAAATAATGGATGAGTTAGATGAAATAGATTTAAGCCCAGAGCAAATAGAAAAGATTTATGAAGTTTTAGAATCAATGGGTATAGAGGTTGCTGGAGAAATAGGCGACAACGAAGAGGTTGAAGAAGAGATAGATCTTAGTGTTCCAGAGGGAATATCAATAGATGACCCTGTTAGAATGTACTTAAAAGAAATAGGTAAAGTTCCACTACTATCATCAGAAGAAGAAATTGACTTAGCTAAAAGAATAGAAAATGGAGAAATGTATGCAAAGAAAAAGCTTGCTGAAGCAAATCTTAGACTTGTTGTTAGTATAGCTAAACGATATGTAGGTAGAGGAATGTTATTCTTAGATCTTATTCAAGAAGGAAATTTAGGACTTATAAAAGCTGTTGAAAAGTTTGATTATAGAAAAGGATATAAGTTTAGTACTTATGCTACATGGTGGATAAGACAGGCAATAACAAGAGCTATTGCTGACCAAGCAAGAACTATAAGAATACCTGTTCATATGGTTGAAACTATAAATAAACTTATAAGAATACAAAGACAATTACTTCAAGAATTAGGAAGAGATCCTCTTCCAGAAGAATTATCAAAGCATATGGATATGCCAGTTGATAAAGTTAGAGAAATACTAAAAATAGCGCAAGAACCAGTTTCACTAGAAACTCCTATAGGAGAGGAAGAAGATAGCCATTTAGGAGATTTTATACCCGATGATGATGCACCAGCCCCAGCAGAAGCTGCAGCATTTACTATGCTTAAAGAGCAGTTAATAAATGTATTAGATACTTTAACTCCAAGAGAAGAAAAAGTATTAAGATTAAGATTTGGATTAGACGATGGAAGAGCAAGAACACTAGAAGAAGTTGGAAAAGAGTTTAATGTAACAAGAGAAAGAATAAGACAAATAGAAGCTAAGGCTTTAAGAAAACTAAGACATCCAAGTAGAAGTAAAAAATTAAAGGATTATTTAGATTAGCACCTTATTTTAGGTGCTCTTTCTTTTATTTAAATAAATTTCCATAAATATAAAAGAGAATTATAAATAATAAGAAAATTTTAAGCATATACATATATTTAAAATATATGATATAATTTTTTTTGAGGTGATTATGTATGAATTTATATAAGCCGAAAAAAGGTGTAGCTTTATATGAACTATTGGCTTATGTTATATTAGGAGATTTACTTGCTATATATATATGTAGCATGCTTAATTCTTATTTAGAATTTAATTTAATTAGAATGTGTATTATAGTATTTTCTTTATACTGCATCTTATATATTTTAATGCTAATAACATTAAAATATGAAGTTAAGGAAGATGAAATAATAATAAACAGCTTATTCGGACTAAAGAAAGTTAACATACCTTTTAAAGATATAAATGGTTATTATACTCAAAAAGATAATATAAAAGGAATAAAGTTATCTGGAGTAGGAAAAGGTAAATTCTCTTTTGGAAGAAGTGTAATTGAAGGTGTAGGAATAACTTATATGTTTATTACATCCTCAAAGGAAGTTATATATTTACATACAGATGAAATGTCTTATGGTATTTCCCCGGAAAACTTTGAAAAATTTAAAAGTATTTTAGAAACTAAGGGGATTAAAGAAAGATCCTTTAAAACTAAGATTAATAAAGTAAGAGATTTATATAAAGAAAAAAGTTTTCTTATTCCATTTATTGTAGTTACATTGATGATTATATTTATAACATTAAATCCATTTATTTTATATTTAATGCAAAGGTTACCTTCTCAAATGCCTATAGCATTTAATGCTAAGTTTGTACCTACAGTATGGGGACCTGGAAAGCTATTTGCTTTTAGACAAATGGCTTATGGAGCAATGAACATGGTTATATTAGTTTGTATGCAATTTGCTTCCTATTTTTGTGCAAAATATCATAGAAAATCAGCATATAAATATATATATATTGCATTAATATGTTCTGCAACATTTTTATTTATTCAAATACAAATATTAAATATTTATTTATAGTTAAGAAGTGAGGAATTATGGAGTTAAGCAAAAGATTAAAAATTATAGCTGGCCACGTTGATAAATGCAAAAATATAATAGATGTAGGAACAGATCATGGATATATACCTATTTATTTAGTAAAAAAAGGTATATGTGAAAGTGCTGTTGCCTCTGATATAAATAAAGGACCTATTGAAAAAGCTCAGTTTAATGTTAATTTTGAAGGTCTCAAAGACAAAATAAGTTGTAGGCTTGGAGGCGGACTTAAAACTGTAGAAAAAGATGAAGTAGAAGCTGTAATAATTGCAGGTATGGGTGGAAATCTTACAAGAGATATACTTTTAGATGATATAGATAAAGTTAAAAATTATAAGTTTTTAATACTTCAACCAGCACAAAATCCAGAGGTTTTAAGGGAATATCTATATAATAATAATTATGATATTTTAGCAGAAGATATTTGCTTTGAAGAAGGAAAATATTATGAATTATTTAAAGTAAAATATAATGATGATAATAAAAGGGTATTTATAGAAAATCCTTTAGATTTTGAAATAAGTCCAATTCTTAAAGAAAATAATCATCCTTTATTTAAAGTATTTGTACAGAGCAAAATAGAAAAGTACGAAAATATATTAAAATATATTAAGGTAGATACACTTTCAGCTAAAGAAAGAAAAGAAATCATAGAAAAAAATATTAATCTTCTTAAGGAGATGATATGATGAAAGTTAAAGAGTTAGAGAAAGTTTTAGAAAATATAGTACCAGCTAATCTTAAAGAAAGCTACGATAATGTAGGACTAATGGTAGGGGATAGAGAAGCTGAAGTAAATAAGGTACTATTAGCTTTAGATTGTACTTTAGATGTTATAGAAGAAGGAAAAAAGGAGAATGTAGATATTATAATAACTCACCATCCTTTATTATTTAAAAAACCATCTACTATAACTACAGATACATTATTAGGTAAGAAAATAATAGAACTTATAAAAAATAATATAAATCTATACAGCCTTCATACCAACTTAGATTCTGTGCAAAATGGGATGAATGATACAATAGTTAGTTTATTAGGTTTTAAATCTTCTAAAATTATAGAAAAGTCATCTCAAGATGAAAATGCTGGAATTGGGAGAATAGTGAATTTAGATAAGGAAATTACCCTAAAAGATGTTATAGATATAGTGAAAGATAAATTAAAAATAAAAGATTTAAGATATGCAGGAAATTTAGAAAAGAAAATAAAAACTATAGCTATTATAAATGGGAGTGGTCAAGATTTCTTTAATAAAGCTAAGTATTTAGGAGCAGACTGTATTATAACAGGTGATACTACTTATCATTTTGTTAGTGATTTTAAAGAAATGAAAATAGGTATAATAGATATAGGACATTTTGGGTCAGAATGGATAACATTTTTAGAAGTAGCCAAAAATCTTATAATCAAAGAATTAAAAGATAAGGACTCTAATTTAGAGTTTTTAATATCTAAAAAGACCAAAGATCCATATAACTTTATATAACTTTAGTAACATTTCATAAAAAACAATAGGTTAAATTTTAGATAGCACCAAAATTTATTCATATTATAGTTAAATTATAAAACTGTCTTTCAATAACTGTAGTTTGGTTTTATAATATAATAAGTTTTAATATGATAAATTAGTGCTATTTTTTTATTTTATGGGGGGGATGGTTTGAGCAATCTAAGTTTAAATTATAAGAAAAAATTATTAAGATTAAGTTGGCCTATATTTATTGAAAGTTTATTATTTATGTTATTAGGTAGTGTAGATACATTTATGCTTAGTAAGTATTCAGATAACTCAGTAGCGGCTGTTGGAGTATCTAATCAACTAATAGGATTTATAAATTTAACCTTTGCCATAATAACAACAGGTACAGCTATTTTATGTGCTCAATATATAGGAGCTAAAGATAATGAAAAGGTATCAAAAGTTTCTATGGTATCTTTAATTTTTAATGGATTTTTAGGTGTAGTTTTAAGTTTAGCTTTAGTGTTCTTTGCAAAATCAATATTAAATATAATGAATATAGGACACGAGTTAATGGATTTTAGCAAAAGTTACTTAATAATAGTTGGTGGGGCATCTTTTGCACAAGCTTTATCAATGACTGTTGGAGCAATACTTAGAAGTCAAGGTTATACTAAAATAACTATGTATATAACTATAGGAGTAAATATTTTAAATATTATTGGAGACTATGCTTTAATATTTGGTAAATTAGGATTACCTTCTCTGGGGGTAACAGGTGCTGCTCTATCTACAGCTATAAGTAAGATAGTAGCTTTAATAATAGCTATCTATATATTATTTAAATATATAGATAAAAATTTAAAGATAAACTTAATAAAACCCTTTCCAGTAGATATATTAAAACAATTACTAAAAATTGGAGTACCAAGTGCTGGAGAACAAATTGCATATAATACGTCACAAATTGCTATAACTTATTTTATAAATATGATAGGGGTAACAGCTCTAACAACTAAGGCTTATGTTAGCAATATTGTTATAGTAACTTTTGTCTTTTCAGTAGCTATAGCCCAAGGAACAAGTATTTTAGTAGGAAATCTAGTTGGAAAAGAAGAGAAAGAAAAAGCATATACTCTTTGTTTTTATAGTTTAAAATTATCCACTGGAATTACTTTTATTTTATCTACTTTATGCATAATCTTTAGTAAGCCTCTTTTAGGAATATTTACATCAGATCCTAATATACTATCTTTAGGTTTTAAAGTTCTTGTAGTAGATTGGTTTTTAGAATTTGGAAGAATGGCTAATATAATTATAATTAATTCTTTAAGAGCAGCAGGAGATGTAAAGTTTCCAGTATATTGCGGTATAGTTTCTATGTGGGGAATTTCTGTTGTAATGTCTCATATATTAGGAATAAAATTAGGATTAGGGCTTGTTGGCGTTTGGATATCCTTTGCAATGGATGAGATAATAAGAGGAATTCTAATGTATATGAGATGGAAAACAAAAAAATGGCAACAAATAAGTTTAATTTATTCTAGATAAGAATTTGATTTAAAAATTTAATAGTGATAATATATAAACATAACTAAATAAATCACAGATATTGTGAAGAGGTTCGTAACCATCCCTCTATAAAAAACTAGGAATTTTTTAAAGTGTATTTAAGTCGCCCTAGTGCGGCTTTTTATTTTGATTTCTTTAAAATTATGATACTTTAAATTAATTTTTAGAAAGGATAGAGAGGAATCTATCCTTTTTTTATATTATAAATAAAATTTTAAAACACATTTATAAAAATAGAAATTAGGGAGGAGAATTTAAAATGGAGAGAAGAAAAGTAATAATAGATTGCGACCCAGGTATAGATGATGCTTTAGCTATAATGTTAGCTTTATCTTCTAAAGAAATAGAGGTTATAGGAATAACAATAGTTTCTGGAAATGTTAGGGTAGAAAAAGGATATAAAAATGCTTTGAAGATTTTAAATAAAATGAATAGATTAGATATTCCAGTATATGTTGGGGAAAAAGTTCCTTTAGTTAGAGAACTTATTACAGCAGAAGATACTCATGGAGAAGATGGTCTTGGGGAAACTTATTTTGAAGAAATAGAGGTTAAAAAACTTAGAGAAAATGCAGTAGATTTCATATTAAAAACATTAGAAAAAAATAAAAAAGATACTGTATCAATAATTGCTTTAGGACCTTTAACTAATTTGGCAAAGGCTATTCAAAAGGATAAAGAAGTTTTTAATAAAGCAAAAGAGATTGTTTCTATGGGAGGAACATATAAAAGTCATGGCAACTGTTCTCCAGTGGCTGAATTTAATTATTGGGTAGACCCACATAGTGTTAGACATATATTTCATAATATAAAAATTCCTTTTTTTATGGTAGGACTTGATGTAACTAGAAAATGTGTATTAACACCAAACTATATTGAACTTTTAAGACAATTTAAAGATGAAAAAGCAGATTTTATTGTTGATATAACAAGGTTTTATGTAGACTTTCATTGGAAGCAAGAGAGAACTTTAGGTTGCGTAATTAATGATCCCTTAGCAGTAGAATATTTTATTAATAGGGATGTTTGTAAAGGCTTTTATAGTTATGTAGATGTAGTTACAGAAGGTATAGCAATAGGACAAACGATTGTAGATAAAGAAAACTTTTATAAAAGAAATCCTAATTGCTTTGTACTTACAGAGGTTGATAATAAATATTTTATGAAAGATTTCTTAAAGAGAATTTTTAAGGACAAAGTAGAAGATATTGATTTAATTTTTAATAACAATTTATAATTAGATAGGAGGAAACCTTGTGAAAAAATTAAATACTTTAAAAATAGCTATAATAGGAATTGGAATAGCTTTAAATATAGTAGGAGCTTTTATAGCATTAAATTTAAGATTACCTATTTACTTAGATTCTTTAGGAACTATAATGGTGAGTTTTTTGCTTGGACCATTTTATGGAGTAATAACAGGATTATTAGGCAGTATTACAAGTGGAATAACCTTTGATATATATTCATTATATTTTGCACCAGTTCAAATTTTTACTGGATTTTTATTCGGTGTATTATTTAAAAAGAATATATTTAAAGGCAAAAATTTATTTTTAGGAGTATTTATAGGAACAATATTTGTAAGTTTTATAGGTGCAGTGATAACAGCATTTGTGTTTGGAGGTTTTACTTCATCAGGATCTAGTTATATATTAATTATATTAAAGAATTTAGGAGTAAATCCAGTTTTGAGTGCTTTTATAGTACAATTTGTAACAGATTATTGTGATAAATTAGTAGCAACTATTTTGATGATAAAAGTTGTGAATTTAGTTCCGAATAGCATAAAACAAAAGCTATATGATAATAATTTAAACCATAATCATATAAAAGCTTAACTTAAGAAGAGTAGGTGAAATTTTGAATAGATATAGCGAAATTACAAATAAAAATCAAAGAGAAATAGTACTTTTAAAAGGACACCCTTGTATTTGGGGAAAATGCACCTTTTGTGATTATATAAGTGATAATTCAAATAATGAAGAAGAGATGAATAAAACAAATATAGAAGTTTTAAAAAATATAACAGGAAAGTATGAAGTTTTAGAGGTTATAAATTCTGGTAGTTGCTTTGAACTTCCTAAAGAAACCTTAATAGAGGTTAAAAAAGTTATAAAAGATAAAAAGATAAAAAAACTTTTTTTAGAAAGTCATTGGTGTTACAGAAATAGGCTAAAAGAAATGGAAGAGTTTTTTGGAATTCCTATAGTATTTAAAATAGGAGTTGAAAGCTTTGATAATGACTTTAGAAATAATTTCTTAAATAAGAATGCTAGATTTAATGATTATAAAGAAGTAAAAAAATACTTTCAATCTATTTGCTTAATGGTTGGTATTAAGGGCCAAACAAAAGAAATGATAAAAAATGATATAGATATAGTATTAAATAACTTTCCATATGGAACAATAAATATATATACGGAAAATACCACTAAAATAAAAAGGGATGAGGAGTTAATAAAGTGGTTTGAAGATGAATATAGATATTTAGAGAACAATGAAAGTATAGAAGTACTATTTGAAAATACAGATTTCGGAGTTGGTGATTAAAAATTTTATTTAATTACTGACTATATTATTTGTTCTCTCATAAAATATAATAATGAGCAATAATAGGAGTTAGTAATGTGAGTAAAAAAAGAAAGAAAAATAATAATTCAAATAAAAACATAGATGGAATAGTTAATGACTTTAAAAAAGTAGGATATGATTTAAGAAAAATGTATAAAAGCCATATGAAAAAAAGTTATGATTTAAATAAAAATTTTAGATCATTAAAAGAAAGAAAAGATGCAAAGTTTATGGCTACAATTTTAATCATAGTCACTATTTTTATACTTATTTTAAGTAGAGTTGGAATACCTATTGCAATAATATTACTTTTAATAATATTTTTTATGTTAGTTGATGATAAATAATTATATTCTTACTTATAAATAAGCTCAAATTAAGAAAGAATAGCGTTTTTAATAGGCTTTTCTTTAAATATTGTGAAGTAAGCTTAAGCAACAAAGAGATAACTTAAACTACTATTATTATTAAAGTAATATACTATAAGATATTACTTTAAACAAAAACTATTATTTTAAAATAGTATAATATTTTAAATAAGATAATAAATAAAACCCTATATAATTCACATTATAAAATTAATACAAAAAGCAAATAAATTTCTAAAATTTAATAGAATTTCATTTATTGGAAAAATAAAATATTAATATTTGTTTGCAAAATTTAATTTAATATGTTAATATAAATCTTGCGAGTAAGCCAGACAATCGCTGCTGAATTTATTCAGGAGAGGAAAGTCCGAGCTCCATAGGGCAGGGTGCTGGTTAACGGCCAGTGGAGGCGACTCTAAGGATAGTGCAACAGAAATAAACCGCCTATTTATAGGTAAGGGTGGAACGGTGAGGTAAGAGCTCACCAGCGTATAGGTGACTATACGGCTATGTAAACCCCACTTGGAGCAAGACCGAATAGAGAGACATTATGGGGCTGCCCGTCCCGTCTCTGGGTGTGTCGCTTGAGCCTATGAGCAATCATAGGCCTAGATAGATGATTGTCAAATACAGAACTCGGCTTATAGACTTATCTCGTATATGGAAAACACTAGGTTAATGCCTAGTGTTTTTCTTTTTTTGCGTTGAAAACCACTGGCTATGCCAGTGGATAAAAAGGCTTTAGCTCTGAAGAAAAAAAGAACTCCTATGATAAAATGAAATCGACTGACAAT
>NZ_FQVM01000015.1 GCF_900129365.1 Clostridium fallax
TATTTAAATATATTGAAGGTTGGTATAACAGAAAAAGGATACACTCTTCTATTAATTACATGACTCCAGATCAATGTGAATTATTAGCTAGAAGTACAGCATGAAAAAGTTTGACTTTTTGTGTCCAAAATATTGACATAAGACCACCATCAAAAACAGGAAGATTTATATCTAATAATATAAGATTTCCATTTTCATTTTCAATATATTCTATTATATTATTAAAATCTATAGGAGCTTTCACTTCATACCCATACCTTTTTAGAAACTCTTGTAATTCTTCTCTTATAACTTCATCATCTTCAATAACGATAATTTTCTTCATTACCTTCCTCCAGTCTAAAATATAATTCAATGAAGCTTTAAAAACCTTAACAATTACTATAAATCTAAATATTATTTTTTACTATGTTTTTATATCCTAAATAAGTTGTATAAAAATATCCTATATAAATCACGATAAATATTAAAGTTGTTATTACAACCGAAAATTTAATATCTATTGGATTAAAGGTATTTATATAATCATTAACTACTATAATTCCAATTACAGAGTGAATTAATGCAAGAATAATTGGAAGACTAAAATATATAAATATTTGAATGAATATTGTTTTATTTATCATTTTTTTATTTGCACCAATTCTCTTTAAAGATCTATATCTTTCTATACTATCACTTGCTTCTGTTAATTGTTGGAGCGCTAATACAGCCATACTAGTTATTAAAAATACAATACCTAAATATATTCCAATAAATAGCATTGTAGTTGTAAGTCCTTTAAATTTAGAATAAACTCCATCCTTTGAATAAGCGGATATATAGTCAACATTTAAGCTTTTATACTTACCATTAATTGAACCTTTATCAATTTCCTCATATTTTTTATTGTTTTCTGCTCTATTATTATCAGAATACATTACATTAAGTACTGATTGATAAACTTTATAATTGGATAAATAATTATCATTTATAACTATTGTACAGTAAGTATTGGCAAAGGTATTAGTATTCAAATTTTCTTTTAGAACTTTATAATTTTTTACTAAGTATTCTCTTCCTTTAATATTAATTGTATTGCTAATTTTTAATTTTTCATCAATCTGCTTATATAACTTCTTATAATTTGATAAGAGTAAAACCTCATTTTTATTTAAATTTATTTCTTTTTCACCTTTAAGTTTTAGTATTTTATTATAGTCAGATATTTTTATAAAATTTGGACCAAACCCATCTAATTCTTTATCTTGAGCTTTAAATAAATCATTTAGTGTCATTTTTGTAGCATATTCATTATAAACTGCATATCTTTCATTTTCACTTATTTTAAAATGGATTTTATTAAGTAAATCTTCTATATTTTTATTTTCATTATTTGTATATAATACTATACTAGCATCAAAGGGAGTTGTTTTTTTTAAACCTGATTCAAAATCTTTTTTAAAGCTTATTCCTATAGATAACACCACTATTGTGATAAATAACATCATACAAATTAAAGCCATAGATAAAAAGTTAGTATTAACTTTACTACTCATCTGCTTTAATACAAATATATTTAGTCCTTTAAAATATATCTTTTTATTTTTACTTGCTACATATAATATGAATCCAGATAGACTAAGAAAAAATAATATTGTACATATTATTGCAACAAAAATTGATATTCTAAACATAGGATTTCTTAAATCCAAACCTATTGTTAGTATAGATTTATATACAAAACAAAAAGATATTAAACATAAAATAAATAACAATAAATATATAAATGGATTTTTTAATTTTATATTTTCATTTTTTCTATCTGCTTTTAGTAAGTCAATTATCTTATATTTAGAAATAACAAATACATTAAATATCATAACAAGTAAAAACATTATTCCAAAATATAATATAGTTTTACCTATAGCCCCTATGGATATATTAAATTTATATTCATCCACACCAATATCAAATAACTTTAAAGTGAAAGTAGATAACCCTTGTGATACTCCAATTCCCAATATAAGACCAGAAACTAAAGATATAAGTCCAACTATAAATGTTTCCATTACTAAAATTCTTGATATCTTTCTTTTTCCCATACCTAAAGTCATATATATGCCTAATTCCTTTTTTCGTTTTTTTATTAAAAAATCATTTGCATATACTATTAAGCTTCCTAATATTATAGATACAAGTACTGATACTCCCGACATAATCTCAATTAATCTAGATATATATTTTGAATCTGAAGATGCTATTTCAATAATAGCCCTTTGTGAATCTATTGAGTTAAAACTATAAAACATACAAACAGCTAATATTAGTGTTAAGAAATATATAGTATAGTCCTTATAACTTTTTTTTATATTAGCCAAAGCTATATTAAAATACATTGTTATCGTCACCTCCAAGAAGGGATATAACTTCTATAATTTTATTAAAGAACTCTTTTCTAGTATCATTTCCTCTTACAAGCTCACTAAAGATTTTTCCATCCTTAATAAAAAGTATTCTATGAGCATAGCTTGCTGTAAAAGAATCATGAGTAACCATAAGTATTGTAGTATTCAACTCTTTATTTAAACTTTCAAATCTTTCAAGTAATAGTCTAGCTGATTTTGAATCTAGTGCACCTGTTGGTTCATCAGCAAGTACTAAAGATGGATCAGTTACTATTGCTCTTGCTGAGGCAACTCTTTGCTTTTGTCCGCCAGACATTTCATAAGGATATTTTTCTAATACCTCTTCAATTTCTAAATATTTTGCTACTAATCTTATTTTTTTATCTATTTCTAAACTTTTATCACCTTTTATTGTTAATGCTAAAGCAATATTTTCATAAGCTGTAAGGGTGTCTAATAAGTTAAAATCTTGAAATATAAAACCTAACTCATTTAGTCTAAACTTATCTAACTCTTTTGATTTTAATCTAGTAATATCATTATCATTTATCATTATCTTACCGGTAGTAACATTATCAATAGTTGCTATACAGTTAAGTAATGTGGTTTTACCACTTCCAGAAGGTCCCATTATTCCAAGAAATTCTCCCTCATAAACTTTAAAACTGATATTATCTATAGCCTTTGTTACATTCCCCTTATTTCCATAATACTTTTCAATTTTCTCTACACTTAATATATTTTTCATTTGTAAATCCTCCTTTTTATCTGTATTAACTAATGTTTTTAAACTTATTTTATAGGATTCTCTTTTCACCCTCAATGTAACTATATTTCATTAATATTACATTTTTGTTATGTTAATATAAGCTATTATTATTTTTAAATAATGAAAACTCAAATCTAGATAGTAAAAAGTGTAATAAAAAAATTATATCTAACAAAATTTAGAATATACTTTAAATTAATTTAATAAATTAAAGAAATAAAATTTTAAGGTATCTTTTATTTTTATATTTAGTAAAAGTTCTACTTAACATAAAATATTCTAATTAAAAAAGCAATTTACTAATTAATAGTAAATTGCTTTTTAATATAATTTTATTTATTAATAAGGTGAATATTTTCAAATTCAAGAAAAATCATAATAGTTCTTGTACTAATCTCCATATCACCTCTAAAAATTACTATATATCTAATACTTTAATTTTATTTTGCATCTTTTATATAACATACTTTATAAATATAATATTGTTCGCTATAAAGTCAGATTTAACCATTGATATTATTTATATAAATCTAAAAACCTTACTTATTTATGATAAGGTTCTCCCTTAATTATTCTAAACCCTCTATATATCTGTTCTAATAGCATAACTCTAAATAATTGATGTGGAAAAGTCATTTTTGAGAAACATAATTTATAGTTGGCTCTATTTAAAACTTGCTCTGAAAGGCCAAGACTTCCTCCTATTATAAAGGCTATGTTTGAATTTCCTGTAACTCCACAATTATCTATAAATGATGCAAATTCTTCTGAAGTTATTTGCTTTCCTTTTAAATCCATAGCAACTACATACATGGTATCTTTTATTTTTGATAAAATTAAGTTTCCTTCTTTTTCTTTTATCTGTAGCTCTTCTTTTTCTGATGCATTATCCGGTGTTTTTTCATCTGATAGTTCTATAATATCTAATTTACAGTATCTACTTAATCTTTTAGAGTACTCATATATTGCTTGTTTTAAATATTTCTCTTTAAGTTTTCCTACGGTTATAACTGTTATATTCATATTTATCTTTAGTGAGTAAAATAAAAATTATATTTATCTCACCTATCCTCCTCTAGATTTAATTAACTTTTGAACTATTATATTATACATTTATTTTTATGATTTTCTAATATATTAGTCTAGATTTTTAGTTGTTATGTATTAACTACTTTTAATTTTTTATAATAAAAAAGCTTGCAAGACTTGACCTTTTTTAAATAAATATAAAATTTATTTAAATCTAGTATATAGCCTTTATGCAAGCTTTTATTGATATTAATCATTTAAAACTTTATCACTTCATATAAAATAATATTTTTATAAATATGATTTTATATTTATTTTCTTAATATCCTAATTCCTTATCTAAAAATATAACATTAATTCTGCCTTTTATTTTTTGTCTTTTAATTAATGTATATTCTAAACATATTCTATCTTCACTAGAACACTCCATACAATATCCTAACTTAGCACATGGAGTATTTTTATTAAGTCTTTTTGCATTAGCCGGTGCCGCAATTCTTCTGTTTCTTTCTATTGCACAATTTAAATCTGGTACTATTTTGTTTATTCCTGCAATTATTATAACTTTATCTGGACCATATAACATTGCAGCAACTCTATTACCATTTCCATCTACATTATATATTTCACCATCTTCAGTTATAGCATTACTGCTAGTAAAATATGCATCTGCTGAAAAAGCACCTCTATATATTTTTTTCACTTCATCTTGAGTTAAATTTTCTTTATATCTATCTAAAAACTTATATCTTGATGTTCTTAGATGATCTATAACTCCTGTCTCAAATAAAGTTACTGATCCGCCACAAGTAACTGTTGCACCCTCTTCTACTAATTCTTTTATCTTATCTATTAATTCTATGTTATCTTTTACATAAAATCCATTTATATTATTATTCTCTAAAGCTTTTATAGTTCTTTCTATTTTCTTATCATTAACCCAATTTAGATTCTTGTCCATATACAACTCTCCTCTTATAATATTGATTATATAGCTTTATTATATTATTAATATTTAAATATAACCTTAAATATTAGTAATATAAAGCTTTTTACTTCATAAATAATTAAGGAGGTTTTTAAACCTCCTTAATTTATGTTCTCTACAATTTTAAAATTCCATATGCAAAAATAAATTTCAATTAAGCATTTTTACCGCAACACTTCTTGTACTTCTTTCCACTTCCACATGGACAAGGATCATTTCTTCCTACTTTATTTTCATTTCTTGCTATTTTTGATTCTCTATAATTTCTTTGAATTTCTTTTCTCTTTTCTTCTGAGAATATAGCATCCCATTGTGGTAAATCATAAAGATAATCAGCTTTAGCATCTAACATATTAAAATATAATTTTTCAAAATCCACATCAAATGCTAATTCAGTATCTTCGTTTATTGTTTCTAAATCATATTGATTCTTTAAGCTATCATTTATTCCATCAACAAATCCCATTACGAATTCTTCAGTTGAATCAAACTCCTTAGATAACTCCTTTATTGTTGCTTTTTTAACTGTAGTATGGTTTGCTAATATGTTAGTGTATATCTTCTTTTCAATTTCGCTATATTCTGACCAGAATGCAGCCTCTCCCTTAGTTTTTACATAGTTTACAACCATATCTGTCCATTGACTATATAAACTCATCTTTACAATCTCCTTCTCTAGACATATTCTACTTGAAATTATACAAATTACCTTTGTTTTTTTCAAGTTTTTTAAGTTTATAACAAAAATTTAATGTATTTTTTCATAATTAATTCCATAAAAAGTTTAATTTAACAAAGTATCTATATAAATAATACTACTATACTTTCTTTAATTTACTTATATCTTCCTTATTAAAAGGCTTTGTTATATCATAATTTCCACCTAAGGATTCTATCATTTGGTTTTCTATAAGTATATTGATTTTATCTACTCCAGATAATTGGCATACAGAAGCAGCAATACTCTTTAAACATGCCTCTTCCTTAGCTGGACTTAATTTGGTTTGAGCTTCTTTACTTAAGTTAATAATAGCAACATTATCCTTAACTGAAAAGGATAATAATTTAGTATCCTTTGGTAATACAGGTTTAAGTTCACCTTTCATTGATGGACCTTTTATTAAAGCATTAACAATAACTGTTCCTAAAACCTCTTTTTTATCTAATAATAGCTCTGTTTTTCCTATTTGCGGATTATTCTCACCAGTTGAGGCATCAAAATATAAGTCTAAATCTAGGGTATTATCTCCCCCTTCATTTAAAACTTTTATATTTTTAGCTTGCTCTTTATTTGCTATTGCTTTATTATCTCTTTTTTCACATCCAATAAATGTAACTAATAAAAACACTAATCCTATTGCTAAAAAAAACTTGCCTTTTATATATTTCATATATCCACCCATTCCTTAAATTATAGTTCAGTATATCCACTAGGCTTATGCCTATCTGCCATAGACAAAGATATATCTTCACCAATAGCTATATTATTATCCCTTAAAACACCTAATACTGTTTCATAAGCTAAATCTGGATGATTATTAGTATTACTTAAATGTCCTAATATTATTTTTTTCTTTCTTCTAAGATCTAAAATATCTAATATAGCTTTACCACAATCTTCATTTGATAAATGACCTATTTCACTTAAAATTCTTCTTTTTAAATTATAAGGATAAGGTCCAAATTTTAACATCTGAACATCATGATTACTCTCTAAAAGTATAACTTCTGAATCCTTAATATTCTCTTTTATTTCTTCCGTAAATGTTCCAAAATCTGTAGCTACACTAACTTGCTTACCATTATTATGAATAGTATATCCCATTGGAGATATAGCATCATGAGGTATATTAAAACACTTTACATCAATATCTTTTATAGTTATAGTGCTACGTTTATCTATAACTTTAATGTTTTCTTCTTTTATCTTTCCTATGGAACCTTCCATAGAACTCCAAGTAGCGCTATTTGCGAAAATAGGTATATTGTATTTTCTAGACATTACCCCCACGCCTTTAATATGATCTGAATGCTCGTGGGTAATAAATATACCATCTATATCCGCAGGATTCTGATCTATCGACTTTAAAGCCTCATCAATCTTCTTACCTGGTAAACCTGCATCTAAAAGTATTTTCGTTTTCTCTGATCCTACAAAAATACTATTTCCACTGCTACCACTATATAGTGAGCAAAATATCATAAGTTATTTCCCCCAAATTAGTCATTTACAACTCTTCTTATATCAGCACCAAGAGCTTTAAACTTTTCTTCAATTTTTGGATATCCCCTATCTATATGCTCTATACTTGTAATTTCTGTATCACCTTTAGCTATTAATCCTGCAATTACCATAGCCGCTCCAGCTCTTAAATCTGTAGCTTTAACAATAGCACCTGTTATCTTATCTACTCCATCAATTATAGCTGTACGTCCTTCTACCTTTATACAAGCGCCCATTTTTTTAAGTTCATCAACATGCTTATGTCTACTTTCCCAAATGGTCTCCGTTATAAGACTTCTTCCTTCTACAGCACATAATAAAGAGCACATAGGTTGCTGAATATCTGTTGGAAATCCTGGGTATGGAGCTGTTTTAATGTTAACTCCTTTTAAAGGCTTTAAAACTTTAACTCTTATAGAGTCATCTCCCTCTTCTACACTAGCACCCATTTCTATTAATTTAGCACTTATTGATTCTAAATGCTTTGGTATAACATTCTTAATTGTTACGTCTCCACTTGTTGCTGCTGCTGCAATCATAAATGTTCCAGCCTCTATTTGATCAGGAATTACACTATAATTACATCCTTTTAATTTTTTAACACCTTTGATTCTTATAACATCTGTACCGGCACCTTTAATATCAGCACCCATAGAATTTAAAAAGTTAGCAACATCAACTACATGAGGCTCTTTAGCTACATTTTCTAAAACAGTTGTACCTTCTGCTAATGTAGCAGCTATCATAACATTTATAGTAGCACCTACTGTTACAACGTCAAAAAATATATTAGCTCCTAATAATCTTTCCGCCTTAACATTAACAGTACCATGTTCTATTGTAACCTCTGCTCCTAAAGCTTCAAAACCTTTGATATGTTGGTCAATAGGTCTAACCCCTATAGGACATCCTCCTGGTAATTCTACTTTAGCTTCTTTATATCTTGATAATAAAGCACCTATAAAATAATATGATGCTCTCATTCTTCTTACATCTTCAGTGCATGCTTCATGACTATTTATATTAGTAGCGTCTATCTCTAAAGTATTATCATCTAATTTCTTAACCTTACATCCTAAATCAGATAGTATTCTTTCAAGGCAATGAACATCTTCAATATTGGGAATGTTATCTATTACACATTTCCCTTCACTTGCTAGTACTGCTGCTGGTAAAATAGCTACCGCTGCATTCTTCGCTCCATTTATTTCTACAGAGCCTTTTAAAGACTTCCCTCCGTTTATAATCAACTTTTCCATTAACTTCACCCTTATTCAAAATTTTATAAATTCCCTATAAAAAATTTCCAAATCCGTCTATATCAATTTTGTTAGTTATCAAATTTCATCACTTTATTTTTATTCATAATTCTCATTATATCATATACTGTCCATATTTGAAGACATTTTTTAATATGTTTTAATAGTTATTTATATAGTTATTTCTTTACTTTTAAATTAACTTTTTTCTTCAAATCAATTTTAGATTCTTTATTATTATAACAATAGTATTATCTATATTAAACATATATTTTTATTTAAAAATACTTTATTTTATTTTTTATATATATTTAACTAAAATACATATAAAATTATTTATTTCATAAATTATCCATATAATTTTGTATAATTATATTATCCCTAAAAAAACATATTTTATAATAAAAACTTTTTAAAGCATAAAAAAATAACATCTTCACCAAAAAGTGAAGATGTTATTTTTTATATTTTAGGCTATTTACAGTTTAACCTTCAACTTCAAAGCTATTGCAGTCAGTAATTTCTTTGCTATGAGCTTGATCTAAGTGCTTTCCAACTTGAATTTTATCTAGTGTACAATAATTATCTTCCTTGCAGTGATATTTACACTCATGAACTGTACAGCCTATGCTTTCATTATGTTTCATAATAAATTCCTCCTTAAAATTAACTTTAAATTATCTTCAAATTTATCATTACCAAGTTATATTTTAATTATTCATTATGTTATGTTATAATTTATAAAAAAGCTTGTGTATATCAATAATGCTAAGAGAGGTTTAAATATGAAATATTATCTAGTAGCACTATTCGACGATGAATCATATAAGGCTATAGAACCTATGCAAAGAACTTTATCTAGAAAGTATAAACTTCATAGAAATTTACCGAAGTTGCATATACCACTAGAGATTATAGAAAATCCTAACATAGAAAAATTAGATCCTGTATTAAGCAAGATTTTAAAGCCTTATAAAAGATTTAAAGTAGAATTAAAAGATTTTGTCTGTATTGGAGAACCATATAAATCTATTAATTTAGAAGTTGAAAATAGAGGTTATATAAAGAGATTATCGCGTTTGATAAATGATACTCTTAAACTTCATGGTTTTAATGTTAGATCAAATGTAGAAAATTCTGATCTTTATATATCATTTGTTAATTCTAACCAAAGAGATTGGAAAAATAGAGATAATAAAAATGGAAATTCTAATTCTAAATCAAAAATAGAAAGTTTTTATGATACTGCTAAAATAGATAGAATAGAATTATGGAAATCTATAAATAATAAAAAAGAAACTATAGTTTTAAGCTATCCATTGAAATCCTTTTAAATAACTATACTAAAGTATAGTTATTATTTTTTTCTAAAATACAAAAAAGATAAACTTTTTAAACAATTTAAAATATTTTTTACTTGTATTCGTTTACTCCACTTTTCAATAAATAAAAGATTTTGTACAATAGTATAAGTGCATTGTCCTAAGAAGATAGGGGGATTTACAAATGAATCTTAGTAAATTTTTTCATCAACAAGAGGAATATAACAAGCAATTTTTATTAGACAAAAACTTAAACCCATATAAAATCAAAGCTAGAAAAAATCTAGAAATCCAAATAAAAATAGGTGATTTGGCAAACTCTACTAAATGTTTTAATTATTGTATTAATAAAGATGATAGTATTTCAATAACTACAATAAAAGAAAAATATATAGACTGTTTTTGCAGTATAATTTCTTTGGGTTTAGATAGCAATTTTTCTAGCATGTGTAATTTACTAATAAAACCTAATGATTATTGCTTAAGTGACCAATTCTTAAACTTATACATAGATGTTAATGATTTAATCATTTCACCATCTTTAGATCATTACAAAACTCTTTTAGAAGATTATATAAGTCTTGGAATAACCTTAGGGTTTTCAATTCAATCCATAGAAGAACAATTCTTTAAAAAAACTATTACTGAAATAGCACTATAAATTTTTAGTGCTATTTTTTATATTTTTTCACTTTTTAGGAATACTATCTTAAGAGGTGATAATAAAATGTTTGGAATAATTTCTGCTATAATATCAGGTATTTCAATGACATTACAGGGAGTCTTTAATACAAGATTAGAGGAAAAGGTAGGAACTTGGGAAACAAATGCCTTTGTTCAAGGATCTGCCTTTATAATAACAATAATAATAGCGTTTTTTGTAGGTAAAGGAAATTATAAAGAATTATTAACATCTAATAAATTATATTTAACAGGGGGACTATTAGGTGTTATAATAACATTTACAGTAATGGGTGGTATAAAAAATTTAGGTGCTACCTATGCAATTTCTATAATATTAGTTGCTCAACTTCTTAGTGCAGCTATAATAGATGCCTTTGGTCTTTTCAATACAAAGAAATTACCTTTTGGTTTCAACGAAATAGCTGGTGTTATTATTATGATAGTAGGTATTATAATATTTAAATGGAGAAGATAAACTAATATTCTTAGAGGGGGATAACATGAAATTTTTTAAAAATATAGCTTTTTTATCACAATTAGCTTATATAAATACATGTCATTATTTTAAAGAAAGAGTAGTTCCTTCTAATGATACCCTTGAAGAAAACTCTTTAATTTGGTTAGGTCATGCTACTGTTATTATTAATTTATATGGAAAAATTATACTAACTGATCCTGTTATGGCCTCATTCTTAGGAAACTTTAAAAGGTTAGTTAGATTACCTTTTTGTCCCTCTAACTTTAAAATAGATTATGTTTTATTATCTCATGGTCATACAGACCATATTCATTTTCCATCATTAAAAAAAATAAATAAAGATGCTACAGTTATAGTTCCTAATGGTTATAAAAGACCTTTGAAATTATTAGGATTTAAGGAAGTAATACTACTGCATGGTGGAGAAAGCTTTAAAGATAATAATATAAGAATAGACTGCTTTGATGCAAACCATGATGGAAGAAGGTTTTACATAGGTAAAAACAATCGTTCTAACTCATATTTAATTACAGTAAAAGATAAGAAAGTTTTCTTTGCTGGTGATACTGCCTATACTAAAAACTTTAAAGATATCAATTGTGATATAGCTTTAATGCCTGTAGGTTGTTATAAACCAGATAGATTTTCAGAAATGCACTGTACACCAGAAGAAAGTTATAAGATGTTTAAATCAATGAATTGTCCTTCAATGTTTCCAATTCATTACAAAACCTTTAGCCTTTCATTAGAGAAATTCGATGAAACCATAAAAAGACTAAAAGATTTAAAAGATTCTTCTATAAAGTTAGTAGATATAGGTAAACGTCAGTCTATTTAGATAAGAAAAAAATTACAGAGCTATATAGCTCTGTAATTTTTTTACTTTATAATATATAATATATAGAAGATATGTTTTAAATTTAACAATGAATAAGGACGTGAATTTTATGGATTTTAAACAAATGGAAGCATTTTTGAGTGTAGCAAAATTAAAAAGTTTTTCTAAAGCGGCTAATGCCATATATCTTTCTCAACCTACCATAAGTTCTCATATAGCTTCTTTAGAAAAAGAACTTAATGTACAACTTTTTGATAGAACATCAAAAGAGGTTAATCTTACTCCCGCTGGTAAATGTTTTCTTAATTATGCAGTTGATATAATAAATTTAAAAAATAATGCAGTATCAAGTCTTTGTGATTTTAATGATAATGTAAAAGGAAAATTATATTTAACTGCTAGTAGTACACCATGCAATACAATAATAACTAATCTTATTCGTAAATTTAATAATAAGTTTCCAAATATTCAGTTTATGTTAAAAGAACAAAGCTCCGGAGCAATAATAGATGACTTATTAAACTATAATTATGAAATAGGCCTTATAGGAAGAAATATTGATAATGATAAAATTAATTGTTACAAGCTTTTAGATGATGAACTTGTTGTAGTATCGTCCCCTAATCTTCATCTTCCAGAAGAAATAAGCATAGAAGACATTATAAGTTATAAATTTATATTAAGAGATAAAAACTCTGCTACCAGAAAAACTTTTGAACAAGCTTTAATTTTAAATAATATATCTTTAAATTCATTAAATATAATTTGTGAAGCTAACAATATAGATACCTTAATACAATTTGTTAAAAATGGCTTAGGTGTATCTATTTTATCTAAAAAACTATGTAGTGAATATTATGGATGTGAAACCTTTAATATATCTCGTATTAAAGGTATAAGACTACATAGAGAATTAAATCTAATAATTCATTCTAAAAGAACATTAACACCTATAGCTAAAGCCTTTTTTAACTTATGTAAAGAAGAATATAAATTTTAATTTTAATTGACCTATAAGTTTTAAAAACTTATAGGTCAATTTTTTATTATTTTAAATTAATTTTTATGTTTATATGATAAATAGTATAAGTTTGTAGTATATATCTTTTAATTAGAACAATACAAAATACTATTTCATATAATATTTAGTGTAATTGCTATTGAGGAGATTTTTATGTTTTCTTTTAAAAATAAAATAGAGAAAAACTTAAGAGATGCAATGAATGAAAATATTTATAAAGAATATAGAGTATTAATTAAATGCAAAAAATTTGAAGATAATATATCAAAGAAAATTTGTAATTTAAAAGGTTCTTTAATTCATACAATTAATTCAATAAGAATTATTTCAGCTTATGCTTCTTCTCGCGTTATAGAAAGATTATTAGAATTTCCAGAAGTTGAATATATATGTTTTGATAGTTATGCTCATCTTTGTGGAAGCCTTAGCGTTTCTTATGCAAATGGAATTAAATTTCCCGAGAAATATAAATTATCAGGTAAGAATATTGGAATAGGATTAATAGATAGTGGAGTCTATCCTCATCAGGATTTATTAATTCCTAATAATAAAATTAAATATTTTTTAGATGTTATAAACAATATAAAATATCCTTATGATGATAATGGTCATGGTACATTTATATCAGGAATATTATGTGGTAGTGGATACTGCTCTGATGGTTTATTTAAAGGTATTGCAGAAAAAGCAAATTTATTTGTTATAAAATCCTTCAATGCAACAGGTAAGGGATATGTATCTGATGTCCTTTTAGGTTTAGAGACTTTAATAAACTTATCAGAAAAAAATAATATAAAAGTATTATGCTTACCTTTTGAAATTTTAGAACATAATCCCTTTATAAATTCATTATTTAAAAAGATTTTTAATATAGCAATAGGTAAAGGACTTACTCCTGTTGTACCAAGTGGAAGTAATCCTTCTAAAGAAGATTCTATTAGAGGAATTGCTATTTTAGATAATTGTTTAACAGTAGGTGGGTTAGATAGCTTTAAGTCATTTAAAGACTTTGAATTTTCTCCATCTACTTCAATAAAAAAAATAAAAAAACCTGACTTATTAGCAGCTTCTGTTAATATATGCTCTCTAAATTCAGATAAATTTTTTATATCAGAAAGAAATGGACGAAAGTTATATCCTTCAAAATTAGAAGAAAATTATATAAGTTATAGTGGAACTTCTTGTAGTTGTGCATATATAAGTGGACTTTGTGCATTATTATATGAATTCAATAATAATTTAAATTTTAAAGATGTAGTTTCCCTATTAAAAATGTCTTGCGAATTAAAGGACTGGTTAAAGTATAATCAAGGGGAAGGATTAGTTAATACAAATACTCTATTTTCTAAAATTTTAAAGTAATTCATTAATTTTTAGAATTGAATCTTATACAATAAATATTATATAAATTATTTTTAAGTTATATTTTACAATCAAACCTATGAAATTAGATTTAAGATCTAACTTCATAGGTTTGATTTTTTATAACTATAGGGTTTTGTAGTCTTTATACACCTTATACTATTTTTTATTCTATATAATTATTAGGATTTATAGCTTTTCCATTTACCCTAAGTTCAAAGTGAACATGAGGCCCTGTACTTCTTCCCGTATTTCCTACTTTAGCTATAACGTCACCTTTTTTTACCTTATCACCTTTTTTAACCAGTATTTCACTACAATGACCATATAATGTTTGAATTTTATTTCCATGGTCTAAAATAACCTTTTTGCCATATATACTATGATAAGATGTATCTATAACCTTTCCATCTAAGCTGGCTATTATATCAGTCCCTGAATTAGCTGCTATATCTATCCCATGATGTTTTTCTCCATTCCATCTTGATCCATAATTCGAACTTATATATCCTCTAGATGGAATTTTTAAAAACTTTAGATTTTCTTCAATAGGATTTTTTATTCCTTTATATATTATGCTTTCTGTAGCATCTACTAGTATATTTTCTTCTAAAATTTCTATGCTTTTTACTTTATCATTAACATATAAAACTTTTTCTTCTACATCTTTTATTCCCTTTTGTCCATCTACTCTTTTGCTCTCTCCTAAAAACATATCCTTTGAATTTATATAAGATACTGGAGACTCTATATCTCTTCTTTCTTTTTTTAATGCTGAAATCTCTACAAAAGTTACAGGAGTTTTTTTGTTTAGTTCTATAATTTTTTCTACAATATCATTGATATTTGATATTTCCGAAAGATAAACATATTCACTTTCATAATTAAAATTAGCTTTCACATCTATACTTTTTATATTTTCCTCTTCTAATTTATTCATCTCCATATATTTATAACCTAGATTTTCTAATATTGTTTTTCCTTCATCTTCTTTAGATATATACCCTAAATCAATATCATTTGCTGTAAGTTTATATCCCTCTACTTTAACATCTATTTTTTCTAATATATTTTCTTTTAATATTTCATCAGATAATATTAAAGTATTTGATTTATTTACCTTTTTATATGTAAACCTATTTTCTCCTTCTTTTATTGAATTAAAGTTATTAGATAATTCTTTAAGTATATTAGAATATATTTTTTCTATTTTATATTTGCTATCAGTATAACCAATAGTTATTTCATTACAATAAACCTCATAGAAAGCAGGCTCTTTAATTAATATTAAAAATATAATTAATGGAATAAAGGTAAGAAAAAATCCTTTAAGTACTTTAATATATTGGAAATTTTTACTCTCCATAATATTCTCCTTTAAAGTGAAAATTTCTTAAAAAAATAAAATTCTTTATTAATCTTCCCATTAATATATTTTTTTATTCAATTTCATATATAATTTAGTAACATTGAGAGAAATGACTTGCTCTGATATAATAAGTTTTACAGTATAATTGTAATTATTAATGTTAATTATAAATACTTAAATAAACTTTGAAATGGAGGACTTATTCCTTATGAGTACTTTTATGCTAAAAAGCTCTACAATTGAATTTACACCAGTTAATAATATATTTATTGAAAAATATATGATTAAAGCAAGAGGTGAATTTGTTAAAGTTTATCTATTAATGCTAAAGTACAGTGTTTCTGGAGAGCTAGGTGTTAGTTCCTCTGTTATTGCTTCAAATCTCAATTTATTAGAATCTGATGTTATGAATGCTCTTAATTATTGGAACGATGAAGGAATCATTAAACTTATTCCTATAGATAAGATGGGAAACTTTAATATTCAATTTATGGATTTAAAAACTGAAGATGTTGTCAATAATAATTCTGTCAACCTTTTAGAAGAATTAAATAAAAATGATAGAAAAGATATGTTAAAAGATATTGAGATTTTAACAGGCAGACCATTATCCCCTAAGGAAATGACAACTTATCTAAGTTGGCAAAATGATTACGGATTTCCTTCTGAAATGATACTTTTACTTATAGAATATTGTGTATCAAAAGGTAAATCTGATATTAGATATATTGAAAAAGTAGCTTTAAATTGGTATGATGCTGGTATAAAAACCCTAGAATCTGCCCAATCTTATATAACAAAAAATGAAGATAAGTGGATAAAAATCAGAAAAATTTTAACTTATATGGGAATAAAAAATGGTGAAGTAATGAAGCCTCAACAAGAACTTCTAGAAAAATGGCTGTATAAATATAATTTTTCTATAGAAATGATTTTTAAAGCATGTGAAATATGCTTTGAAAGATTAAATAGAGCAGATTTTAAATACATAGATGGTATTTTAAATAAATGGTATAAAGATAATATACAAACTATAGAAGATGTAGCTAAAAAAGATTCAATGCATAAAGAAACATCAGTAAAAAGAAAGACTAAAGAAAATAAAAATACTCTTAGATTCAATGATTATGAACAAAGAGTTTATGATTATGATTCTTTAGAAAAGAAATTGTTAGGATGGGATGACAATGATTAAAGGTTATCAAGAAGAACTTATGAATATTTACGAAAAAATACGTAATGAAGAAGAAAATGCTTTTAAAAATAGAAAAGAAGAGATAAAAAAATTGTATCCTGAAATTATAGCAGTAGATAATAAAATTGGTAATCTATGCATTAAACTTTCATTAAACGCCTTAAAAAAATCTTCTAATAGAGAAGAAGAATTTTATAAACTTCAAGAGGCCATTACTGATTTAAGAATGAAAAAATGTGAAATGCTTGTTTCTAAGGGATATACTCCTGATTATCTTAATCTTCATTATAGATGTAAAAAATGTAAAGATACAGGCTATATAGGTGTAAGGCAATGTTCTTGTTATAGACAAAAATTAGTACAACTTTATTATAAAAACTCTGATCTAGAAGATGCTGTTAGAGCAAATAACTTTAAAACCTTTGATATAAACTACTATACTTCTCATAAAATAGGGGATGAAAAATTTTCTCCAAGGAGAAATATGGAGACTATATTAGATAAAATAGTAAATGACTATATTCCTAATTTTAAAAATCATAACAACAACCTACTTTTTTATGGAAATTCAGGAACTGGCAAAACCTTCTTATCTCATTGTATAGCTAAGGCCCTTTTAGATAATGGTTTTTTAGTTGTTTATAGAACTTCTGATGAGCTTATAAGAAATTTAAAAGAAATTCGTTTTCAAGGAAATGAATTTTTAGAAGACTTATTAGTAAATTGTGATTTATTAATAATAGATGACTTAGGAGCTGAACAAATAACAGAGTTTTCAATAACTGAATTATTTACCTTACTGAACAAAAAGATTTTAAAAAATAAAAAAATGTTAATTTCAACAAATTTAACTTTACCATCATTATCAAAAACTTATTCTGAAAGAATTACATCAAGACTTCTAGGTAATTTTACTCTTTATAAATTTTATGCTGAAGATATAAGAGTTAAGAAAAACTTATCTAAATTAAAATAATAAATTTAATTTATCTTATATAAAAGCTAGCTTCAATTCTAAAGTTATACACAGCTTTAGAATTATTTTTTATCCACAAATAACTATATAAAAATATCCACATAATTATAAATTTAATTTATTGTTATGTGGATAAATATTTTATATTATAAACTTAATTTATATATAATGTTCTAATTCCTTACATCTCATATAAGAATTCTTTATTATCTCTTTTGGATATCCTATATAATCAAGAAGCCTTATAGCATTCTTTGTTTTAGATATTCCCTTTTTAATCTTATAATCAAAAGTTAATCCTTCTTTATTATTTACATCTTCACTAAAATAATAAAAATCATATTCATTATTTAGCATATCGGTAAGCTCTCTGTCATGAGTAGCAACAATTACTATTGCATCTCTTTTATTTATATATGACAATATTTCTGCCGATGAAGCTATTCTTTCTACAGGATTAGTGCCCCTAAATATTTCATCTATTAATGAAAATACAGGAATATCTTTTTCTAGTGAATTTATAATCCTAAGTAATGATTCCGCTTCAGCCATATAATAACTTTTTCCATTGTCAATATCATCCTTAGGGCTAATTGAAGAAACTACATTAAAAAATGGCGCCTTGTACTCCTTTGCAAAGGAAAAATTAAATGTTTGAGATATTAAAATATTAGCTCCGACCATTCTAAGAAATGTTGATTTTCCTGACATATTTGTTCCAGTTAAAACAATTCCTTTACTATCAATTGCTATATCATTTGCTACTGATTTTTTTAATAAAGGATGAATTCCAGATTTTATTTTTAAAGATTTTTTATCAACAAACTGTGGTATACAAATCCTATCCTCATTACATAGCTTATATATGGCAATTGAAGATAAAGCATCTATTTGTCCTATATTATAAAATAAATCATATATTTTATCCTTGTTTTTTTCTATTTCAGTGCTGATTTTATAGTAAGTACTTTCCTCTATTAAAAATGGAATTGCAAGAAATTCAAATACTCCACCAAATCCATTAAAAATATCAATTACTAATGTACCTTTATCTATATTTTTTATATCTTTTAAAATACCCTTTATATTATTTTTATAGTATTCTATAGAATTATCCTTTATTCTAGATATCTTTTTTCCTACATTAATTAGATCTCTTAAGTAATTTATTCCACTAGCCTGTATTACTCTCTCTTCACTTCTATTTATTCCACAATTGATTAATGCCACAACCATAAACGCAAACATAAACCTTGTATCTTTAAGAAATATTGCTAATAAAACTAAAACTATAGGTAATATTCTTCCTAAAAAATAATATATGTAATATTTTAATTTATTTATAGTTAACATGCCATTTAACATTCCTAATAACATGTTTTCTTTATCAAATCCAAGTTTAAAAAGAATACATCTTATATCAATAATTAACTTTCTATTATTTTTAAAATTCTCAATTGCATTTTCTCTAGATTTTATTTTCTCCTTATTCATAAGAGGATTTCTAAGCATACTATAAAGAACACTTTCTCCAGCACTGCTATAAGTTCTATCTATATTAGAATAAATTTTATCCATCTCTAAATCATTCCAAGTTATATCATCTATTGTATATTGTTCTTTTTCATTTAGATCAAAAAATTCTCTTATTTTATGGAAGTCTCTATTTTTATCTTTTTCTTTAAATAAATCATCTTTTACTAAATTTTTTAATTGTATCATAAAATTCACTCTTTTCTTCTAACACTTTCTATGATTGTACTTATTATATAAAAGTTTATATAGATATAAAAATTAAATCAATTAACTTTGAAAACCATTAAAAATAATTTAATTACTAATTACATACTTATTAAATTATATTTTTATATTAATTTATGAAAAATAAATCTACATTTTAAATTAAAATATTTCAAATAAAAAAAGCTTTGGAAAAATCCAAAGCTTTTTGGCGACTCAGAAGGGGCTCGAACCCTCGACCTCCGGCGTGACAGGCCGGCACTCTAACCAACTGAGCTACTGAGCCAAACTTGGTGGGCACAACAGGGCTCGAACCTGTGACCCTCTGCTTGTAAGGCAGATGCTCTCCCAGCTGAGCTATGCGCCCAAGTTTGTGGTGACTCCTAGGGGAATCGAACCCCTGTTACCACCGTGAAAGGGTGGTGTCTTAACCGCTTGACCAAGGAGCCAAGATTAAATTTTAAAAATGGAGCTGGCAATAGGAGTCGAACCTACAACCTGCTGATTACAAGTCAGCTGCTCTGCCATTGAGCCATGCCAGCTTATTTTTTTTAATGGCGACTCAGAAGGGGCTCGAACCCTCGACCTCCGGCGTGACAGGCCGGCACTCTAACCAACTGAGCTACTGAGCCAAATTTGGTGGGCACAACAGGGCTCGAACCTGTGACCCTCTGCTTGTAAGGCAGATGCTCTCCCAGCTGAGCTATGCGCCCAAATTTGGTGACTCCTAGGGGAATCGAACCCCTGTTACCACCGTGAAAGGGTGGTGTCTTAACCGCTTGACCAAGGAGCCAAGATATATATGGCGACTCAGAAGGGGCTCGAACCCTCGACCTCCGGCGTGACAGGCCGGCACTCTAACCAACTGAGCTACTGAGCCATAATGTGGTGGGCACAACAGGGCTCGAACCTGTGACCCTCTGCTTGTAAGGCAGATGCTCTCCCAGCTGAGCTATGCGCCCGAATGGTGACCCCTAGGGGAATCGAACCCCTGTTACCACCGTGAAAGGGTGGTGTCTTGACCGCTTGACCAAGGGGCCTTATCAGCTGTACCACATTAATAATCCATATATTCAATGTTTTATTTATTTCTTTCGGTTGCCCCGCAACCTGACAAAGACTATGATACAAAAAAAAAGGTATACTGTCAACACTTTTTTTAAATATTTTTAGTTTTTTTGCTTTTTTATTTTAATTTTAAATAAGTTCTCTTAAAATCTTTTAAATCCTACCTTTTCCTATGATTTATAAAACAAATATTTTTTAACTTTATTTTTCATATAGTGAAAAAATCCTTTTTTATTCCACTGAATTTTAAAATTTATTTCTTAATTTCAAAAAAATTTTTATAAATATTTATTTAAATTATACTAATCATAATAAAAGTACATTTCTTTTTAATTTAAAAACTAATCTTTAAGTATAAATAGCGCTATGTTAAAATTAAATAAATTATTCTTTAATATAAATACTAATTTTATATTACATTACTTAAAATAAAAGGAGCTAATTAATATATGATATATCATGATTTAATTGTTTTAGGTGGAGGAGCTTCTGGGCTTATAGCCGCTTTAACTTCTAAAGATTATGGAGTAGATGTTGCTATAGTAGAAGGAACAGACAGAATAGGGAAAAAAATATTAACTACTGGTAATGGTAGATGTAATATAAGTAATAGCTCTATATCATTTCCCTTTAAAAACTTTCATAGTTCTGAAGATGGTTTTTATAACAATGCTTTGTCTAAATTCTCTGTAGATACTACAAAAAACTTTTTTACAAGTATAGGACTTCCAATAGTTGAGTTAGAAAAGGGAAAAATGTACCCACAATCCCTTCAAGCTTCTTCTGTAGTGGATATTTTTAGACTTTCAATAGAAGATAAAAACATTCCATTATACAATTCCTATAAAATAAAAAAGATAGTAACTAATAAAAAAGGATTTAAATTAATTCCTAAAGAAGAGTCTCTAGAGCCTATTTGTTGCTCTAAACTCATAATTGCTTGTGGAGGAAAATCTGCTGTTAAAACTGGATCCGATGGTTCAGGATTTTCTCTTGCAAGGGGCTTAGGTCACAATATAATAGAACCTAAACCTTCATTAGTTCAGCTAAAATTAGAGTATGATCGTTTAAAGGCTTTATCTGGAGTTAAATTTGATGGATTTTCCTCTATATATATTAATAACAAATTAGAAAGAACGGAATTTGGAGAAATTTTATTTACTGATTACGGTATTTCAGGTCCTCCTATTCTTCAACTATCAAGAAATGCTTCTGTAGGTTTATCAGAAGGTAAAGATGTATTTATTTCTATAGATATGATGCCTAATAAATCTATTGATGAATTAGAAAACTTCTTAGAATCTCACTTTGCTATGTTTTCTCATAGAAGTATATCCGATTCTTTAATAGGTATAATAAATAAAAAACTTATAGTAACCTTACTTAAAGAAGCTAATGTATCTAATATTCATAAGCCTTGCTGGGAATTAGATTGGAATGAAAAGAAAAATATATTATCTCTTTTAAAGTGTTGGAAATTTAAGTGTATTGGAACTAATGGATTTCAAAATGCTCAGGTTACAATAGGTGGAGTTGATACTAAAGAAATAAATAACTTAACTTTAGAATCAAAACTTATTAAAAATTTATATTTTTGTGGTGAAATAATAGATGTTGATGGTGATTGTGGAGGATTCAATCTTCAGTGGGCATGGAGCTCTGGATTTGTAGCAGGTTTTAATGCCTCTAAATAAATAAGGAATCTTTGATGCTAAATTATATAATATTTATATAATAAAACATCAAAGATTCCTTTATCTATCTTCTAAATATAAATGAACTAATGCAAGTTCTTTACCTTCATTATTTACTATTTTATGTATACTTTCCTTACCATCTTCTGTAATATATCCTATACAACTTATATTATCTCCATAACTACATTCTTTTAAAAAATTTATAACAACTCTTGAAACATACTTTTTAAGAATAACCTCTTTTGGTAATGTCTCCATAGACCAATCTAAATAATTTACATTATTTACATGAAAATTAGTATCAATTTCTCTATAGCCAACATTAAAATCCTTTTTAAGATCTCCATCTTCAAATTTAGGTATATCTTCTATTTCTAATATATCTTCTAAATCTTCTTTCACTCCATAAAGCTTATATTCATCTTCAGGAATTCTCATAAGTCTTCTTCTTTTTAAATTAATCATTAAAAAGGTAGCTATTCCTTCTCCAATTAACTCTCCATTTTCATTTTCTAGAAAATATTTTCTAAATGCATAAAATTTTTTAAGTCCATAGCAATCAGTTCTTACTTTAACTTTTTCACAAACCCTAGGATACTTATAAAATTTAAAATCATATTTATAAAATACCCAACCATATCCTTTGTTCATTAATCTCTCTACACTCTCTCCTAAGCTTTGAGATTGCCTCATACCTATATCACATATAAGATTCAACAAGCAACTTGTATTAGCTTCTAAAAAACAATTAACATCACAATAATTTATATCATAAGTATGCTCAAAAGTTTTTCCCATAATTATATCTCCCTTTCTTATGTGAAAATATTTAAATTAATATATAAACTAAAAGGATAGGTTAAAACCTATCCTTTTTTAATTTATTGTAATTGCCTTACTTATTTAAAGCTTCTAATAATTGATCTAAATTTAATCCATGAACCATTGCAGCTTCCTCAATAGTTTCAGCTTGTGCTGATGGACATCCAACGCATCCCATTCCAAAACTCATTAAAACTTCCGCTTTTTCTGGCCATTGTCTAACAACTTCACCAATAGTCATGTCCTTAGTTATATTCATAAAAACCAACCTCACTTTTTTTTAATTTAACGTGAATCGCTATTACTTTATAAATTATACTAAATAAAAATTTTAAATTCAAGGAAAATGGTCGGATTTAAAATTTTATCAATAGTATTTACTTATAATACTTTATCTATCTATTTATATTTATAATTAATGATTTTTATAAAAAAATCAACCTGTAAAGTTAATTACAGATTGATTTATATAAATAATATTATTATGGCAATAATTAGATTTCATCTACCCTCATAGTTTGATCTCTCTTTGGACCAACTGAAACTATTGAAATTCTTGTGCCTGTAAATTCTTCTATTCTCTTTAAGTATTTCTTTGCATTTTCTGGTAGTTCTTCATAGCTTCTTGCATTTGCTACACTCTCATCCCAACCATCAAATTCTTCATATATTGGTTCACATTTAGCTAAATCTTCTAAGCTAGCTGGAAAATAATCTATAACTTTATCATTGAATTTATATCCAACACAAACTTTTACTTTATCTAATCCAGCTAAAGTATCTATTTTAGTAACAGCTAATGAAGTTAATCCAGAAACTCTAGCAGTTGTTTTTAGTATTACTAAGTCTAACCAACCACATCTTCTTGCTCTTCCTGTTGTTACACCAAATTCAAATCCTTTTTCTCTAATCCAATCACCCATTGAATCATTTAATTCTGTTGGAAAAGGTCCTTTACCAACTCTTGTTGTATAAGCTTTAGCTATACCAACTACATTTGTTATCATAGTTGGTCCTACACCAACACCGTTGCTTACTCCTCCAGCCGTAGTATTTGATGAAGTAACATATGGATATGTTCCAAAATCTATATCAAGTAACATTCCTTGAGCACCTTCAAATAGAACATTTTTATCTGCTTTTATCTCATCATATACTCTTACTGATGTGTCTTGAACAAAAGGTCTCATTTTTTCAGCATACTTTAGATATTCTTCTTTTATTTCATCGTAGTTTAATGCTTCTCCGCCTAAAACCTTAGTTATGTATTGATTTTTCATCTCTATATTTTCTTTTAGCTTTTCTTCAAAAACAGATTGATGCATAAGATCACAAACTCTTATTCCACATCTTTCTACTTTATCTGTATAACATGGACCTATTCCTTTTCCAGTAGTTCCAATGTCATTTTTTCCTCTAGCTATTTCTTTTAACTTATCTAAAGTTTTATGATAAGGCATTATTAATTGTGCTCTATCACTTATTACAAGTTTTTCTGGAGTAACCTTTACTCCTAAACCTTCTAAATATTCAATTTCTGTAAATAATGCTACAGGATCTACAACAACTCCATTTCCTATAACATTTAATTTATCATCATATAATATACCAGATGGAATTAAGTGTAACTTATATTCCTTGTCTCCAACCACTACAGTATGACCGGCATTATTTCCTCCTTGGTATCTAACAACTACATCTGCTTCCTCTGCAAGATAGTCTGTCATCTTACCTTTTCCTTCATCTCCCCATTGAGCTCCTAAAACTATAAATGCTGACATAGCTTTTCCTCCTCACATCAATAAGTAGCTTTAAATATAAATTTTTATATAAAATAAATTAGCTACTTATAGTATTCACTATAGGTATTTATTTATTACTCTCTTAATTAAAGCTCTTAATGAGCTTACTATTTAATACTACCAAATATGGCCTTTAAGGTCAATAAAAACAACGAATGTTTTATAATATTATCAATTAATAATTCGTATGGTCTAATTATCATAAATTTTTCAAAAAATGAAATAATTCTTTCCCTTTATGAAAGTTTTCCGTTATAATATATATATAATACTTTTATGAGAGGTGTTTAATATGAATATATATGAAGAAGCTTTAGAATTTCATAAAGAAAAAAGGGGTAAATTAGAAATTTTGCCAAGAGCACAAATTAAAAATGAAAAGGATTTAAGCCTAGCTTATACTCCTGGTGTTGCAGAACCATGTAGAGTAATAAATAAAGATCCTGATATGGCTTATGTTTATACAAGAAAATGGAATACAGTAGCAGTTGTTTCTGATGGTACTGCTGTATTAGGACTTGGAGATATTGGTCCAATGGCAGCCTTACCTGTTATGGAAGGTAAATCTGTTTTATTTAAAGAATTTGGTAATGTAGATGCTATTCCTTTAGTTCTTAACACAAAGGACCCAGAAGAAATCATAGAAACAGTGGTTAGAATTTCTCCAACCTTAGGAGGGGTTAATCTAGAAGATATTTCAGCTCCTAGATGTTTTGAAATAGAGCAAAAACTTAAAGAAAAATTGGACATACCAGTCTTTCATGATGATCAACATGGTACTGCAATAGTTACTCTTGCTGGTCTTATAAATGCACTAAAAATAGTACATAAAAAACCTGAGGATTTAAAGGTTGTAATGAATGGTGCTGGATCTGCAGGAATTGCAATTGCAAAGCTTCTACTATCCTTTGGTGTAAAAGATATTGTTGTTTGTAATAGAAGTGGTGCAATATATAGAGGAATGAAATTTAAGAATGATTCATTAAAAGAATTAGCTCAAATTACTAATCCTAAAAATATTCAAGGAAATTTAGTAGATGTAATAAAAGGAGCTGATGTATTTATTGGTGTTTCTGCTCCAAATACAGTTACTAAGGATATGGTAAAATCAATGAATAAAGATTCTATAATCTTTGCAATGGCGAACCCTGTTCCTGAAATCTTCCCTGAAGATGCAAAAGAGGCTGGAGCCAGAGTTATTGGAACTGGCCGTTCAGATTTTCCAAACCAAGTCAATAACGTTTTAGCTTTCCCTGGAATATTTAGAGGAGCATTAGATGTAAGAGCTAGTGAAATAAATGAAGAAATGAAACTTGCTGCTGCATTAGCTATTGCAAATTCTGTTAGCGAAGAAGAGCTTTGTGAGGATTTTATTATTCCAAAAGCATTTAATAGAAGTGTACAAGATAAAGTTGCAGAAGCTGTAAAAGAAGCAGCATTTAAAAGTGGAGTTGCAAAATTAAAATAACTTTAATTTGAATAAAAGGTACATCAGAAAACATTTTCCATAAAGTGATTTTGATGTACCTTTTTTAAATTTTTAAATATATTATCATATATTTCTTAAACTTATGATTTTTATAATAATATAATATTTATCTGTCCTTAATTATTATTTTTTACCTTTAGTTCTCTTTTTATCAATCCCTACAGCTGCATTTCCTCTTTGTTTATATCCATTAGAAGAATTTTGTGAATCATTGCTATTATCAATCATACTTTGATTCTTACTTTCTAAACTTTTATTTATATCCATAATTTCACTCCCTTTTGCTTTTAATAAAGATTAATTTTATTCTGTCCCTTATTATTTTTTATATTCTTAAAAATAATAGTGAAATTAAGTTCAAATTTATTTTTATACAAAATCAAAAACCTCGGTTGTCCAGGCCGAGGTTTTGTGATTTAATTTCAAGAGGAGTTTATTGTTTGAAATTAACACGATTTGTTTGTCTGTGGTCCAGTCAAGATATCGTTTATTGATAACGATTCTCACTAATGTTAGTTTATATTATTTTTTTCCTTTTGTCAATAGTAATTGAAAATAATTATCATTTATTTTTGATATTTTTTGATTTGTAATCACATTTTGCCATATATCTATTATAATATTTATTTATATTTGATTCTTTTTTAGTATTTTTAATCTATTAAGTAAATATAGATTATATAATTATTTTATATGCTAATATTATTTATATTTTTCTCCAAAAAGTCTCAGCATACCTTAATAATATTATTCTAATAATAATATTATTAATATTAAAACAAAGGAGGTTTTAAAATGTTAACTTTACCCAAATTAAAATCTTATGTTTTAATTAATTCAAAAAACAAATTTGCTTATCCATTAAAAAATAATTTATTTTATAGGAAAAAAGATTCCATTGAAAACTTTAATTTTCATATTGAAGATAATAGTGAATACTATATATTAAAAGCACATTTACCTAACATAAAAAAAGAAAACATAGAAATATATTATTTAAATAATTTTATTATTTTAAGTATAAAAGAAATTTATAAAATAAATTATATAAATTACTATAAATATAAAAAAAGTATTGTTTATATAAATGACATCGATTTCTCTAAAACTATATGTAATTACCAAAATAATATATTAAAATTAACTTTAATTAAAACTAATCGTTAATTTACATAAATACTACTTATAATAATTTTTTCCAAATTAGATTAATATTATACATAAATAATTTTATTTAGATTATTTCTTAATTTTAAATAAAAAGCTGTAAGTTTAAACTTACAGCTTTTTATTTATTTTAATTTTATATATCAATATTTTATTGAATTTTAAAATTAATACTTTTCTTTTATAAAAATCACACAATTAAACTAATAATTAATATTTGTATTAATATACATTACTGAGTATGAACAACATCTAGATTTCCAAATTTACTATATTGTCCAAGCCATGCAAGTTTAGCAGTTCCAACAGGACCATTTCTTTGCTTTGCTATTATGCACTCACCAACATTTTTTTCTTCTGTTTCTTTATTATAATACTCATCTCTATACAAGAACATAACAAGATCTGCATCTTGCTCTATTGAACCTGATTCCCTAAGATCTGAAAGCATAGGTCTATGATCCGCTCTTTGCTCTGGTGCACGGGAAAGCTGA
The DNA here is from genome assembly GCF_900129365.1 of Clostridium fallax. Lineage (GTDB taxonomy): Bacteria > Bacillota > Clostridia > Clostridiales > Clostridiaceae > Clostridium_AH > Clostridium_AH fallax. Next base: position 28,181 of record NZ_FQVM01000015.1, read on the forward strand.
GATAAGGCTATAACAGGACATTCCATTTCCTTAGCTAAAGCTTTTATGGATCTTGATATTTCTGATACTTCTTGTTGTCTACTTTCTCCACCACTACCACTCATAAGTTGAAGGTAATCTATAAGAATTAAATCTATACCATGCTCTAATTTTAATCTCCTACATTTAGATCTCATTTCCATTATTGATATTCCTGCAGTATCATCTATATAAATTTTTGCATTTGCCAATGGACCTGCAGCCCTTGCTATATTTTCCCAATCTTTATCTTCTAAATTACCTGTTCTAAGTTTTAGCATATCTACATTAGCTTCTGAACATAAAAGCTTATAAGCTAACTGTTCTTTAGACATTTCTAAAGAGAATATTACAACACTTTTTCCCTCTCTTAAGGCAGCATGTTCTGCAATATTAAGAGCAAAAGTTGTTTTTCCCATAGATGGTCTTGCAGCAATTAATATCATATCACCTTTTTGAAATCCTGAAGTTTTAGAATCCAATTCTACAAATCCTGAACCTACACCTGTTATTTGTCCTTTATTATTAAAAAGTTCTTCTATTTGCTCAAATCCTCTTTCTAAAACTATGCTTAAAGGTTCAAAATCACTAGTGCTTCTACTTTCTCCGATGTCAAAAATCTTTTTTTCTGATCTATCAACTACCATTTTTACATCAGCTTGATTATTATAACAATCTTCAATTATTTCCGTAGAAGATTTTATAAGTTTTCTTAAGGTAGATTTTTCACTTACTATTTTTATGTATGATGTTAGATTAGCAGTAGACGGCACTGAATCACTTAACTCTGTTACATAAGTTATACCACCAGCTTTTTCTAGCTTATCCTTAGAATTAAGATATTCTAGTAAGGTTACACGATCTACAGCTATATCCTTTTGAAACATTTCTACCATATTTGCAAATATTACTTTATGAGCATCTCTATAAAAATCATCTGATGTAAGACCTTCTGCTGCTTGAGATATTGCAGATTTATCAATAAGCATAGCACCTAAAACCGTTTGTTCTGCTTCTAAATTATGAGGTAAACTTCTCATCATTGGTGCATCCATATTTTTTCCTCCTTTCTTTTATATTAGATATAATAAATATTTTTAATTTATAATTAAAATTCACAATTGAAAATTTAAGACATACTAAGTTTAATATAACGTAATTTAATTATTATGACAATTAAATTTTATTTTGTTTAGTTACTTTTAAAATATTTTATTATTAAATATATACGTAATTATTAATTTTATTTCCTATTTAATAATATTTTACTAGTAATTAAAATTATATACTTTTTATACAGTTTATTTTAATAATTAGGTGAGAAATAGATAAATACCTTCACTAAAGTAAGAAAAATTAAGCCTTCCTAAAAAGGAAAGCTTAATTTATTTAATTATTAGTCTTCAAAAACTAACTTCATGATTTCATCAATATTACTTACTGATTTAACTTCTATATCAGTTAAACCAGTAGGTATTTCTTTTTCGTTATCCTTAGGAACTATTACAAGTTTTATACCCTTTCTTCTAGCTCCATAGACTTTTTCAAATATTCCTCCAACAGGTTTTACATTTCCTCTTAAAGATATTTCACCTGTTATAGCAATATCTTGTCTTAAAGGTTTATTTAATAATGCACTTATTATACATATTGTTATAGCTGCTCCTGCTGAAGGTCCATCTATATTACCTCCACCAATCACATTTACATGGATATCATAATCCTTTAAATCTTTATCTGTTAACTCTCTAATAACAGAGGCTGCGTTAAATACTGAATCCTTTGCCATAGAACCTGCTGTATCATTAAATCTTACTGTACCTGCGCCTTTTTTCTTAGCTTTAAATACAGCTGCCTCTATTTCTATAGTAGATCCTAAAAATCCACTAACACCTAAGCCGTATATATGACCTATTTCAGGTTTTTGATTTTTATTTAATATTTCATAGGGAACAAATCTTCCTATAGAAATAACTTCTTCTACGTCTTTTAATGATATTTTATCTATTTTTTGATCTGAATTTTTATTACTATATAATGCAAATCCATAAGCATCAGCTAATATATTTACAGCTTTTCTACCTTCAATAGTATAAGCACTTATAAATTCAGCTACACCATCTTCAAGACCAACATTTAATTTTTCGGCTGCATTATTTATTATCTCTTCAATATCCTTTGATGATAGAGGTTCAAAATAAACTTCTGTACATCTTGATCTTAGTGCTGGATTTATATCTCTTGGACTCTTTGTTGTAGCTCCAATTAAAACAAAATCTGCTGGTGCACCGTTATCAAATAAATACTTTATATATTTAGGTATATTTTCATCATCTGGATCGTAGTATGATGATGAAAATTCAACTCTTTTATCTTCTAAAACTTTTAAAAGTTTATTTTGAAGAATGTCATCTAATTCACCAATTTCATCAATAAACAAAACTCCACCATGGGCATCTGTAACAAGACCTGGTTTAGGTTCTGGTACTCCAATTTCAGCTAAATCTCTCTTACTTCCTTGATATATAGGATCATGTACTGATCCTAAAAGAGGATTTGTTATTTCTCTTGGATCCCATCTTAATGTTGTTCCATCTACTTCAACAAACTTTGAATCATCATCAAAAGGAGTGAATGATAACTTTCTTGCTTCCTCTAAAGCTAACCTAGCTGCAGAAGTTTTACCAACTCCTGGAGGTCCATAAAGAATTATATGCTGTGGATATGGTGATGCAAGTTTTGATATTAATGATTTTATAGCTCTTTCTTGACCTACTATTTCTTTAAAAGATTCTGGTCTTAAAAGACTCATTATATTTTTATTAGTATCTCTTTTATCTAACTTTTCAAGTTTTTCAAGCTTTTTTAGAGTTTTAGCATTTTCAGGTCCCTTTTGTTTTCTTATAATGCTTAATCTCATTTCATCAATATATTTCTCTTGCTTTTCCATTATGGCTTCTTCAACTTGACCTTCGATTCTATTTTGTATATATCTTTTAGCAAGTTCTTCCGATATAAATTTATAGCTAGATTCTAAAGCTTCATTAAGATTTTTTTCTGTAGGAATTTCTTTTAATCCCTTTCCATCAGACACAATCTTATTTAATGCATATAAATTTTCATATGGATTTTCTGATTTTACATACTTTTGTAATTTGTATTTTACAGTCCTTGCTCTTACAGCACCTTCGTCTAATACATTTTTTACAATATCAAATAGAACCTTTACTTGTGAATCTAAACTCATATTACTTTCCATTACTTCTTCTAATATATTAAAATGGTTTAGTGATTTCAAAACTCTAGTCCTCCTTATGCTACAGGAGCAATAACAACCTTCATCTTAGTAGAAACTTCTGGATAAAGTTTAACTTCTATTTCAAATGTTCCAGAAACCTTTATAGTATCCATTACTATTTTCTTTTTATCTACGTCAACATTAAATTGTTTTTTTATTAATTCGGCTACATCTTTGCTTGTTATAGCGCCAAATAGTCTTCCATTCTCTCCTGCTTTTGCGTTTATTTTAATTTCCTTATTCTTTAATTCACCAGCCAATTTTTGAGCTGCTTCTAACTCTGCTAATTTTTTTCTTCTTTCAGTTTCTTTTTTAGCATTTAATACATGTAAATTTGAATCTGTAGCTTCTTCAGCTAACTTTCTTGGAAATAAATAGTTTCTTGCGTATCCATCTGATGTATTTATTACATCACCCTTTTTACCTAACTTCTTAACATCTTGTAATAAAATAACTTTCATTATTATTCACCTTCCTCTAAGTATTTTGATATAGCTTCTTTTAGTGTTTCTTTTGCATTATTAATATCTACATTTTCTAACTTAGCACCGGCAATAGTCATATGTCCACCGCCACCTAAATATTCAAGAATAACTTGAACATTTATATCTCCTAAAGATCTCCCACTTATATATATATCGTTGTTTATTTGTACTAATACAAAAGAAGCTTGAATATTTGTTATATTTAATAATTCATCTGCTGCTTGGGCTGCCATAACAGTTTGATCTATATACGAAGGACAAGTTGCTATAGCAATATTATTTTTAACTTCTGCGGATTTTATAATTTCAGCTTTTTGTACATAGCTTTCTAAATCATTACTAAAAAACTTCTTTATATCTATTGTATCTGCACCTAATCTTCTTAAAAAAGATGCAGCTTCAAAAGTTCTAACTCCAGTTTTAAAGAAAAAGCTTTTAGTATCCATACATATACCAGCTAGTAATCCCTCCGCTTCTATTTGAGTAAGTTTTGGCTTCTCTAACATATATTGAACCATTTCTGTTACAAGTTCTGATGTTGATGAAGCATATACCTCTATATAACTAAGAAGCGCACCTTCTATATAATCAGCACTTCTTCTATGGTGATCTATTATAACTAAATTAGATGCCATTTCTACTATAGATAAATCTTGAACATATCCCCTACTATGAACATCCAATAAAATCAAAAGAGTGTCTTCATCTATAGTTTCTCTAGCCTTATCTCCTGATATTATAAGGTTACTATTTATATCATCATTTTTTACTCTTATTAAATACTTTTCTATAGCCCTTGTATCTTTATTTAAAATAATATTACACTGCTTACCTAATTGTCTCGATACAGAAGCTATTCCCACTGCTGCCCCAAAACAATCTAAATCAGGATTTCTATGACCCATTATATAAACTTTACTACTTTCATATATAAGATCTTTTAATGCATGGGCTACAACTCTTGCCCTAACTCTTGTTCTTTTCTCTAGTTCCTTTGTGTTACCACCAAAAAAACTAAATTTATCACCTTTTTTTATTACTGCTTGATCTCCACCTCTTCCTAAAGCTAATTCCTTAGCTTTAATAGCATAAGCGTGATTTTCTGCTGGAGAATCTCCGCCTCTTCCTACACCTATACTAAGCGTAACCTCAAGTTTATTTCCTAAGTTGATTTCTCTTATAGTATCTAATATATCAAACTTTTTTGCAATTTCCTCTTCAATGTTTGAATCTGATACAGACAAAACATACTTAGTAGAGTCGTATTTCCTTATCATAGCATTAAGATTTTGAGCGTAATTATTTATAGCTCTCTCTACCTCTGCAATAAATAAAGGTCCATTATTTTCATCTATGCTTTTTACAACTTCATTTAGATTATCTACTTCTATAAGCATAACACTTTCCTTAGTTCCTTCTATTAGATATGTTACATCATTAAAGTAAACTATAGATAACTGTTCATTATTAAAGTTTATTGTATTAACATAAATATCATAAGCCCTTTTTCTACTTCTTAATCTTTGTATCATACCATTTTGATATTTTAATGCTTTATCTAAAGCTATGCCTCTCACAGCAGTTCCTATATTAATGGCCGTATCATCTTGCACTTTAAAGACAGTTTTAAACTTTTCGTTACTCCAAACTATTTCTCCATCTCTTTTTATAATTGCTAAGGGATACATAAGCGCCAATAAATTTTTTTCTATTATATCATCAATTTCTAAAGAAAACTCTTCTGCCTTTTTTTTATTTAATTCGTTAGCTTGATTTATTTTTATAAGTTTATATGAAAATAATATTATAACCCCAAAAAGTATAATAAGGCTTAACTCTATTAAGTTCTTAATATAAAATAAAACTGCTAATATAAATATAAAAAAACAAATAAGTATAATATTTTTATTTTTTAAAGACTTCATCAAATTGCCTCCTTTATTATTTTTTTGAGGCTTTCAATTTAAGACATTTTACGTCTTATAGCATTTCCCAAACTCTCCGGGTCCACTCCTCTAATATCTACAATTAAATCTATAAATCCTAATATTGTCAAAAATCCACCTATAGGAGATGTAACTATTAATATTCCTATAATAATTAAAGGTACTTTACTCATTTTTAGCTTATTCTTTAAAAAATAAACTATTACAGATAAACCAACTATTATAACACTAAAATTTAATAAGTTATAAACTGTAGTAAATATATACTTTGCATAAGGTAATTCTTTAGAAGACGCCATAGCCGATAAACAAACTATTATAATAAATATCGCTCCTAATCTTGCATCTAAATACCAATTTTCAAAACTAGGTAATGGTTCTAACTCGTATTTAAACTTTTTAAATATACTTCTGCTTATAATATAATTGAAAAAGGCTGATAAAATTGCTGATATTATAAATCCAGATGGAATAATAACCATTACACTTTCAATAGTTAAATTGTTTATAATTTGATATAAAGGATTTGCTGTTATATCAATTCCAATACTACTATATACTTCTAAAGACTCCTTCATCATATCTATTATTTGTTGAATTATAATAGATATATTTTCACCTGAAATAATATATACTGTAACATATAAATTTAATATAGTAGTAATAAGGTTTACTACTCCAAGAATAAATATTGTTTTTATAGGTTTTATTTTCTTCTTTATACAAATACCTAATGTAATTCCTGTTACTCCATAAATAATAGCAGAAAGTATGCCTATAAATATATTGTTAAACATAGATACAAGAACTCCACTTACTATTATAGATAAAATAGATACAGATTTATCATGTCTTAAGTATAACATAGCAATAGGTATAGGCATTACAAAGCTTGCAATTAAAGGTACATAACTGCTCATAAACATAAGTAAGAATATTATGACAGAAATTAACGCAGCTTCTACAATGGATTTTGTTTCATATTTTTTATTCATTAAATTCCTCCATTAACCTCTTTCCTTTAAATGAGTATGAAGTCTTGATAATGATTTACCATCTTTTTCTACGGAATCTTCTTCTACTATTCCAACCTTCAACTTTTTCTTCATATCATCATCTACTTCTAAGAAAGAGTATCCTAATTTTTCTGCGAGTACATATAGTAATATTATTGCCCCGGAAATGCATTCTAGTATTGCATCATGAGCAACATTACTTCCTTTTGTTAAAAGTCTAAAAAACTCTGCAATAATACATAAAAGTTGTGCCTTTAAATCTTCAATTATTTTAATATTTCTCATTATATTAAAATCATCTTTTCTCATACAACCACTCCATTCACTAGAACCCTTTAACATATATTTTAATTTTAAATTCAATTTATTTCAATAAAATTCGGTATATTAATAAAACCCACGACAAACGCCGTGGGTTTTATGCTTTTATTACTCAGTTGTGAATGGTAATAAAGCTATGTTTCTAGCTCTCTTTATTGACTCAGTTAATTGTCTTTGGTGCTTAGCACATGTTCCTGAAATTCTTCTTGGAAGTATCTTTCCTCTTTCAGTAACATACTTTCTTAACTTATTAACGTCTTTGTAATCTATAGCTTCAGCTTTTTCAACACAGAAAGCACAAACTTTTCTCTTTGATCTTCTGAATTTTCCGCCTTTTCTTACTTCTCTGCTCATTGTTTTCCCTCCTTACCTCATTTGAATTAGAATGGGATATCTCCATCATCTACAGGAGTCATATCCTCATCAAAAGTACCTCCACCAAAACTATTGTTATTTGATGAAGCACCATATTCAGAACCGCCACCGAATCCTTGGCTAGCATTTTGAGAACTACCAGATCCTTTTGAAAGGAATTGGACATCATCTGCTACAACTTCAGTGACATATCTTTTTGTACCGTCTTTAGCATCATAAGATCTCGTTTGGATTCTACCACTGATAGCCATTTGACTACCTTTACTCATGTAGTTAGCAGTAGATTCTGCTTGTTTACCCCATATAACAACTGGAATAAAGTCAGCGTCTCTCTGACCTGTTGAACGATTATACTTGTCAACAGCAAGCGTAAGAGTGGTGACTGCAGTTCCTGTTCCTGGAGTAAACTTTAACTCAGGATCTTTTGTAAGTCTTCCTATTAGAACTACTTTATTCATAAAAAAAACCTCTCCTATTTTTCTTCCTTAACGATTATGTTTCTTATAACTCCATCAGTAATTCTGAATATTCTGTCTAACTCTCTTGGTAACTCTGGGTTAGCAGTGAAGTTAAATAAAGTGTAGTAACCTTCGTTAACTTTAGCGATTTCGTAAGCAAGCTTTCTCTTACCCCAGAAATCAACGTTATCAACAGTTCCTCCACCATTTTCTATTACACCCTTGAACTTTTCGATTAAAGCTTTAACAGCATCCTCTTCTAATGATGGATGTAAAACAAATATAGTTTCATATTTTCTCATCATTTTCACCTCCTCCCTCTGGCCAAACGGCAGTGGTTTACCACTGCAGGGACTTACAATTTATTATATTATCACTAACTAAAAATATTTTCAAGTGATTTTTATTAGAATATTTAATTATTTTTGTAAATTTATTCTTGAGGAGCGTTACTTTTTATTATTTTTTTTATACTCTTTTGAAATTTACTTCTAGGAACCATAACTATTCTGCTGCACTCAACGCATTTAATCTTTATGTCTGCTCCAATTCTTATTATCTCCCAATTGTAACTTCCACAAGGATGTTGCTTTTTCATTTCAACAATATCTCCAATATAAAAAGTTTGAACTACCATTTCATAACTCCTTCTTGTTTTAATTATTATTTATATTATTTCCAATCTCTTGATTATTAGTTTCAATTCCTTTAGGACCAGTATAATTTTCAGTATTACCATGGGTATTAGTTTTGCTTATATATTCTGCTTTAGGATAAGGTATTTCTATATTCTTCTTATCTAAAGTTTCCTTAATTAATTTTCTAAGATTTCGTTCAACTGACCATTGAGTCATAGATTTTGCAGAGCCAGAAACTCTTATAGTAACACTATAATCTTTTAAAGCTTGCACTCCTATTACTTTAGGCGCTTCCACAATGTCTTTATTATCTTTTGAAAAATCTTCGCATACCTTATTTATAACATCTATAGCATTATCTATATCCTCTTCATAAGCTATATCTATATCTAACATAACTCTCATATTTCCTCTTGAGTGATTAGTTACTGTAGTTATACTACCATTAGGTATTAAGTGTACATCACCAGAAAAATCCTTAAGGGTAGTTGTTCTTATGCCTATACTTTGAACTATACCACTGTAGTTACCTAAAGTTACATAGTCGCCAACTGCAAATTGATCTTCAAATAATATAAATATTCCATTTATTAAATCTGTTATAAGGTCCTTAGCTCCAAAGCCTATAGCTGTACCTCCAATTCCAGCAAAAGCAAGAGATACTCCACTAAAGAAAAATGAAGCTATAGTAACTAAACCTAAAAAATAAACCACATACTTTAGTAAGCTTTTTAATAAAGCTGCCACAGTAGTGGCCTTTTTTTGATTCATAGTAAATTTTAAATTGCTTTGACCTTGTTTTTTAATAAACTTTTCAATTAAAACATTTCCTATTTTAATTGATATGTACATTAAAAACATTATTACTATAACAGCTATTATTTTAAATATAACTTTATATAATGAGTCTAGATCTATTGGGGGTAAATGTCCTATTTTTATAAAATTTTTTTCAAGATCTAATTCTAAAAATGATGTAAGTGAATTCATTAAAATATTACTTCCCCCTATCTATATAATTTAAATTCTTGTCCATTCTTAACATAAATATTCTTTGTAACTATCTTTTCTTCTTTTATTAAATTTTCCACTTTACTTAATATTCCTTCATTGAATCTAATGCTTATTCCACAACTTTTTGTTATACAAGTTGGTGTTGGCATAACCATTATTGATTCCCCTTGTTCCTTTAAAATTTTTTCTGCTTGAATAGCATCATGGGTATTTTTAAAAACTATTATATAATTATTCATATCCTTCTACTATAAAAGTATTTCACCTCCATTATCTTTACCTATATAGTATACCTAATGTAAAAAAAGAATAAAAGATATTAATTTTATTGGTATATTTTTGAATATTTTGATTAAACTTATAAATACTAATGAAAAAATTTTTTATTTAAATTATAATGTTTATATGTACAAAAATATAAATTAAGGTGGACTTGCAAATGAATATAATTACAAGATTTTTTATTGCAGTTTCTGCTGGATTTTCAACAGGATTTATATATTCCATACCTCTTGGTCCTTCTGGAATAGAATCCGTTAATAAATCTATTTCTAAAGGATTCAACGAAGGTTTTAAAGTATCTGTAGGAGCTGTACTTGCAGATGTATTTTATTTTTTATTAATAAATCTAGGACTTGCAAATTTACTTAATTCAAATCCTAAAACAGAAGGCCTTTTTTGGGTTATATGTGGTTTAATTCTAATTATTTTTGGACAACTTACCAAAAAAAATACAGAAAAAAGTTCTAGTATTTTAAAATTCAAATTTTTAAAAGACACTAAACTTGGAGGTATAATTACAGGATTTTTTCTAACAGCACTTAATCCTATGACTCCATCCTTATGGTTAGCTTTAAGCGGTACAATAATTCCTGTATGGAGGGATTCTGGGACACTTTACTATTTTACTGCTATAATATCTATGATAGTAGGATCATTAGCTTGGTTTGCTATAATAAATGCTTTAGCTTGTAAGGGAATAAAGATATTCAAAAAAAATCAAACTACAAAAACTTTTTTCTTATTAAAATATATATTAATAATTTTAGGATTAGGTTTTATAGTTTTTGGTCTTTATAAATTAATTTTTTAGGGAGGTATATATGAGTATTTATTTTGATAATGCCGCAACTACTTTTCCTAAACCAAAAGCAGTTGTAGATGCTATGGTAAATTATATGATAAATGGTGGTGGAAATGCTGGTAGAGGTTCATCATCTGCTTCATTAGAAAGTAGTAGAAATATTTTTGAGTGTAGAGAAATATTATCAAGCTTTTTTAATTTTGATAAATCAGAAAATGTAATATTTACAAACAACATAACAACATCACTAAACACACTTTTTCTTAGTTCTATACAAAAAGGATGGCATGTTATAACATCATCAATGGAACATAATTCAGTACTTAGACCATTAATCAAATTAAAAGATGAAGGTTTTATAACCTTAGATATAATTCAATGCGATTTATTAGGAAGAATAGACTTATCAGATATTGAAAAAGCAATAAACCATAATACTAAATTAATGGTTTTTTCTCATGCTTCAAATATAATAGGAACAATTCAACCATTAGAAAAAATAGGTGAGCTTTGCAAAAAACACAATCTATACTTTATAATCGATTCAGCTCAAACTGCAGGAATTATAGATTTAGACTTTAAAAAATTAAATTGCAGTGCTTTAGCCTTTACAGGCCATAAAGGATTAATGGGACCTCAAGGTATAGGTGGTTTTATTATAAGTGATGATTTAAACTCTATATCAAAACCATTTATAACTGGAGGTACTGGTAGTTTATCACATTCCTTATATCAACCTGATTATTTACCAGATAAATTTGAAAGTGGAACTTTAAACATTCCAGGAATAATAGGTTTAAAAGCTGCATTAGATTTTATAAATAAAGAGGGACTACACACTATAAGAGAAAAAGAGGAAAGTTTAAGTAAATATCTATTAGAAAAGATGCTAAACATAGACTCAATAAAAGTTTATGGATTAAAATCTCCTAAGGGAAGAACTGCTACCTTTTCTTTTAATTTTAAAGATATAGATCCATCTGAAGCATCATTTATATTAGATAGTGAATATGGTTTTGTTAATAGGACAGGTCTTCATTGTGCACCTTTAGCTCATAAAACAATTGGAACATTTCCTGAAGGTACTGTAAGAATAAGTTTAGGATACTTTAATACATATAAAGAAATAGACAAATTTATAGATGCAATAAACTCAATAAAAGGAGGACTTTAATGGATTTTCAGGAGCGTATTAGTAGGTTAAGTATCTTTTTTGTAGCATATACTATTTGTTTTATATTATTCTTTTCTACATTAAAATACACAATACCCTTTGTATTAGCTGCAATTTGTGCATATATACTTAGATATCCTACTAGATTTTTAATAAAAAAGTTTAAAATGAAAGATTGGTTAGCTTCAATAATTACAACTGTAATATTTTTTGGAATAATAACTGTTGTTAATATAATGTTAGTTTCATCATTAACAGCAGAATTAATAGGTATAACAAAATACCTTCAACAATTAATATCAAATAACTCATCTGAAATTTATAACTTTTTTACAAATACTTTAAACAATATATCATCAATAGCAATAGATCCCACAATATCTGATGCTATAAGAAATAATTTAGCTTCAACAGCTACAAGCCTTATAAGTACATCTATATCTTTAGGCACAACATTAATACAAGCTCTTATAACAATTGTTTCTTATGTACCTTATATAGGGATGGTTATTGCCTTTACATTGCTATCAACTTATTTCTTTACTAAGAGATTAGCAATGTCAAGTTCAGCTAAACTTTTAAATAAAATGCCTCAATCAACAAATAAAATATTTAAAGTTTTTACTCACGGTAAAAAAATGTTTAGTAATTATATATTATCCTATATGGCTATAATATTTATATCATTTTTAACGACTTTTATAGGATTTTTATTTTTTAAAGTACCATATGCCTTAGTTTTAAGTATATTATCTGCTTTATTAGATTTACTTCCTGTAGTAGGAATGCCTTTAGTTTATATTCCCCTATCAATAATGTTCTTTTTCCAAGGAAATTATTTTGGAAGTATTGGTCTTGTGATATTATACATTTTAGTATTCTTAACTAGACAGATTATAGAACCTAAAATTATGTCATCATCCTTAGGGCTAGATCCTGTTGCAGTATTAGCAGCAATATTTATAGGTTTAGAACTAAACGGCTTTGGCGGAATGGTATTTTGTATGTTCTTAGTGGTATTTTATAATATTTTAAAAAAGGTAGAAATTCTTTAATTATAGTATAAAAACCTCCTTTATTGTTAATAATTAACAATAAAGGAGGTTTTTATTATGTGTAACTCACTTTTATTAGACTCTTTAGACTTAAATTCATCTTTTATACTTAGAGATTATTTGTATAGAGAACTTTTACCAATAATAAAGCAAAAAAGAACTATTATATTCTTATGTATAGGTTCAGATAGGTCTACCGGTGATTCCTTAGGACCATTAGTAGGAGATAAACTGAAATTTTCTATAAAAAAAAGTATATATTTTTATGGTAGCCTAGAAAATCCTATCCACGCAAAGAATCTTAAAGAAACAATAATATCAATAAATAAAAAATTTAAGAACCCTTATATAGTTGCAATAGACGCTTGTCTAGGAACCGTTCAAAATGTAGGAAAAATATTAATAGAAAAAAAACCTCTTAAACCCGGTCTTGCAGTATCTAAAGACTTACCTCCAGTAGGAGATTTAAGCATACTTGGCATTGTAAATATATGTGGAAGCTTAGAATTTATGGTACTACAAAATACTAGACTATATACAGTGGTAACTTTAGCTAACTCTATATCTATTGCTATAAATCATTTTATATTAAAAGTTTTTGGTAATAATAAAACAAAATTTATAAATAAAATTGAAGATGTAATTAATTAAAAATTATTAAAATGCTTATTCCGTAATATAATATCTATTTCATCTATACTTTTACTCCTACTATCAATAACTAATATATTATTTAGTTTAATTTTCTCTTGAAAATTTGATAAATCTTCTTCCTTTACACTGCAAATTAAAGCTTCAAAATTTTCATCCTTTTTTCTGGCAACTTTATATCCCTTTTTCTCTAAGGGATTTATAAAGTCCTTTAATTTATCGCTAACATATATATTCATATAAAAACCTCCTATAAAGATAATATTATCTTTATAGGAGGTTTTTATACTTTTATTTAATCTAATATTATTTTGATATAGATTTATTAATAGCTTGATTTAACACGGTTAATTCCTCATCAGATAAATCATATCTTGATATACCTTTATCTATAGGTTTTGCATAAGTTGTACTTTCCTGTCTTCCATATATTCCTGTAAGAATAACTCCATCATTATTTTCATCTAATAAAGCGACGGAAAAGCTTAAATCACTTCCTACATCTTCAAAAGCTTTAAATCTTACTACAGATACCTTTTGTATACATCCCTTTATATGTTCTTCTAAACCAATACAATGAGCCATAGCTTCTTTTGATATTTCTTTTGCTTCATCAACTTTATCTAAATAGTTAACAACTAAATCTTCTATATTTTTATTATTAACACCTCTCATAAGTCTTCTATATCTTTTTTCAAGCTTATTAAGAGATTTAAATAAGACTATAACTAATATAAAAAGTAATAAAGCTACTACTGATAGTGCTATTAAAATATATGGTGTGTATTGTGATATAGCTTTTGTTATGTTATCCACTAAATTTCATCCTTTCTTAAAATGTTTCACGTGAAACATTAAACATTATTTATAGTAAATATTATTTATAATTAATAATATCTAATATTCTTTGTAAATCATCTTCTGAATAATATTCTATTTCTATTTTTCCTTTATCTTTTTTAGAATTTATATTTACCTTAGTTCCAAAATAATTTTGAAGTTTATTTTGAATCTCTTTATAATAAATATTATCAGTAGCTTTATTTTGTTCTTTATCTTTTTTGTTATCCTTTGTCTCTAATACTTTTTTTACTTCTTTCTCACATTCTCTTACAGATAAATTTTCATCTACAATTTTTTGAGCTAAATTAAACTGTAATTCTTTATCCTTTAATGAAAGTAACGCCCTTCCATGACCCTCAGATAATACGCCTTCTATAATGTATTGTTGAACTCTTGGATCTAAATTTAAAAGCCTCATTGTATTAGTAATAGATGTTCTAGATTTTGATAATCTTTCACTTAACTGTTCTTGAGTTAAATTAAAATCCTTTAATAATTTATTATAAGCTTGAGCTTCTTCAATAGGATTTAAGTCTTGTCTTTGTATGTTCTCAATTAATGAAATTTCCAATACTTCTTTGTCATTTAACTCTTTAATAATTGCAGGTACTTCCTTAAGTCCTAAATATTTAGCAGCTCTCCATCTTCTTTCCCCAGCAATTATAGTATAAAAATCTCCATCTTTTTTTAATATTAAAGGTTGAATTATACCATGATTTTTTATAGATTCAGCTAATTCTCCAATTTTTTCACCATCAAAATATTTTCTTGGTTGATCATTATTAGCTTTAATTCTATTTAATGGTATAATAGTTTCAGAACTATCTTTTTCTTTATTATCTTTATGTTCTTCATCTTTTATACTTTTATTTGAAGCATCATCTTCAGACATATCTGGTATTAATGCACCTAATCCTTTTCCTAAACCAAATTTTTTACTCATATATTAAGACTCCTTTTGCTTACTTAAAAATTCATTTGTTAGTTTTTCATAAGCATCTGCACCTTTACACTTGTCATCATATAACATTATAGGCAATCCAAAGCTTGGAGCTTCTGCTAATCTAATATTTCTTGGAATAGTTGTTTTAAACACTTTTTCTTTAAAGTATTTTTCTACTTCTTTATAAACTTCATTACAAAGGTTAGTTCTAGCATCATACATAGTCATAACTACACCTTCTATATTTAGATTTTTATTTAATGATTTTTTAACAAGCTGAATAGTATTAATAAGTTGTCCTACTCCCTCTAAAGCATAAAATTCACATTGAATAGGGATAAGAACAGAATTACTAGTAGTTAATGCATTTATAGTAAGAACACCTAGTGAAGGAGGACAATCTATAAAAACATAATCAAAATCGTCTTTTACTTCTTCAATCTTTTCTAATAATATATTTTCTCTTTTAGTATTACCTATTATCTCTACCTCTGCCCCTGCAAGTTCCATAGTAGCTGGAGCAAGAAATAAATTATTTACTAATTCACATTCACTAATGACTTCACTTAATTTAGTATCTGTCGTCATAACATCATACATTGATTTTTTTAAATTTCTTTTATCAAGTCCTAATCCACTTGTAGTATTACCTTGAGGATCTATATCTATAGCTAATACTTTATATCCTGCCATAGCTAAATATGAACATAAGTTTATGTTTGTAGTAGTTTTTCCTACTCCACCTTTTTGATTAAAAATGCAAATAGTTTTCATATTATACTCTAATTACTACCCGTATTAGAGTTTCACCTCCTCTCACCGAATCCACTAATTTATATTATATATTCTAAATAGGAATAATTAAAGATAACAATTACCTAATTATCATATTTTTTCATAAAAATATACTAATGTTTCACGTGAAACATAAAAAATCCGAAAAATTATTTTTATAATTTTTCGGATTTTAACAATAAATTTTAACTATAATTAATTACTAAAATTATTTTATAATACTTCTCTATAATTATTTTTTTCCATTCTTAGGTATGTTAACAGTTATTTGTACATAATCTCCGCAATCTTTTGATTTATATTCTGCTGGAATTTTAAATTTATCAAAAACTTGCTTAATTGAGTTTATGTAAATCTTAGGAGAAAAAATACCAGTTATTTTTTTCTTACCATTATTAGTTAATTCTTTACCTGCTATTTTCAATAACTCCTTATTAACTAGCTCCTCTGTCCTTTTTACATTTAATCCTTGCTTAATTACTTTTTTTATAACTTTTAGCTGTAATTTTTCATTAGGTAAAGATAACAGTGATCTAGCATGTCTTTCACTAAGATTATTTTGTAAGCAAAGGTTTCTAACATCTTCTCCTAATTTTAAAAGTCTAAGTTTATTAGCTATCGTAGATTGATTTTTTCCCATTCTTTCTGCTAATTTTTCTTGAGTAAAGTGATGATCACTTATAAGATTTGCATACGCCTCTGCCTCTTCAATAAAGTTTAAATCTTCTCTTTGAAGATTTTCTAAAAGTGCTAATTCTGCTGATTCTTTATCAGTAATATCTATTATTGTACATGGTACAAACTCCATATTAGCTAATTTTGCCGCTCTTAATCTTCTTTCACCAGCTACAAGTTCATACATATCTCCTCTTTTTCTTACAGTTAGAGGTTGAAGAATCCCATGTTCTTTTATAGATTGAGAAAGTTCTTTTAATGCCTCATCATTAAAATACTTTCTAGGCTGATATGTGTTTGGCACTATATTACCAACCGCAACCTTTTTTATTTCGTTATGCATATTTCACCCATCCCTTTATATAAGCTATAAACTTAACCTTAATATAATAAAATTATATCTAAAAATTACTATTTAAACCAACAAAAAATAAAATTATTTTATTGGTTTTTTATTTATCGTTCCTGCTTTTCTTGGATATACCTTAGAAGTATTCTTTATTTTTTTTACTATAACTACATTGTGATTCAAATCTGTATCTTCTATTTCTACTTTTATTACTCTATCTAATTGACCACCTAAAGTATCTATAGCCTTACTTGCATCCTTCATTTCCTCATCAATAGCAGGGCCTTTTAATGCTATAAAGCTTCCCCCAACTTTTACGTAAGGAATACATAATTCTGAAAGTACAGCCATATTAGCTACAGCTCTAGAAGTAGCTATATCAAAAATTTCTCTTAAATCTTTTCTTCTTGCACCATCTTCAGCTCTTGAATGAATAGTTAAAACATTTTTTAAACCTAAAGTAGATACTACTTGATTTAAAAAGTTTATTCTTTTATTTAATGAATCTAATAAAGTAACTTCCATATCTTCTCTCATTATAGCTAAAACTAATCCAGGAAATCCAGCTCCTGTTCCAACATCTATTATCTTATCAGCCATTTTAAATTCTTCTGCCTTAAAAGCCTTTATACAATCAATAAAATGCTTTTTTACTATTCCTTCATCATCAGTTATTGCTGTAAGATTTATTTTTTCATTCCATTCTTTTAATAGCTCCTTATAATCCATAAGCATTTTATATTTTTGCTCATTAAAACTTATTTCTACATCTTCACAAGCTTTTTTTAATATTTCAAAATATATCAATTTAGATTCCTCCACTAACTATTTTTATTCTTACTTTTATATTGATGCTCTAAATATATTAATAAAACAGATATATCAGCAGGAGAAACTCCAGAAATTCTTGATGCTTGCCCTATACTTATAGGTTTTATTTTACTAAGTTTTTGAATTGCTTCTATTCTCAGTCCTTTTACATCATTATAATCTAATTCTTCAGGAATTAGTTTCTTTTCAAACTTTCTAAATTGACCAACTTGCTCTAATTGCTTTTCAATATATCCTTCATATTTTGCAACTATATTAACTTGCTCCCCGATATCATCAGAATAATTAGGTCTTTCTGGATCTAATTCTGCAACTACAAAATAATCCAACTCTGGACGTTTAATAAGTTCATACATACTTATAGGCTTTTTTAGATCTACAGAATTTTTAGATACCAACCATTCATTTACTTCTCTTTTATTAGTTATTTGAAGATTTTTTAATCTTTCAATTTCATCTTCGATATTTTTCTTTCTTTCTTTAAATGAATTCCATCTTTCTTCTGTTACAAGGCCTGCTTTATAACCTATTTCTGTTAATCTCAAATCTGCATTATCTTGTCTTAAAATTAATCTATACTCTGCTCTTGAAGTCATCATTCTATAAGGCTCATTAGTACCCTTAGTAACTAAGTCATCTACTAAAACACCTATATATCCATCACTTCTTGTTAGGATAACTTGTTCTTTTCCTTGTATTTTTAATGCAGCATTCATTCCTGCTAATAATCCTTGACCACCAGCTTCTTCATATCCTGAACTTCCATTAACCTGACCTGCACCATATAATCCATTTATTTCTTTAAACTCTAAAGTAGGCTTTAGTTGTGTTGGATCTATACAATCATATTCTATTGCATATGCAGTTCTCATCATTTCAACATTTTCAAGTCCTGCAATACTCTTTAACACTTGTATTTGAACATCCTCAGGAAGAGAAGAAGATAATCCTCCTACATACATTTCTTCTGTATTTTCACCTTCTGGTTCGATAAAAATTTGATGTTTATCTTTATCTGGGAACCTCATAACCTTATCCTCAATAGAAGGGCAATATCTAGGTCCTATACCCTTTATAAGTCCATTATACATAGGAGATCTATCGATGTTATCTTTTATAATATTATGGGTGTTTTCATTAGTATATGTTAACCAACAGGAAACCTGATCTTTATCTATATCCTTGCTCATAAATGAGAAAGGTACTATCTTTTCATCTCCAAGTTGTTCTATCATCTTAGAAAAATCAACACTTCTTTTATTTATTCTTGCAGGAGTTCCTGTTTTGAATCTTCTTAAAGCTATCTTTAAATCTAATAATGATTGTGATAAATCATTTGCAGGGAATAATCCATTTGGACCACCATTATAGCTAATATCTCCTATAATTATTTTTCCCTTTAGATAAGTACCTGTAGCCAAAATTACTGCTTTAGTTTTAAAGTATGCTCCAGTTTTAGTTAAAACTCCAACAACTTTATTATCTTCAACATCTAATTTTATAACTTCAACTTGCTTAATTGTAAGATTTTCTTGATTTTCAAGAACATATTTCATTCTTTCTTGATATCTCTTTTTATCCGCTTGAGCTCTTAAAGAATGTACTGCAGGCCCCTTTGAAGTATTTAACATTCTAGATTGAATAAATGTATTATCTATATTAATTCCCATTTCCCCACCTAGGGCATCTATTTCTCTAACTAAATGACCCTTTGCTGTTCCACCTATATTAGGATTACAAGGCATTAAAGCTATACTATCTAAATTCATTGTACATACTAGAGTTTTACATCCAATTCTTGCAGAAGCTAAAGCTGCTTCACAGCCAGCATGACCTGCACCTACTATTATTACATCATATTCACCAGCTAAATATTTCATACTTTTATTCCTACTTTCCACAACAGAATTCTAAAAAAATCTTATTTACTAAATCTTCTTCAAGTTCTGAACCTGTAATTTCTCCTAATGCTCTTAAACCTGAAGTAACATAAATAGATATTAAATCTAAAAATTCGTCATTTTTAACTCTTATTATTGCTTCCTCAACATTTTCTTTTGCTCTATATAAAGCTTGCTTATGCCTTGTATTAGTAACATAAACACTTTCTGTATCAATATTTCCATTAAAGAACATATCTTTAATCTTTTCTTTTAAATCCTTAATTCCATATCCTGTTTTTGCTGATATTTCTATTTTATTATGAAGATTATCTAAATCCTTATCATCAACTTTTTTATCTAAATCAACTTTATTTAAAAGTACTATATATTTTCTATTCTTTATATAGTTTATTATATCTCTATCCTCTTCATTTAAGGGTCTACTAGTATCTACCATGAATACTATAAGATCTGCCTCTTCAATTTTTTCTTTAGATCTCTCAACACCTATTTTTTCTACTACATCCTCTGTTTCTCTGATTCCAGCAGTATCAACTAATTTTACAGGTATTCCATCTAAGTTTATATATTCCTCAATAACATCTCTTGTAGTTCCAGGAATATCAGTTACTATAGCTCTTTTTTCACTTAAAAGTGCATTTAAAAGAGATGACTTTCCAACATTAGGTTTTCCCACTATAACCATACTTAATCCTTCTCTTATAAGTTTACCTTCTTCTGCACTATTTAAAAGATTATTAATTTTATTTAAAACTACTTGTAAATTTTGACCTACCCTTACAGGTATAGTTTCATCAGGTTCTTCATCATCTTCAGTAAAATCTACTGCATATTCAATTAAAGCTAATACATCTAATAATTCCGCTCTTAAGCTATGTATCTCTTTAGATAGTTTACCTTCACTTTGAAGCATTGCAGACTTCATTGAAAGTTCAGTTTTAGCCTTAATAATATCCATAACAGCCTCGGCCTGACTTAAGTCTATTCTTCCATTAAGAAAAGCTCTCTTAGTAAATTCTCCCGGTTCAGCTAATCTTGCTCCAGCTTTTATAACTTCATTTAAAACTCTATTAGTAGATACAACTCCTCCGTGACAATTAATTTCTACTGTATCTTCTGCAGTAAAGCTTCTTGGCCCCTTCATAAAACTAATTATTACTTCATCTATATTTTCACCACTATTAGAATCAATTATATGTCCATACCTCATAGTATAAGTTTTCATATCAAAAATATCTTTGCCATTCTTACTTTTAAAGATACTATCTACGATTTCTAAAGCCTTATCTCCAGAAACTCTAATTATAGCTATTCCACCTTCTCCTAAAGCAGTGGAAATAGCCGCTATTGTATCAAATTCTTTCATGTTATCCTCCTTGTTACTAGGTAAATTAAACCTAGCTTAACCCAACATAAAAACTAATATTTATTTTACAAAACTATTATAAAATAGTCAAAAAACTTCTAAATAAAAAAAAGCCTTTTATAAAGGCTTCTTTTTACTTTAATTATTATCTTTTAATTCTATTATTATTCGTCTATAAGGCTCTTCTCCTTGACTATAAGTATATACAAACTTATTATCTTGAAGAGCTGAATGAATAACCCTTCTTTCATAAGGATTCATTGGTTCAAGCCTAAAAGGCTTTCCAGACCTTTTTACCTTATAAGCAGTTTTTTCTGCTAAACGTTTAAGGGTTTCTTCTCTTTTACTTCTATAATTTTCTGTATCTAAAACAATTCTTTTATAAGGAATATCGTGCCCCTTATTAACAACTAAACTAATTAGATATTGTAAAGAATCTAAAGTTTCACCTCTATAACCTATTATTAAACCCATTTTAGGACCAACTAAATTAACCTTTAAGGTATCTTTTTCTTCTGTAATTTTTATTTCTGCTTTTATATCCATAGAATCTAAAACTTTTCTTAAAAAGCTCTTAGCTTCTAAAACATAATCTCTTTTAACTTTTACAAGTATTTTAGCTGGTTTAGTTCCTATAATATTTAAAAAGCCCTTACTTCCTTCATCAAGAACCTCATATTCTACCTTATCAGCACTAACATTTAATTCTTTCAAAGCGTTTTTAAGAGCTTCATCTACAGTTTTACCTGTCATTTCTAATGTTTTCATACCCTATTCACCCACCTTATAAGCAATAAAAACCCTATTAAATAATTAATTAAAAACCTTATTTTTCTAAGTTTAAAACTTAATTATTTTTTCTTGCCTCTTCATGTTTCTTTTTCTTGGCTGGTAATACTATTAAGAAATAATTTTGAATTATTTGTATTAAGTTACCCATTATCCAATAAAGAACAAGTAATGAACCTATTCTTAATGCTATAAATCCTGACATTAATGACATTACTATATTCATTGAGTTCATATTCATTCCACCAGTATTTTGTGATGGCGTTGACTTTGACATCATATAAGTTGATAGGAATGTTGTAACTGTTGATAATATAGGTAAAATATAATATGGGTCAGGTTGTTGAAGATCTGCAAGCCATAAGAATGAAGCCCCTCCAATATTTATTCCCATAAATACATAATATAATGAGAAAAGTATTGGCATTTGAATTAATAGAGGTAAGCAACCACTAAAAGGACTAACTCCAAATTCCTTGTAAAGTTTCATAATCTCCATTTGTTGTTTTTGTGGATCATTTTTATACTTATTTTGTAATTGTTGCATTTTAGGTTGAAGCTCTTGCATTTTAGTTTGAGACTTCATTTGCTTTATATTTAAAGGTAACAATATTAATCTAACTATTACTGTAACTAAAAGTACAGCAAGTACATAAGAAACACCACTATTAGTAACACCTATACTTACTATAAATTGGTGTAGTCCATTAAATACCATGGTCAATAAAGCAATTATTGGCTTTAATACTGTATACAAATTTCTAACCTCCTAAGTTCTACTTAACTGGGTCATAACCACCTTCGTGGAAAGGATGACATCTTAATATTCTCTTTATGCCCATAAAACCACCTTTTAAAGCTCCATATTTTTCAATGGCCTCCATTGTATATTGAGAACAAGATGGATAATATATACAACAAGGTTTTTTTAAAGGTGATATATATTTTCTATAGAATTTAATTAGACTTATAAAAATCCTTTTCATCATTTTGAAGACCTGCCTTTTTAAATAAATTAAGCATGGCTTTTTCTATATTTTTATAGTCACTATTTTTTGAAGCTACTCTGGCTATAAATACAAAGTCATAGCCTTTATTAATAGATTCGTGATTCAGTCTATAACTTTCACCTATCAATCTTTTTACTCTACTTCTAACTACACTTTTTCCAACTTTCTTACTTACCGAAATTCCTACCTTATTAAAAATCTTTCCCTCATTATCCTTGTTTTTTCTATTGCTATATACATACAAAACAAGTAAAGAATTGGAGAAAGATTTGCCTCTTCTATATACATTTCTAAATTCTATATTTTTTCTTAATTTAAATTTTTTATTTTTGTTATTGGCTAGCATTTATATATCCAATCTCCTTTTTTTCTGCAAATTGCAGAAAAAGGCCACAAAAGCGGCCCTTATGCTGTCAATTTTTTTCTACCTTTTAGTCTTCTTCTCTTAATAACGTTTCTTCCAGCAGCACTGCTCATTCTTTTTCTGAAACCGTGCTCTTTTTTTCTTTGTCTCTTTTTTGGTTGGTATGTCATGAACATTTGCAATTCACCCCCTTCGACTATTATTTCTTTATAGTCAAAAACTATTCTGCCAATTTAAATATTAATTTAAGTTTTACTTTTTAATTATATATTTGAAGCAATATTATGTCAAGGAATTAAAGAACTGTTAATAAATCACTCATAGTATAAAAATAATTGTGGATAAGTTATTGAAACGCCCTATTTACTTATGTTATTATTAAAATTGATTGTGAATAAATATATATATACATAGGACTTATCCACAACTGTGGAAAACTCTGTGCATAACTTGTTATTTTTTGTATATAAGTTAGTATTATATTTTATATTTTTGGCTAAAATTCTAATATTAAGCTTTGTCAATAATTTTCTTATACATTTTGTCTTATATTGTGGATAATTATGATATAATTTTTTTAATAAACGTAATTATTAACATGTGTATAAGTTTATCAACATCATATTACAATTATTGTATATGTTGATTATATTGTTGATAACCTGTTAATATTAGCTTTTTTTGTCGAAAAAATTTTTATTTTATTATTATATTTTTATAACTGGAGGATATAACATGGATGCCCAATTAGATCAAATATGGGAAAAAACCCTAAATATTATTAAGGGTGAAATGACGGAAGTTAGCTTTAACACTTGGATCAAAAGCTGTGAGCCTATCGCTATAAAAGATTCAACCATAAAATTGAGCGTTCCTAATGAGTTCACCAAAGACATTTTGGAGAAAAGATATAAACCTCTAATAATCCAAGCAATAAAATTAGTATCTTCAAAAAAATATGATATAGATTTTTTAATTGAGTCAAATATGCAAGGAGAAGGAGAGATTTCAAAGGAAAATAAAAAAGTTGATGATAATCAAAGTTCTGTAGTGGTAAATGATGAAATGTCAGCAACTTTAAATCCTAAATATACTTTCGATTCATTTGTCATTGGTAACAGTAATAGGTTTGCTCATGCAGCATCTTTAGCAGTTGCTGAAGCTCCAGCAAGAGCTTATAATCCTCTATTTATATATGGAGGAGTTGGACTTGGAAAAACTCACTTAATGCATGCTATAGGTCATTATATATTAAAAAATAATCCTAAAGCGAAAGTTGTTTATGTATCTTCTGAAAAATTCACTAATGAATTGATAAACGCAATAAAAGATGATAAAAATGAAGAGTTTAGAAATAAATATAGAAATGTAGATGTTCTTTTAATAGATGATGTTCAGTTCATTGCTGGTAAGGAAAGAACTCAAGAAGAATTTTTCCATACATTTAATGCACTTCATGAAGCAGATAAACAAATAATCCTATCTTCTGATAGACCACCTAAAGAAATACCAACATTAGAGGATAGATTACGTTCAAGATTTGAATGGGGATTAATAGCCGACATACAACCCCCTGATTTTGAAACAAGAATGGCAATACTAAAGAAAAAAGCAGATGTAGAAAATTTAAATGTAGCAAATGAAGTTATGGTGTATATTGCAACAAAAATAAAATCTAATATAAGAGAACTTGAAGGAGCTTTAATAAGAATAGTAGCTTATTCATCTTTAACTAATAGAGATATTACTGTAGATTTAGCTTCTGAAGCTTTAAAGGATATTATTTCAAACAAGCAAGGAGTACACATAACCATTGATATAATTCAAGATACAGTAGCTAATTATTTTAACCTTAGAGTTGAGGATTTAAAATCTCAAAGAAGAACAAGAAATGTAGCTTATCCTCGTCAAATAGCAATGTATTTAAGTAGAAAATTAACAGATATGTCGCTTCCAAAAATCGGCGAAGAATTTGGAGGTAGAGATCATACTACTGTAATTCATGCCTATGAAAAAATCTCTGAAAATTTAAAATCAGATGAAGGCCTTGAAAACACTATAAATGAGCTATCTAAAAAACTAAATCAAAATTAATTAACAATTGTTTATAATAAATACTGAATTACCTGTGGATAAATATATTTGTATTTTTACAATGTGAATACTGTGGATAAGTTTAAAAATTTAGTAATGACTTATCCACATTATATTTACACAATCTTTTAAGCTATTACTACATATAATATACTTATCCACAAATTCACAGCCCCTACTACTACTACTATTAAATATTAATTATATCTATCTATAATTAAACTATATTTTAACTGTTAATAAATAAGGAGGTTTTATACTTTGATTTTTATATGTAATAAAACAAAACTTCAAGATGCTATATCTATAGCACAAAAAGCAATAACTGGTAAATCAACAATGCCTATTTTAGAAGGTATTTACATAGAAGCTAATAATAATACTTTAACTTTAATAGGATCAGATAAAGACGTAAGTATTGAAACTAAGATATCAGCAGATGTATTAGAACAAGGAAAAATAGTTGTAGATGCTAAAATCTTTGGAGAGATAATTAGAAAATTACCTAACTCAGAAGTAAAAATAGAAACATTACAAAATAATATAATACAAATAACATGTGAAAAATCTAATTTTAATCTTATACACATGAATTCAGATGAGTTTCCTGGATTACCTCAAATAAATGAAAATATGATTTTTACAGTTTCTCAAAGTCTACTAAAAAATATGATAAAGGGAACATCTTTTGCTATAGCTCAAGATGAAACAAGACCAATACTTCAAGGAATACTTTTTGAAGTTACTGAAGGAAATTTAAATTTAGTAGCACTTGATGGATATAGATTAGCTTTAAGAAGCGAAACTATAGATACAAATAACACAATAAGTGCTGTGATACCAGGTAAAACCCTTAATGAAGTAGCAAAGATATTAGAAGAAAGTGATGAAAATGTAAATATAACTTTTACAACTAACCATATTTTATTTAATTTGGGAAATACTAAAGTTATATCAAGACTTTTAGAAGGAGAATTTATTAAATATAATTCTTTATTGCCTCAAGAATATAAAGTTTTAGTAGAAGTTAATAAGCAAGGATTCCAAAATGGTATAGAAAGAGCTTCTCTTATGGCCAAAGAAGGTAATAGTAATCTTATAAAATTAGATATTCAAGAAGATAATATAATAATCACTTCTAATTCTCAATTGGGAAAAGTAAGAGAAGAAGTTTCAATAAATTTGCAAGGAGATCCTATGCAAATTGCATTTAATTCAAAGTATTTATTAGATGTTCTTAAAAATATGGAAGAGGAATATGTTATATTAGAATTAACTAGTAGTGTATCTCCTTGTGTTATAAGAAATAAAGAAATTAACAATAGTAAGTACTTAGTATTACCAGTTAGATTGGTAAAATAGTAAAAAAATGTATTATGGAGGTTGTTAATTATAATTGGTTAATTAATCATTTATAGTTAAAAGTATTATGAAGGAAATAAATATAAATACTGAATTTATAAAATTAGATCAATTTTTAAAATGGAGCGGAATTGTATCACTAGGATCAGAAGCTAAAATATTAGTAGCTGAAGGTTTAGTAAAAGTTAATGGAGAAATATGTACTCAAAGGGGAAAAAAGCTTTTTGTTGGAGATAAGGTTCAGTTTGAAGAGCAAGAGTATAGTATTATTTAATAATTTACATTTAATATATATTATTTAATAATATGATATAATTAAATGGGTGTTTATATGTATATAAAAAATATAATGGTTTTAAATTACAGAAATTATGACCAAATATCAATAGATCTTGGAGAAAATGTGAATATATTTATGGGAGATAATGCCCAAGGAAAAACTAATATTCTTGAAGCTATGTATTACTGTGGATTTGCAAGATCTCACAGAACTAATAGAGATAAAGAATTAGTAAAATGGGATAAAGAAAAAGCTTATATAAGTATTAATATTTCTAAGAAAAGATTAGATAAGAAAATTGATATAAGCATTTTAAAAGATGGTAGAAAGGCCATTAAAGTAAATTCTATAAAAATAAATAAAATCGGCGAATTAGTTGGTGCATTTAATGTAGTGATGTTTTCTCCTGAGGACTTAAGAATTGTAAAAGAATCTCCTGGAATAAGAAGAAAGTTTTTAGATATGGAGATTTGTCAATTAAATAAAAAATATTATTATAACTTAGTCCAATATAATAAAGTTTTAAGTCAACGTAACATGGTCTTAAAAAATAGAAATATAGATCTTTCTATGCTTGATATCTATGATTTTCAATTAGCTGAATTTGGAGAATATATAGTAAAAGAAAGATTGAAATATTTAAATAAGCTTAATGAACAAGGTAAAATTGTTCATAATGAAATTACATCAGGAAAAGAGAAAATTGATTTTAAATATATAAGCTCTATTAAAGATTTAGATAATATTAAGTCATCTCTAATAACTTCTTTAGAAAAAAATAGAGAAAAGGATAAAGAAAAAAGAAATACATCTGTTGGACCACACAGAGATGATTTCTCTATTTTTATAAATGGAGTAGATGCTAAAAGTTATGGATCTCAAGGTCAACAAAGGACGGCAGTGTTAACTATAAAATTTGCCTCTCTTAGAATAATTAAGGAGCTTACAGGAGAGTATCCAGTACTTCTTCTTGATGATGTACTTTCAGAGTTAGACTTTAATAGGAAAAGATATGTGTTAAGTTCCATAAAAGATATACAAACAATTATAACTTGCACGGGTATAGAGGATTTAACTAATTATCTTGATGATAAGGCGAAGGTTTTTAGAGTCATAGAAGGTATTATACAAGGAAAATAAAGGAGGAGTATTTGTGTTTTTACATTTAGGTGAAAATGTAGTAGTACCTATAAAAGATGTTATAGGTATATTTGATCTTCAAACAACTATGTACAGTTCAGATACAATAGCGTTTTTAAGAATGGCAGAAGAGGACGGATTTGTTGAGCGAATAACTAATGATAAACCAAAATCTTTTGTAATTGCTGAAGTAAATAAAAAAAGCAAGATTTATCTTTCCCCAATATCATCCTCAACATTAACAAAAAGAACGGATATTGACTATTAGTATATAGCAATTAAGGAAAGGTTAATTACACTAAAAATAAATTTTAAATTTATTTTTAGTGAAAAAGGTAGGAGGAGTTATATGTTAGAACAAAATAAGCAAGCCTATGATGAAAGTCAAATTCAAGTTCTTGAAGGACTTGAGGCTGTAAGAAAAAGACCTGGTATGTATATAGGTAGCACAAGTTCAAGAGGACTTCATCATCTGGTTTACGAAATAGTTGATAACAGTATAGATGAGGCTCTAGCGGGATATTGTAATAATATTGAAGTATATATACACAAAGATAATTCAATTACTGTTATAGATGATGGTAGAGGAATGCCTGTTGGTATTCATCCCAAAATGGGAAAGCCAACAGTTGAGGTAATAATGACAGTACTTCATGCCGGAGGAAAATTCGGTGGAGGTGGATATAAGGTATCTGGAGGCCTTCATGGAGTTGGTGCATCTGTTGTTAATGCTCTATCAGAAGAATGTATAGTTACTGTAGCGAGAGAAGGTGAGCTATGGCAACAAATTTATACTAGGGGACTAGTTAAAACAGGTTTAGAGAGAATAGGTGAGACTGATAAGCATGGAACTAAGGTTCACTTTAAGCCTGATTCAGAAATATTTGAAGAGACAACATTTGATTTTGAAATTTTATCTCAAAGACTTAGAGAGTTAGCTTTCTTAAATAAGGGAATTAGAATAAAACTTATTGATGAAAGATTTGAAAAGGAAGAGGATTATCATTATGAAGGTGGTATAAAATCTTTTGTTTCTTACTTAAATAGAAATAAAGAGGCTATGCATAAGGAACCAATATATGTTGAAGGATTAAAGGATGGAATATCTGTAGAAGTAGCACTTCAATATCATGATGGATACAATGAAAATATATTTAGCTTTGCTAATAATATAGACACAATAGAAGGTGGAACTCATCTAGCAGGATTTAAATCAGCTTTAACTAGAGTGTTTAATGATTATGCAAAGAGATTTGGAATTTTAAAAGATAATGAGAAGAATCTTTCTGGTGATGATGTAAGGGAAGGATTGACAGCAGTTGTATCTGTAAAAATATCTGAACCACAATTTGAAGGTCAAACAAAAACTAAGCTTGGAAATAGTGAGGTAAGAGGGATTGTTGATGGAATAGTAGCAGAAGGAGTTGGAACATTTCTTGAGGAAAACCCTACTGTTGCAAAATTAATTATTGATAAATCATTATTAGCTCAAAGGGCAAGGGATGCAGCAAGAAAAGCTAGAGAACTTACAAGAAAAACAGTTCTTGAAAGATCATCATTACCGGGGAAATTAGCAGATTGTTCTTCAAAGGATCCTAGGGAGTGCGAAGTTTACATAGTTGAGGGAGATTCAGCTGGTGGATCAGCAAAGCAAGGAAGGGACAGAAAATTCCAAGCTATACTTCCTTTACGTGGTAAAATAATGAATGTTGAAAAACAAAGATTAGATAAAATACTAGGATCAGATACAATAAGATCAATGATTACTGCTATAGGTGCAGGTATAGGTGATGAATTTGATATTGAAAAAATAAGATACAATAGAATTATAATTATGACAGATGCTGATGTAGATGGTGCTCATATAAGGACATTATTACTAACATTTTTCTATAGATATATGAGAGAGCTAATTGATGGAGGGCATGTATATATTGCTCAGCCACCATTATATAAAGTTACAAAATCTAAAAAGGATTTTTATGCTTATTCAGATGGAGAATTAGATCAAATTCTTAATGACTTAGGTGGAAAAGACAATTCAATTAATATTCAAAGGTACAAAGGTCTAGGAGAAATGAATGCAACTCAATTATGGGAAACAACAATGGATCCTGAAAGAAGAATATTGCTAAAAGTTAATGTAGAAGATGCTATGATAGCTGATGAAATATTCACAATTCTTATGGGTGATAAGGTTGAACCAAGAAGAGAATTTATACAAGTTAATGCTAAAAAAGTAGTTAACTTAGATATATAGTACTATTATGAGGTGAAGCACATGAATTTTAATGAGGGAAAAGTTATACCCGTTGACATAAAAAATGAGATGAAAAAATGTTATATAGATTATGCTATGAGCGTAATAGTAGGTCGTGCATTACCTGATGTAAGAGATGGTTTAAAGCCAGTTCATAGAAGAATACTTTATTCAATGCAAGAGCTTGGTTTAAATCCAGAAAAGGGCTATAGAAAATGTGCAAGAATAGTCGGAGAGGTATTAGGTAAATATCACCCACATGGTGATACTTCTGTTTATGACGCTTTAGTAAGAATGGCTCAAGATTTTTCAATGAGATATATGCTTGTTGATGGTCACGGTAACTTTGGATCTGTAGATGGAGATTCACCAGCAGCCATGAGATATACAGAAGCTAAAATGAATAAAATAGCGGCTGAAATGCTTAGGGATATAAATAAGAATACTGTAGATTATATTCCAAACTTTGATGGTGAAGAAAAAGAACCAGTAGTTTTACCATCAAGATTTCCTAATCTTTTAGTTAATGGTTCATCAGGAATAGCTGTTGGTATGGCTACTAATATTCCACCGCATAATTTAGGTGAGATAATAGATGGAACAATAATGCTTATTGATAATCCAGAGGCTTCAATACTAGAACTTATGACATATATAAAGGGACCAGATTTTCCTACTGCAGGAATAATAATGGGTAAAAATGGAATAAGGGAAGCTTATGAAACAGGAAAAGGAAGAATAACTATTAGAGCTAAAGCTGAAATAGAAGAAGAAAAAGGAAAACATAAAATAATAGTTACTGAAATTCCGTATCAAGTTAATAAAGCAAAGCTAATAGAGAATATAGCTGAGCTTATTAAGGATAAAAAGATTACTGGAATAAGCGATCTTAGAGATGAATCTGATAGAGAAGGTATGAGAATAGTTATAGAACTTAAAAGGGATGCAAATCCTAATGTGGTTCTTAATCTATTATATAAGCATACTAAAATGCAAGATACATTTGGAGTTATAACTCTAGCTTTAGTAGATAATGAGCCTGTAGTTTTAAACCTAAAACAAGTTTTAACTCACTATATAAACTTTCAAAAGGAAGTAGTTACAAGAAGAACTGTTTTTGAGTTAAACAAAGCTAAAGAAAGAGCTCATATATTAGAGGGACTAATTATAGCTTTAGATAATATAGATGAAGTTATAAGGATAATAAGAAACTCTAAAACTACTGATTTAGCAAAGAAAACATTAATGGAAAAGTTTGATTTAAGTGAAGCTCAATCACAAGCTATTTTAGATATGAGGCTAAGAAGACTTACAGGCCTTGAGAGAGATAAAATTGAAGCTGAATATAATGAACTTTTAAAGTTAATTTCTTATTTAGAGTCAATTCTTGCTGATGAAGAAAAATTATTATCTGTAATAAAGGATGAACTTACAGAAATAAAAAATAAATATGGTGATGTAAGAAGAACTCAAATAGAAAAAAATAATGATGAGATAGATATAGAAGATTTAATAGATGAAAAAGAAGTTGTTATAACACTAACTCATTCAGGATATATAAAGAGAATAGCAGCAGATACTTATAGTGCACAAAGAAGAGGCGGTAAGGGTATTCAAGCTATGTCTACAAAAGAAGATGATTTTGTAGAGCATGTATTTATAACATCTACTCATGCAGATATAGTATTCTTTACAAATAAAGGTAAAGCTTATAAGGTAAGAGGATATGAGATACCTGATGCTGGAAGAACTGCAAAGGGTACAAATTTAGTTAACTTAATACCAGTAGATCAAGATGAAAGAATAGAAACTGTAATATCATTAAGAGATCAAAATAGAGAGGGATACTTATTTATGGCCACTAAACATGGTCTAGTTAAGAAGACAGCTCTTGAAGATTTCAAAAATATTAGAAAGAATGGTATTATAGCTATAAATTTAAGAGATGGTGACGAATTATTAAAGGTTAAGGTAACTAGAGGGGATGCTAACATTATGATAGTTACTCAAAATGGATATGCTATAAGATTTAATGAGCAGGATGTTAGACCTATGGGAAGAACTGCAACTGGAGTTAAAGCTATAAATCTAAGAAAAGGTGACATTGCTGTATGCATGGATATAGCAGTAGATGAAGAACAACTTCTTGTTGTTAGTGAAAATGGATTTGGAAAGAGAACACCTGTAAGTGAATATAAAATTCAAAATAGAGGTGGAATGGGATTAATAACATATAAGATATCAGAAAAGACAGGTAACTTAGCTGGAGCTGTAATCTGTAATGAAGATGATGAACTTATGTTAATTAATACTAGTGGAGTTGCTATTAGAATGAATGTATCTGATATATCAACTACATCAAGAGCTACAATGGGTGTTACATTAATGAGAACGCAAGAAGAGGAAAAGGTAGTAGCTATAGCTAAAATTTCAGGTGAAAAAAATGAAGAATCTGAAGATAATGTTTTAGATGATGAAGTTACGGATAACAATTCTAATAAAGAAGATATAAATAAAGAACAATAAATATAATAAAAAAAGGTATGGTTAAAACCATACCTTTTTTTATTATATTTATTTTAATATTAATTTTCTATTATTTTTAGATTTTAGGGATAAGAAAACAAACAATATATATTAGGTATTATATTGATATCTTTATAAGTATGTTGGTGTTTAATGATTAAATTATAAGTAAAAATCAGAATTAAACATTATAAAATTACAAAATGCAAAGAAAACTTTTCCTAGTGTATCAATATAAGAATATTAAAGAAATTAAAAGTATTTTTGAGTAAAAAACATATACATATTATTTAAATAGAAAAATAAATTAATATAATATATTCTACCCATGGTAAGATAAAACACGTCGCTGAGGTGCGAAATGCTAAAGCGAAAGAAACTTTGAAAACACAAAAACTTAAAAATAAGTTTTAAAAAAGTGTTGACAAAGAAACAAATTGGTGATAAGATAAAGAAGTCGCCAAGATGTGACAAGAAAACAAAAACTTGGTCTTTGAAAATTAAACAGAGAGAAACTTACAAAATCTTTTAAGATTTTTTTAAACCAGCAATTCTTTTATATGAGTAAAGATTAAACTTTTTAAATTGAGAGTTTGATCCTGGCTCAGGACGAACGCTGGCGGCGTGCTTAACACATGCAAGTCGAGCGAGAGAGTTTTCTTCGG
>NZ_FQVM01000003.1 GCF_900129365.1 Clostridium fallax
GATTTCCCATAGCGTAAGCTAGTAAGATCCCTTGAAGAACACAAGGTTGATAGGTCAGAGATGTAAGCATGGTAACATGTTCAGTTGACTGATACTAATAGATCGAGGGCTTGACCAATAAAACTTATGTGCAATTTTGAAGGAACAAAATTTCTTCAAAATAAAATCTGGTAATAATGCGTTTAAAGGTTACACCCGTTCCCATACCGAACACGAAGGTTAAGATTTAAACGGTCGATGGTACTGCTTGGGCGACTGAGTGGGAGAGTAGATGGTTGCCAGGTTAGTATGGCTCGATAGCTCAGTCGGTAGAGCAGAGGACTGAAAATCCTCGTGTCACTGGTTCGATTCCAGTTCGAGCCACCAGTATGGCGCTATAGCCAAGTGGTAAGGCAGAGGTCTGCAAAACCTTTATCCCCAGTTCAAATCTGGGTGGCGCCTCCAAACTTAAAAGTCTAGTAACTAAGTTACTAGACTTTATTTTTTCCCTATATTATAAAATTAATAAAAAAGTATCCACAGATTTATATGGGAATAATAGAAAAATATAATAAATTGTGGATAAGTAATTGAAATTAGTATATATTTGTGGAAAACTTTTTATTTAACTACAGAAGATTTTATAGATAGTTTCTTTTGAAGAGAGTCAATTTCTACTAAAGATCCAATTGGTAAAGTAATATTAGGATATTCATGACCAGAAGGAAAGTTTGTTATTATAGGCTTTTTTAATGGAATTAATAATTTTTTTATTAATTCATTAAAAGAAAAGTTGTTCTTTCGTTTATCATTAATATTAGGAGTAAAATATCCAAGAATTATTCCTTTACAGTCTAAAAGTTTTTTTGAATAAATTAATTGATTTAACATTCTATCTATAGAATAAATATTTTCACTTACATCTTCTATTAATAATATTTTATTTTTAGTATCAATTTCATAAGGTGTTTTTAGTGAATTACATATTAAAGATAAGTTTCCACCTACAAGGATACCTGAAGTAGTTGGTTTTCTAAAGTTATAATAATTACAATTCTTATAAAGAGGTATATTATATGGATGAGTACCCTTTACAAGAGCTTTAAATAAGCTTTCTTTTGTTATTGGATCACTAAGTTTAGAATTTATCATAGGTCCATGAAAGGTTATTAAATTACACTTTTTATATAGATAATTTAAAATTAATGTTATATCACTAAATCCACAAAAGATTTTAGGATTTTTTTTTATTATAGATAAATCTAAATATTTTAACATTCTTATAGATCCATATCCACCTCTATAGCATATAATTGCTTTTATTTTAGGATTAGCAAACATTTCATTTAAATCATCAGCTCTTTCTTTATCTTTACCAGCTAAATAGCCATATTTATCATATAAATGTCTTCCCTTTTTTATTTTGAAGCCAAGAGATTTAAAAATTTCAATTTTTTCATTAATAACGTTATCATCATCACAGCTAGCAGGAGCAACTATACCTATTGTGTCTCCAAAACATAATTTTTTTCCTAACATTTTTATTTACCTCGGTAAAAATTTATATAATATTATATAAATTTTTAAAACATTTGTTAAATGAATTACTAAAATACTTATTAAAAAATAAAAATACTGAATCAAAACATAAAATTTTAATATATAAAATAAAAATATTTATATATTAAAATAAAATATTGTTTTAATTCAGTATTTTAAATATATGTTTACTAACTAATAAATATTTAAGTTTTTATAAAAAACTATAAGGTTAAAGAGCTAAATTAATATTAATGAGATATTAATTTTATCTTTTAAGATTGAATTCAATTAGACTATTATATTAAAAACAAAAGTAATTTAATTTTTTAATGTTAAAAGACGATATAATTAAGAAAACATATCTTTTTTATATAATATAAATGCTACACCGCCACAAATAACTAAAGTGATAAATAATATAAAATAAAATGCAGATGGTTCATCTTGAAATGGCAAAGGAACGTTCATTCCATAAATTCCACCTATTATTGTAGGGATAGCAAGTAATATAGTAACAGAAGCTAAAACTTTCATTACTATATTTAAGTTATTTGAAATTACTGATGCAAAGAAATCCATTGTACTTGCAAGTATATTACTGTATATTTCAGTCATCTCTATTGCTTGTTTATTTTCTATTATTACATCTTCTAAAACATCTTTATCTTCAGGATATTTTTGAATAATATTAAGTTTTAGCATTTTTTCTAATGTTATTTCATTAGATTTTAAGGATGTAGAAAAATAAACTAAGGATTTTTCTAATGAATGTAATTGAATTAATTCTCTATTTTTCATAGATTTATGAAGTCTTTTTTCTATCATTACGCTTTTTTTATCAATTTGTCTTAAATAAAGTAAATAATATGTAGAGATTCTATTTAAAATTTGTAATATAAATCTTGACTTTTTAAAAGAAAAGAAAGATTTAATTTTACCTTTGGAAAAATCTGTTAATATTTTGCTGTTCTTCAAACAAATTGTTATAATTTCTTTATTAGTATGAATAATACCTAATGGATAGGTATCATAAGTTAAGGAATTATCCTCCATTTCTGTAAAAGGAATATCAACTATAACTAATAAATTATCATCTTCAAAATCTATACGAGATGCTTCTTCATCATCTAGAGGAGCCTTTAATAAATCTAATGAAACTCCTGTTTTTTTAGAAATTATAAGCAGTTCTTCAGGAGATGGAGCCACCATGTTTATCCAACAACCTGGTTCTATATTATCTAATGCCTTAAGTGTAGGATTAGACTCACTAATAGATTTATAAATTTGAATCATGCTAATGTCACCTCCAAGCTATACATATAATTATACTAA
The DNA here is from genome assembly GCF_900129365.1 of Clostridium fallax. Classification (GTDB taxonomy): domain Bacteria; phylum Bacillota; class Clostridia; order Clostridiales; family Clostridiaceae; genus Clostridium_AH; species Clostridium_AH fallax. The sequence goes on from NZ_FQVM01000003.1 coordinate 2,854, forward strand.
CTAATAGTTGTTTGGTAAACTAAATTAAATTTATACTATTAATTAGAATTATTTGAAAGTTAAAAGAAATTTTTATCAACTTGTATTTAAGAGTAAATAGTAGCTTGTATTTAATTTAATGAGATTTTAAACGGTGTTATGATGTAATTAATGTTAAATCCAATTAAACAACGAATTTTCATATAATTGAGTGTAGATTAATTATAAAAAGGAATGTATAATCTCATTATCTTAAAATATAAGTTTATGGAGGAGTTTAAATACTATGCATAGGGAATTAATAAAAAGAAGAAAATCAACTACAATTATAAGTTCCGTTGTTGTTTTATGTGCTATGATTTTTTTAGCTAATATTATAGGACGTATAAAAATAAATAACAGTAAGCTTGATATATATACAGATCCTTTGCTGGCAATAATAACAACTGCTTTTTTAGTATTTGAATTATTCCAATGTAAAGTAAAATATAAATATTCAATAATAGCAGATAAATTAATGATTCATAAAATTATTTCAGATGAAGAGAAAATATTAGAAAAAATAAGATTATCTGATATAGTTTATATAGGAAATAATAGTGACGAATATAAAAAATATAATGCTTCTGTTAAGAAGAAATATATATGTAATACAGCTACTGGTAAAAATTGCTGTTGTGTTTATAAACTAGGAGATAATTATAGAAAAGTTTATTTTCAGCCAAGTAGTGAATTAATAAATAAGATAATTAGAATTAAAGATAGATATAAAAGAGTAATATAAATTAAAATAGGAAGTACCTTAAAATAATTATAAAAATTATTTTAAGGTACTTATTTTTATGAAATGATATATTATATTTACGTTTAAACAATTTTAGATAAAATCTTTTAGTATTTTAATATATCATAACTTTTTACATACTTATAATTTTAATAAAAAACCTAATTTAAAATTATATATAAATATTAATATATATGATTTTTATTTTCAGAGAAAAATTCACTTTTTACTTCTGCTAATAAATTTTCGTTTTCTATCAAATCTAAACCTGTAAAAGCTAAAGATAATGCTGCTTTTAATCCTTGCTCTTGAGCATATTCAGATAATGTATGTTTTGCAAAATCCTTAGTTCCATATTTAATAGTTGAATTAGGTTCAACTATTGATATATATGGATGTATTGAAGGTGCTATATGGCTTACAGAACCTAGACTTAAGCCAGCTATTATATTTCTAGGATCACATATGTCTATAATACCATTTTCCTTTAGATTATGACTAAATAATCTATTAAGAGTTATATTAGTTAATAACTCTTCGCTTGGAGGTTCATATAATGATACTGAATTTTGTATTCCCATTAATTCAGTTATATAATTAGCACAATTTCTTAACTTTTCTTCTATTATTTTAGCTGTATCCATTTCATTTGAACGAATATAAAATTTAGCTTCAGATTCTAATGGTACTAACGAAGGAGTGTTTCCTCCTTTAGATAATATAGAATCTATATTAACATCTTTAGGAAGTCCCTTAGAAAGTGAGTTTATAAGAGAAAAATAACAAAGTATAGCATCTAAAGAGCTATAATTATTTTCATTTAAAAACTTTAAACCATTATTTCCTAGGAAAGAAACCTTTAGTGGAATTATAGCTGAAGATGTTCCACTTTCACATGTAACTATATCAGGATGAGCTTCCATAACTATATCTATATCATCAAAAACTTTTTGGTGAGCCATAGTTGATTTTGTGCCACCTAAATATTCTCCAGGACATCCTATTAGAATAACAGTACCTTGAAAATTATCAATAATTTTACCAAGAGCAATTGAAGCTGTAACAGAAATTGTTGTTAATAAATTATGGCCTGTTATATGACCTTCATTTTTTATAGCATCGTATTCGCATAGATAACAAATCTTAGGGTGACCAGAACCTTTTTTAGCTATAAAGGAGTTATCTATCCCTAAGAAATTTTTTTCTACATCAAATCCTCTTTGGGATAAAAAGTTAGATATATATTCACAGGATTTATGTTCTTTATAGCTATCCTCTGGATTTTCATATAAATAATTACAAAGTTTATATAAATCATCTTTCTCTGTTGATAAATAAGAGATAATTTTTTGTTTCATGATAATGCCTCCTGATAAATATTCAAAATTAGTTTATCCTAATATGAATTAAAATATTTATATTAAAATAAATAAGATATAAATAAAAATGAATATAATAGAATTACTCTGTCAATAATTCAAATAAGATATTAATTGTATTTAGGAGAGGATTTATGATGGAAAATATATGTGTTGTATGTAGAAAAAAAGAATCAAATGGTATAATAATTAAAGGGAATCAGATATGTAATCACTGTGAGAAAAAAATTATACACTGTGATGCAAATACAGATTTTTACAATTATTATAAAAAAATAATTCAAAATAATATTGTACCTAAAATACAGAAATCTTTTTTATAAAAATCAAATATTAAGGAGAGGATACATTGGAAAAAATACCTTTAGTAAAAGGATTAAAGAAATACATTGAAGAATATAATTCTCCTTTTTCTATGCCGGGGCATAAGCAAGGTAGGGGATTCAATATACCTAGTTTAGGTGTTGATTTAGAAGAGATAATTTTAAAAGCAGATTTAACAGAAGTAGATGGCTTAGATAATCTTCATAAACCAGAGGGAATAATAAAAGAATCTCTTGAAGAGCTTAGGAACTTATATAAAAGTGAAAAATCATATTTTTTAGTTAATGGAAGTACATCAGGAAATCTCATTATGATTTTTTCTTCTTTAAATGAAGGGGATAAAGTTTTGGTTGAAAGAAATTGTCATAGATCAATTTTTAATGGAATAATAATGAGAAAACTAAGACCTATATATTTAAAAAATAAAATGAGCAGTAAAATGAATGTTCCAATATCCTTTGATATAAAACAGCTAGAAGATATAATAAATAAAGAAAATATAAAAGCAATAATTTTAACATATCCTAATTATTATGGAATTGGCTGCGATTTAAAAAGGGTTATAAATCTTTGTAGAGAAAGAAACATAAAGATATTAATAGATAGTGCACATGGTGCACATTTTGGTATAAATAAAAACTTACCTAAAAATGCTGTGGAGTTAGGTGCTGATATGGTTGTTATGAGTGCTCATAAAACATTACCTAGTCTTACTCAAACAGCTTTTTTGCATATAAATAATAAAGAGTTAATAGAAAAAGCTGATTTTTTCGTAGGCGTATTTAGTAGTACTAGCCCTTCGTATATGTTTATGGCTTCTATGGATTATGGACGAGCTTTTCTTCAATATGAAGGAAAAAGTGCTTATGATAAATTAATTCAAAGAATAGATAAATTAAAAGATGATATTAGTGATAAAGATTATATAAAAATAATAGATGAAGATTTTTTAAATGAGGATATTAAAGAGAATAATTTATCTTTAGATAAATCTAGAATAGTATTTAATTTAAAGAAAGGATTCAGTGGTCATAAATTTTTAGATTACTTAAGAGAAAATAGGATACAGGCAGAGATGAGTGATGATTGTAATGTAGTTTTAATACCAACTGTTTTTAATACTGAAGAAGATTTTAAAAGATTAACAGGAGCTATAAAAAATTGTGATTTAAATTATATAAAAAGTGATTCTAAGGAACTAGAATATCTTTTATATGATATTCCTAAAACTATAATAGAACCTTATAAAGTAATGGATAGCGAGAAAAAAGATGTTTTAATAGAAGAAGCTTGTGGATTTATATGTGCAGATAATATAGTTCCCTATCCTCCAGGTGTACCATTCATTATGATGGGAGAGCAAATTGAGAAAAGGCATATTGAGGTTATAAATAATTTAATAAAAATGGGTGTTACAATATTAGGAATAAATAATAATTATATTAAAATTGTTGAAGAACAAGTATAATAAATAAAGTATAAACAAAACTATTAATATAGTTTTATATTAAATTATTTATATTATATAAAGTGAGTGTGTAAGAAATGAAAAAAGGATTATTTATAGTTTTTGAAGGTCCAGATGGATCAGGAAAAACAACTTTAATGAATTTAGTAGGAGATTATTTAAAAAATAGAGGAATAACTTGTATATTAACAAGAGAACCAGGTGGTATTAATATATCAGAGCAAATAAGAGAAGTTATTTTAAATAAAAATAATACTAAAATGGATGGAAGAACTGAAGCGTTACTTTATGCAGCTTCAAGAAGACAGCATTTAGTAGAGAAAGTAATTCCTGCTCTTAACGATGGAAAGATAGTATTATGTGATAGATTTGTGTTATCATCCCTAGCATATCAAGGTTATGCTAGAGGTTTAGGCATAGATGAAGTTATGAATATAAATATGTTTGCAATTGAAGAGTATATGCCAGATATAAATATATTATTTGATATAGAACCAGAAATTGGACTTAAGAGAATAGAAAAAAATAAAGAAAGAGAAGTAAATAGATTAGATCTTGAAGCTATAGAATTCCATAAAAAGGTAAGGGAGGGATATTTAATTTTAGAAGAGAAATTTAAAGATAAGGTAGTTAAGATAGATGCATCTAGAAATATTGACTCTGTAAAAGAAGATGTTTTATTAATAATTGATAGAATTATTGATAAAAATAAACATATATTGTAATGATATATTCAAAGTGATATAGTTGTGATAAAATAAAAAATAATAAAGGTACTTTATTTATGAAGGGGTGTGTTTTTATGAAGTTAATCATTGCTATTGTACAAGACGACGATGCATTAGACTTAGTAGAAACTATTACAGATGAGGGGTTCAGGGTAACAAAATTAGCAACAACTGGAGGATTTTTAAAATCTGGCAATACAACATTATTAATTGGTGTAGAAGAACATAAGGTAGATAAAATAATAAATATAATTGATGATGTTTGTAAAACTAGAAAACAGATAGTTACATCTCCATCACCTATGTCAGGAACAACTGGAGTATATATTCCTTATCCTGTTGAAGTTGAAGTTGGTGGAGCTACAGTTTTTGTTGTTGACGTAGATAATTTTATAAAAATCTAATAAATATTGGGGGAGAGTGTATTGGATTTTATTGGCCATGAAGCTATAAGAAAAAGAGTTTACAATGAAATAAAGAATAATGCACTCTCTCATGCTCATTTAATTATTGGAGAGGACGGAATTGGCAAAAGTTTATTAGCAAAAGAAATAGCTCTTCAAATAATGGGTAAAAATGAGGATAGAGAGTATATAGATATTGTACACTATAAACCAAGTAAATTATCTTTTGGAGTAGATGATGTTAGAAGTATAATATCTGAAATTAATAAAAAACCTTATGAAGGAAATAAGAAGGTTATTATAATTCATGAAGGAAATAAATTAACAATTCAAGCGCAGAACGCATTGTTAAAAACTATAGAAGAACCACCTAAGGGAGTATTTATAATAATACTTTGTGAAAGTGGAGAATTAATTTTAGATACAGTAAAATCAAGATGTCAAATACATAAATTATCACCACTTTCTAAAATTGAAATGGAAAGCTTCATAAATAAAAATTATAATAATTTAGATGATAAGTTGAAAAATACATTGATAGCATTTAGTGCAGGAATTCCTGGAAGGGCAGATAAATTTTTAAAGGATCAAGATTTTAAAAATATTAGAGACTTAGCATTAAATATATTAAAAGATATAAATATAAGAGATGAGAAGTTAGTTATTAAATATGGAGAAATGCTTTCAAAGTATAGTGATAAAATAGATGATTTTTTAGCAATATTAGTTTCTTTTATAAGAGACATAATAATATATAAAGAAGTTGAGAATTTATCTATAATAATAAATGGAGATAAAATAGATAATATTATAGAATTATCTAATATTATGTCCTATAAAAAATTAAAGTGGATTATTGAGGTTATAGATAACACAAGGCGAAATTTGAAAAACAATACTAATGTTGCTATAACTTTTGATGTTATGCTTATGAATCTATTGGAGGTTTAATATGATAAAAGTTGTAGGTGTACGTTTTAAAAAGGCTGGGAAAATATATTACTTTGATCCTAAAGATATAGAGATAAAAAAAGATGATAATGTTATTGTTGAAACTGCTAGGGGAATTGAGTTTGGGCAATGTGTTATACAACAAAAGGAAATTAGTGAAGAGGAGATAGTAGCTCCTTTAAAAGCCGTTTTAAGAGTAGCTGATGAATCTGATATAAAAAAACATCAAGAAAATAAAGCTAAAGAAAAAGATGCTTTTGATATATGTTTAAAGAAGATAGAAGAACATGGATTAACTATGAAGTTAATAGATGTAGAGTATACTTTTGATAATAATAAAGTTATATTTTATTTCACAGCAGATGGAAGAGTTGATTTTAGAGAGTTAGTTAAAGACTTAGCCACTATATTTAAAACAAGAATAGAATTAAGACAAATAGGAGTCAGAGATGAAGCTAAGATGATAGGTGGATTAGGCCCTTGTGGTAGATCCATGTGTTGTTCAAGTTTCTTAGGTGATTTTGCTTCAGTATCTATAAAGATGGCAAAAGAGCAAAATTTATCCCTAAATCCTACTAAAATATCAGGTATATGTGGAAGATTAATGTGCTGTTTAAATTATGAGCAAGATACTTATGAGCAAATAAGAAAGAGATTACCTAAAGTTGGCTCTGTAGTAGAGACAGAATTAGGTAAAGGAGAAGTTATATCTAATAGTGTTGTTAAAGAAAGTGTTAAAGTTAAACTTTCTTTAAAGGATGAGGAAATAATTGAGTCATTTGGTATAGATGATATTAAATTAATATCTGGAAAATATGAAGACTATATTGATGAAAGTGAAATAAAAATAGAAGTTGAAGACGAAATAGATAAAAAGCTTATTAAAGATTTGATTAACGATAATTAGGAGGGTAATTATGAAATCTTTAATTAAGATTCCAGACATGAAAACATCAGAAGATGTAAAAAAAATTAAACGAGCTATAACAAATAATGAAGGAATTATAGCTTGTGAAATAAGTAAGGATAAAGGTGAAGTGAGTATAGTCTTTGATGATTATTTTACGAATATAGATAGAATAATTGAAGATATTGAGGAGTTAGGATATACCATTATATAAGCTAAAAATAACAAAATACTTTTAAATTAAATAAAAACGTGATAAAATGATTTTGGTACAAGTATTGTACCAAAAATTTCAGGAGGTGTTTATTATGGCATATAAAATTACAGATGCTTGTGTAAGCTGTGGAGCATGTGCTTCAGAATGTCCAGTTAACGCTATAACTCAAGGAGATGCTATATTTGTAATAGATGCAGATACTTGCATAGATTGCGGAAACTGTGCTAACGTTTGTCCAGTTGGAGCACCAGTTCAAGAATAATCTTTTGAATAGACCGCTTAGCGGTCTATTTTTTTTATTTTTAATTATATAGATTATAAAATTTTATTGATATTTATGGACAAGATAGTAAAATAACCTGATTTTTTAGTTTACTTTTTTCTGTTAAATAGAAGCTATTAGAAGATATTTTATTTACATTATTCATAGAGGTTATAAATTTTTCAGGACCATCTAAAGAAAACGAAAGTTTGTTTGTTTTATAATGCATAGGAATAATGTATGATGAAGAAATAGATTTAGCAATTTTTGATGCTTCTAATCCATCTATAGTATATTCTCCTCCTACAGGGATTAAAAGTAAGTCTATATCTCCTAGGGATTTAATAAATTCTTTAGAGAGACTATGCCCCAAATCGCCTAAATGACATATTCTAAATCCATCTAAATCATATAAAAATATTATATTCTCTCCTCTTAAAACGCCTTGATTTCTATCATGGTAGCTAAGTATACCTTTTATTGTGCAGTATGGAAAGGTATGTATACCTATAGAATTTAAGACTTTTGAATTATTCCATTCTTTTTTTAGTACACAATGATCAAAATGACTATGGCTTATTGTAATTATATCCACAGTAGAATTAAATGATATATATCCTATATCTGTATTAAAGGGATCTGTTAAAATTCTTTTTCCGTTAGAAGTTTTTATCAAAAATGAAGAATGACCAAGCCATGTTATTTCCATAAAATCACATCCAATATATTTTTATCTTTATTATTACCACTAATTTTTTTAATAATCATATCTATAAAAATTAATATACACTTATATTTTGAGTAAAAATTCCATAAAAAGGGAATAATCTATAATGAAAATAACTTAACTTTTCATTACTTAATAAATTTAAAAAGTACTTATTATAATTAAATTAGTGGTTTGGAGGAATTATATGGTCTTTGGAAGATTTACAGAAAAGTCTCAAAAGGTTTTACTAAAAGCTAGTGATTATTCAAAAAAGCTTAAACATGGATATATTGGAACAGAACATATCTTATTAGGTCTTGCATCTAGTAATGGAAAAATAAAAGGCGTTTTAGAAAATCATAATGTTACATTAAGCAATATACAAAATATTATTAGTCATTATATTGGGGAGGGAGATATTAATTATTTTTTAGATGATATTCCAATAACTCCAATAGCTAAAAGTTTAATGGATTTAAGTATCAATGAAGCAAAAAGTTTAGGACAAAATTATATAACCCCGGAACATATATTAATAGCTTTAACAAAGGAAAGAGAAGGATTAGCTTTTATTATTTTAACAAATTTAAATGTAGATTTAGATAAATTAAGAGAAGACTCAATTACTTTATTAAAAGGAGCTAATTGTAATATACTAAAAAATCAAGAAAATTATATACAGTATAATAATAAATTAGAAACTTTAAATCGTTATGGTAAAGAGTTGAACTTATTAGCAGAAGAGGATAGATTAGAACCTGTAGTAGGTAGAGATAATGAGATAGAAAGAGTTCTTGAAATACTATGTAGAAAAATTAAAAACAATCCATGCTTAATAGGAGAGCCTGGAGTTGGTAAAACAGCAATAATAGAAGGAATAGCAAAAAAAATAGTAGAGGGGAAGGTTCCTAAAATATTAAAAAATAAGAGGATATTTTCATTAAGCTTAACTTCTATAATAGCTGGAGCTAAGTATAGGGGAGAATTTGAAGAAAGGCTTAAAAAGATTATAGATGAGATTAGTAAAGAAGAGGATATTATATTATTTATAGATGAAATTCATACAATAATTGGAGCTGGTGGAGCAGAAGGTGCTATAGATGCTTCTAATATATTAAAACCATTTTTAGCTAGAGGAGAAATTCAATGTATAGGGGCGACTACTATAGACGAATACGCAAAATATATTGAAAAGGACTCAGCCTTTGCAAGAAGATTCCAATCAGTATTTATAGAAGAACCTAACAATGATGATACATTAAAAATTTTAAAGGGAATTAGACGTAAATATGAAATTTATCACGGAGTAAAAATTACTGATAAAGCTTTAACGGCAGCTATTGAATTATCAGATAGATATATACAAAATAGATATATGCCTGATAAAGCTATTGATCTTATAGATGAGGCATCAGCAAAAGTAAAAATTAACAATTTAAACTTACTAGTTAATTTTAAAGAATTGAAGAAAAATTTAAAAATAAATAGAAGAGAACATATTTATTTAGATAAATTAAGAAATATAAATATTAGAGATTTCAAAAAATATAAGCTTTATTATGCTAAGGAAAAAGATGTGAAAAATTATACTAATATAGTTGGGGAAGAGGAAATAGCTTCTGTAGTATCAAAGCTAACAAAAATACCCCTTCAAAAAATAAATGAAAAAGAATCTATAAAACTTTTAAAACTTGAAAATTTATTATATAAAAGAGTAATTGGTCAAACTAAGGCTATAGAATCTATTTCTAGGGCTGTTAGGAGAGGAAGAGTTGGGCTTAAGGATCCTAAAAGGCCTATTGGTTCATTTATATTTGTAGGTCCTACTGGAGTGGGAAAAACAGAGCTATCTAAGGCTTTGGCAGAAATAATGTTTGGAGATGAAAAAAACATTATAAGGTTGGATATGTCTGAATATATGGAAAGTAATTCATTATCTAGATTAATAGGTTCTTCTCCAGGGTATGTAGGTTATGAGGAGGGAGGATGTTTAACTGATGCAGTAAGAAAGAATCCTTATTCCGTTGTGTTATTTGATGAGATAGAGAAGGCTAATAAAGATATATTCAATATATTGCTTCAAATATTAGATGATGGTATATTAACTGATGGTAAAGGTAAGTCAGTAGATTTTAAGAATACAATAATAATAATGACATCTAATATAGGAGCTCACTCAATAAAAAGTTTAAATAAGGTAGGTTTTTCCTTAAATAGTGAAGAAGGAGATAATAATAACTTTAAAGATATAGAAGAAGATACTATTAAAGAAGTTAATAGATTTTTTAGACCGGAGTTTTTAAATAGAATAGATGATATTATAGTTTTTAATCCGCTAAAAGAAGAAGAATTAATAAAGATTATGGAAATAATGCTTAGTACCATATCTAAAAGATTAAAGGAAAAAGAAATATTTATAGAATTTACAGAGGAGAGTAAGAGATTTTTAGTTTCTAAAGATGATAATTTAGATTATGGAGCAAGACCTTTAAGAAAAATTATAACAAGATATATAGAAGATAAACTTAGTGAGGAGATATTAAGGGGTAATATTAAAAGAGGAGATAGTATAAAGGCTATAATTCAAAATAAAAATTTATTATTTATAAATAATTAAAAAACACAAAGAGAATATATTCTCTTTGTGTTTTTTATTACATGAAACCTGTTTTCTCAAGTTTTTCTTCAAAGAATTCATTAGCTTTTGTAAGCTTAGATTTTAATACAATACCTATAAATAAGGCTATTGCAAGATAAATTAAAAGATATAGGATATCCTTTAATAACGCTGGCCAAAATATTCCTGCAACACATTCTCTCATAGCATTAATTGCATATGTAAATGGTAAGAATGGATTTATAGCTTGGAAAAATGGAGGTGTAAGTTCTATAGGGAAAGTTCCTCCAGAAGCAGCTACCTGTAAAACAAGTAATATAACGCCAGTTGCTTTACCAATATCACCAAAGGTAGAAGTTAAGGTATAAATTACTGTGCAGAAAATAAATCCTATAAATAAAGATAATAAAACAAATAGAATTTTATTTACACAATAAATTCTTAATAAGAATAAATCACCTAAACTTACGATTAATGATTGAAAAAATCCTATAAATAAGAAAGTTAAAAGTCTACCAAAATAAATTTCATAAGCTTTTAAATCTTTAAATTCATCATCTTCTTTAACGTGAGTTGATAATAGGGAAACCAATATTAAAGCACCAACCCAAATTGCTAATACAGTATAGAATGGTGTCATTGCTGAACCGTAACTTGGAATTGGATATACATCATTAGTTTTGATTTCTACAGGGCTAGATAAAAACTCACTTTCTAATTTTGCATTCTCTTTTATTATATCTAAGGCTTCTGATAATTGTTGATCTCCAGACACTTCTTTTAATTTTGTAGCAGCATCATGAATCATTTTCTTTGAGTCAAGAAGAATATCTTTAACATTTTTTAATCCTTCTGATCCAAAGGAAGTTGCTACAGAAGTACTAGATAAGGCACTGCTTATACTAGGTAAAACAGAAGAACTCTTTTGGAATATCTTTAAAGTATCATTTAATCCACCATAAATTGTATCAATTGTTTTATTTATTTCCGGTGAAACCTTAGAATTATATTGATTTATAGAATCTCTTATTTGATTATTTATTGTCTTAATATTATTGTTTATAGCGTCTATTTTATCATTTGGAACAACACCATTGGCATTTATAGAATCTATAGCCTGTATTAATGAATCTGTTAATTTTAGAACAGAATCTTTAGTGTTGTTTAAAGTAGTTACTAAATTATTAATAAAATCACTAGGATGAGCTGAATTAAACTCAGTTAACACTCCTTCAACGTTGCTTATTATATCAACTAATGTATAACATTCATCTTTTGCTTTTTGTAATAAATCAATAGCCTTTTGAGAATTATTAGAATTTATTGTTTCAAAGGCTGTTTTAATATTCGCATCTATTACTTTTGATAAATCATTTACTCTATCCAATTGATCTTTAATAGTAGATCTTATTGTTGCAACACTTTCTTTAGACGAAATTATAAACTCCTGTCCTTTATTAGATATGTCAATTGCCTTGGTAAGTAAGTCATTAAAAGTAGGAAGTGTTGCTTGAATACGAGCTAGAGTATCTTGTAAGGATAAAGCACCATTATAAAAATTATCTATACTAGAAGTAAAGTTATCCATATTATCATCTATATCAAATAATAAATTTATAAATTTATCTATGGCAGGTTTCTTATCTTCTAGTTGCTCACCAGCTGCCTTTATAACTTTTAGTACCGCATCAGAAGTTGCTTCAATAAAAGCTTTATTTACTTCAGATTGTAATGAAGAGATACCTTTATCAGTTATTTTAGGTGCTATAGCATTGATTTTTTGATTTACCGAATAAATTAATTGAGGCTTTTCAATTTTATTTGTTAGAATACTAGATATTTTTTCACTAAAATCTTCTGGTACTAATATACTTGCATAGTATTTACCAGTTTTTACCCCTTGTTCAGCCTCTTCTTTAGAAACAAAACTCCAACCTATTTTGGTATTTGATTCTAATTTTTCAATAATCATATCACCAATATTTATATTGTTATTTTTTAATGTGGTTCCTTTATCTTCATTGGTAACGGCAACTTTTATTCCACTTGTATTTCCGTAAGGATCCCAGGATGCTTTTATGTTAAACCACGCATAAAGCGAAGGGAGAATCATCAATCCTCCAACAACAACTAGAGCAACCCAATTGCCTAGTAATTTTCTTATATCTCGTTTAAAAAGTCCCCAGATTCTCTTCATACTTCCAACCTTTCTTTTCAATATTTAAGCAAAGTGAAAGAAGCATATATACATGTGATTTAATAATAATTCATCTATACATTATAACTCCAATTAAATTATATTCAAAGAATAATTTTGGAATTTAAGTTGAACTTATGAATTATATTATAATTAATTATCAAAAGGAATATACTAAGTAAATAAAAATAAATTTAATAATTTATTAATAATTAATATTAAATAATATAATCTATTGTAACTTTTTATATTAGTGATATAATATATTTAAAATATACCTATGAGGGGTAACAGAGAATCCTAATTTAAAGGAGGATATTGATTATGAGCAAAGAAGTAAAAAAAATAGATCTAATGATAATAGGCGGAGGCCCAGCAGGATTAACATCTGCAATTTATTCAGCTAGAGCAAAGATGAATATGCTTCTAATAGAGGATGCTATATTAGGTGGCCAAGTAAGAACTAGCTATTCTATAGAAAATTATCCAGGTTTTAAAAATGTAGAAGGCGGAAAGTTAGCTGATCTTATGGAGGAGCAAGCTAAAGAACAAGGAGCTACAATAGATGAGTTTGATTTTATAGAAAAAGTGTCTTTATCAGATGAAGAAAAGACTATTGAAACAAGTAGTTATATTTATAAACCTAAGGCTGTGATAATAGCAACAGGGGCAACACCAAAGAAAATTCCGATAGAAAATGAAGAAAAGTTTTTAGGAAAAGGCATACATTATTGTGCTGTATGTGATGGAGCTATATATACTGATAAAGTAGTTGCAGTAGTTGGCGGTGGAAATGCAGCCTTAGAAGAGGCACTATTTTTATCAAAATTTGCAAAGAAAGTAATAATGATTAGAAGACACGATTATTTTAATGGAGAAGTATCTACATTACAACAAGTAGAAAAGAATCCTAAAATAGAGATAATGTACAATTGGGATTTAGTTAATGGCTATGGAGGTGAATTTTTAGAATACTTAAAAGTTAAAAATGTTAAAACTCAAGAAGAAAAAGATATAAAGGTAGATGGATTATTTGGATATATAGGAACTAAACCAAAAACAGATTTATTTAAAGATTACATTAATCTTAATTCTAGAGGGTATATTATTACTGATGAGAATATGAGAACTAATATTAAAGGTGTATATGGGGCTGGAGATGTTAGAGAAAAAGAATTTAGGCAAATAACAACTGCTGTAGCTGATGGAACTATTGCAGCTTTAGATGCTGAAAAATATATAAATGATTAAGGAGGAGAATTATGATTAAGTTATATTCAACTTCATGGTGTCCTGCTTGTATTAAGTTAAAAAGATACTTTGATTCTAAAGGATTAAAATATGAAGAAATAAATGTTGCAGACAGGCAAGAAGATAGAGATGAGGTTTATGAGGTTTCTAAACAAAGAACTGTACCAGTTGTAGATATAAACGGAAAAATTATAATAGGATACGATAGAGTAGAAATAGATAAAGCTTTGGAGGAATAATATGTTTAACAATTTATGTTGCGATGAAAAGTGCTATAAAAACTTAATAAATGGTAAGTGGGTAGGTTGCACTTCTGGAAAAACAATAGAGATAAAATCACCAGTAGATGGAAGTTTAGTAGGTAGTATTCCAAGTATGACAAAGGAAGAAGTAGATGAAACTATAAGGATTGCAAAAGAGGCTCAAACTAAATGGAGAGATGTGCCTATAAACGAAAGAGCTAAAATACTTCATAAAGCTGCAGTTTTATTAGAAGAGAAAGCAGAAGAAATTGCAGATATTTTAGTTAGAGAAATAGCTAAGGATAAAAAGAGTGCTGTAGCAGAAGTTAAGAGAACAGCAGACTATATAAAGTTTACGGCAGATGCAGCTAAAAGTATGGAAGGAGAATCTATTCCAGCAGATAGTTTTCCAGGGTTTAATAGAAGCAAAATCTCTGTAGTTACAAGAGAACCATTAGGAGTAGTGCTTGCAATATCTCCTTTTAATTATCCTATAAATTTATCTGCATCTAAAATAGCACCAGCATTAGTTGCTGGAAATACTGTAGTTTTAAAGCCAGCTACTCAAGGATCTATTTCAGCTTTATATTTGGCTAGAGTATTCCAAGAAGCTGGTATTATAGATGGAGCGTTAAATACAATAACAGGAAGAGGAAGTGAAATAGGAGATTATTCTGTAACACATGATATAGTTGATTTTATTAACTTTACAGGTAGTACAGAAGTTGGTAAGAGAATATCTCAAATTACTTCAATGAAACCTTTGTTAATGGAACTTGGTGGTAAGGACGCTGCTATAATCTTAGAGGATGCAGATTTAGATTTAGCAGTTAAAAATATAATAGCAGGAGCATATTCTTATTCTGGTCAAAGATGCACAGCTGTAAAAAGAATATTAGTTATGAATTCTGTTGCAGATAAACTAATAGAGAAGTTAAAGGAAAAAATAAAGGATTTAAAGGTTGGAAATCCTATAAAAGAACAAGTTGATATAGTACCTCTTATAAATAGCAAAGCTGCTGATTTTGTAGAAAGTCTTATAAAAGAAGCAGAAGAAAAAGGAGCTAAACTTATAATAGGTGGTAAAAGAGAAAATAATATAATATATCCAACATTATTTGATAATGTATCTTTAGATATGAGATTAGCTTGGGAAGAGCCTTTTGGACCTGTATTACCTATAATAAGAATAAATAATATAGATGAAGCTATAGAGATATCTAATAGATCAGAATATGGACTTCAAGCATCAGTATTTACTAATAATATAAATTCAGCCTTCTATATAGCAGATAAACTAGAGGTAGGAACTGTTCAAGTAAATAATAAAACAGAAAGAGGTCCAGATCATTTTCCATTCTTGGGCGTAAAGGCATCTGGAATAGGAACACAAGGAATAAGATATTCTATAGAAGCTATGTCTCGACCTAAGGCTGTTGTGATAACTATAAATAAAGATATATAAAAATATAAAACAAAAAGCTCTTTAAGAAATTTCTTAAAGAGCTTTTTAAAATATTAAATAAGTAAATATAAAAGTTCTCATTTAATGTTATTTTGATATTGCATTATCTATAGCATTTTTATCAAAACCAACGATTATAGTTCCATTTATATCAAGAACAGGAACTCCTCTTTGATTTGATTTTTTTATCATATCTTCTCTTGCATCCATATCATCTTGTACATTAAGTTCTTCAAAAGCTACATTTTTAGATTTTAAATAGTTCTTAGCTTTAAGACACCAAGGACAAGAGTTAGTAGTATATACTTTAATCATAAATATCACCTCATTAAATAATAATTATTATTAAATAATAATATATTATTATAATATATCAAAACCTAAAGGATTGCAATAGTCTTAATAAATTGTTTATACCTTTAATATATATTATTTATAATTGAAAAAATTACAAAATTATTTAATAGAATTATTATTTTCTAAATTAGAGTTTATTATAAAATTATTCATTTCATCCTTTCCATATGAGTTAGAAAATTGATTTAAAATATTATTGTTTTTTTTATCTTTAAGGGGATTTTTAGAACCTATTTTTGACATATCAATTTGAGAATAAATACTCAAAATAATCACTCCTTATATACTTTTAATCTTAGTATTAGAAGTTTTAAGATATTTATTCTTTTATTAAGAAAAACATTAACTTATTAGCAAGTAGAAATAAAAAAATGGGTATAGTATAATAATTTTATAAATAATAAGGGGCGTGTAAAAATGTTATACAGATTAAAAAGGGGGCTAAAAGTACTTTTAAAAAGGGGAAAAAGTGTTGAAAAAGAGTATTCTAAAAATGCAAGAATGTATTTATATGGTATAGTTTTCTTTTACATATGTTCTGGTGCTTTTAGTATGATACAAGGACTTTATATAAAGGAATTAGGAATTGAAGAAAGTTTTTTAGGATTTATTCTGAGCACAAAAACAGCAGCTATAGCATTATCTTCTATACCTTGTGCTTTAATTGTTACTAATATAGGTAAGAAAAAAGGAATAATCCTTGCTATGCTTTTTACTCCTATATTTATAATTTTTCAAGGTATTTCAAGTAACAGATGGAATATATTATTATTTTCAATCCTTCAAGGTGCAGTAAATGGATTCATTGTTGTATCAGAAGGACCTTTTTTTATGGAAAATAGTAATGAAAAAACAAGATTAAAATTATTTAGTTATGCTTTTGCTGTTAATGTATTTTCAACTATGTTTGGATATTTTGTTTTTGGAAATGCATCAAGAAAAATAGAAATGATTTTTGGTAGTATAATAGCTTTAAGATATACAATAATATTATGTGGTATAGTTGGACTAATAGGATGTTTATTTGTATATAATATAAAAGAAAATGATGATATTAATATTATAAAAGATTATCATCAATTCTTTAGTGAACTTATAAAGGTATCTACTAAAAAATATCCATCAAAATTTTTAATATACAATGCAATTATTGGATTCGGAGCAGGTCTTGTAGTTCCATATTTTAATGTATATTTAAAATATAAAGCGAATGCAACTACAGATCAAATAGGATTAATAATGGCATTCTCTCAACTTTCAATGGGAATTGGAGGATTGATAACTCCTATAATGGCTAGAAAATTAGGTAGAGTAAAAACCATAAATATATGTCAAATAATATCTATACCATTTTTGATGTTAATAGCATTACCACCTAATATTTATATTGTAGCTATAGCACTATTTATAAGAAATGGACTTATGAATATGACAGGGCCTGTTGTAGGGGCTATGACGATGGAACTTATAAATAAGGATGAGAGAAGTATTTTTGCTAGTATAAACAATATAAGCAATAATTTATTTAGAGCTTTAAGTACAGCCTTAGGTGGATTTATTATGGCTAATTTACCTTATGGGTATGAGGTACCTTACTTTATAACTGCTTTAATGTACTTAATTGCAACTATTTTATTTTACAAATATTTTCATAAGTTTGATAAAAAAACAATTAAAATTAAAGTTAAAAATACATAAATGATGTATAGTGGTCTAGACAAGTAAAGAGGAATTTATTATAATGAAGGTGAGGAATAAAAAAATGATAGATAAGAGTAGTCCTATCCCAGTATATTATCAACTAAAGGAAGATATAAAAAGAAAAATTGCAGAAGGTGTATGGCAAGTTGGTCAATGTATAGATAGTGAAAGAGAGCTATCAGAAGGATATGGAGTTAGTAGAATGACTATAAGACAAGCATTAGGAGAGCTTGTTCAAGATGGTATATTAGTTAGAGAAAAGGGCAAAGGAACTTTTGTATGTGATCCTAAAGTTAAGCAAATGGATATGATGAGTTTTTCTGAAATAATAAAAAAGTCAGGAAGAAAACTAGAAACAAAAGTTTTAGAGTTTAAAATTATAGATAATCCAGAAGAACTTATGGATACCTTTTCTTTTGACAAACTTTATAAAATAAACAGAATGAGAATAGTTGATGGAGAAAACATAGCTAATGAGATAGTTTATATACCTTGTGACTATTGTGGATATATAAACGAGGAAAGAGTAAGAGGATCTTTATTTAATTTATTTGAGGAGTTTGGGTACATAATTAATCATTCAGAGGCATCTATTAAAGCGATAATAATGGATGATTATTATAAAGAACTATTTAATTTAGATAAGGAAGTACCATTACTAAAAACTTATTCAAAGACATTTACTAGTGAGAATAAAGTTTTATTTGTTGAAGAGGCTATATATAGATCAGACAAATATGATTTAGAAGTTAATATTTCAAGGAGAGAGGGAAGAATACGATGAGAGTTATAGTGGCAAAAAATTATGATGAAATGAGCAATTTAGCAGCAAAAGAAATGGCTGATTATATAAATAATAAGCCTAATGCAGTTTTAGGATTAGCAACTGGAGGAACTCCAATTGGAATGTATAAAGATTTAATTAGAATGAATGAATTAGGAGAAGTTGATTTTTCTAAGGTTACTACTGTGAATTTAGATGAATATGTAGGTTTAAGTGGAGAGCATGACCAAAGTTATAGATATTTCATGAATAATAATTTATTTAATCATATAAATATAGATAAATCAAAAACTTTTGTTCCTAATGGATTAGCTAATGATATAGAAAAAGAATGTAGGGAATACGATGAAAGAATTTCTAAGCTTGGTGGTATAGATATTCAGTTATTAGGAATAGGTAATAATGGTCACATCGGATTTAATGAGCCAGCGGATTCATTAAGTCTTGGAACTCATTTAACTGATTTAAAGGAAGGAACTATAAAAGCAAATGCAAGATTTTTTGATTCAATAGATGAGGTTCCTAAAAAGGCTATTACAATGGGGCTTGGTGGAATAATGAAAGCTAAAAAGATTTTACTTATTGCTAGTGGAGAGAGTAAAGCTGATATAATAAATAAATTAGTAAATGGTAAAATAACAACACAGGTTCCAGCTTCAATGCTTCAAATGCATAGAGATGTAGTAGTTATTATAGATAAAGACGCTGCTAAAGATTTAAAGTAATTTTTTGACACTAATATTTTTGTGAACTTAACTCAGTTTTTAAAATTTTTAAAAGCTGAGTTTTTTTATTATTTAATTTAATAAAAATTTAGTATAATATAAGTAAGGTTTTTAATGCAATTTAATAGTGTTTTATGATAATATATTTATTGTTTAGTATATAAAAAAATGGAAAATAATATAAATATATTTAAAAAATAATGGAGTGAAATTAATGGCAAAGATAAAAACTCTCTATATATGCCAACAATGTGGATATGAAAGTCCTAAGTGGATGGGTAAATGTCCTAATTGCAATCAATGGAATACTTTAGTTGAAGAAGTAAAAGAGACTAAGGGTGATAAATTAGTTAAGTCATTAAGAAATATTCCAGAAGTAAAAGCTATAAATGATATAAAATCTGGAGAGAAGGAGAGATATAATACAGGTATTAAAGAACTTAATAGAGTTTTAGGTGGAGGTTTAGTAAAAGGCTCTTTAACACTTATATCAGGTGATCCTGGAATAGGAAAATCAACATTACTTTTACAAACAGCAAATAATATATCTATTAAATATGGTAAAGTATTATATGTATCCGGAGAGGAGTCTGAAGAGCAAATTAAAATTAGAGCAGAAAGATTAGGAATAAATAGTAATAATTTATATATAATTTCTGAAACTAACATGGATGTAATTGAAGTTTTAATAGATGATATAGATCCTAAATTTGTAATAATAGACTCAATACAAACAATATATAAAGATAGTGTAACTTCTGCTCCAGGAAGTGTATCTCAGGTTAGAGAATGTTCTAATTCTATTATGAGAATAGGAAAGAGCAAGGGAATACCTTTATTTATAGTAGCTCATGTTACAAAACAAGGTGAACTAGCAGGTCCTAGAGTTTTAGAGCATATGGTTGATACTGTACTTATCTTTGAAGGAGAAAGGACAGAGGAATTTAGAATACTTAGGACTATGAAAAACAGGTTCGGAACAACTTCTGAAATAGGTGTATTTGAAATGAGAGAAGAAGGCCTTATAGAAATATATGATCCTTCAAGTATGTTTTTACAGGATACTAGTTTTAATCAGGAAGGATCTGTTGTAATTGGACTTATGGAAGGTACTCGACCACTTTTAGTTGAAATTCAAGCTCTTGTTACAGAAACTAAAGCGATAATGCCAAGAAGAACTTCTGTTGGAGTGGATAATGGCAGGTTAAACTTAATATTAGCAGTTTTAGAAAAAAAGTTAAAAATACCTTTCTATAGTAGTGATGTTTATATAAATGTTGTAGGGGGGTTAAGTATTGATGGTACAACGGCAGATTTAGGTATCGCCTTAGCTTTAATTTCATCAGCCAAAAGTAGAACTATAACTTTAGAGCAGACAGTAGTAATTGGGGAAGTAGGGCTTACTGGAGAAATTAGACCAATAGGAGCTTGTGATAGGCTAGTTAATGAGGCAGAAAAAATGGGATTCAAAAATGTCATAATACCAAAAAGAAATAAAGATAAGGTTAATAAAGATAGTTTAAATATAATTGGGGTAAATACTTTAAAGGAAGCGATAAATAAGATTTTTTCATGAATTGGGTGAACTGTTATGAGGATAGAAAGCGATAAGGAAATAAAAGATATTTTAAAAATTTTAGGACCAGGAACACAATTAAGAGAGGGACTTGAAAATATTTTAAGAGCGAAAACTGGTGGGCTTATAGTATTTGGTGATAATGAAGATATTATGAGAATTGTTGATGGCGGTTTTAAAATTAATGCAGAGTATACTCCATCTTATATTTATGAATTAGCTAAAATGGATGGAGCTATTGTTCTAAGTAGTGATTTAAAAAGGATAGTATCTGCTAATACTCAGTTAGTACCAGATGCATCAACTCCAACCTTCGAAACTGGAACTAGACATAGAACTGCTCAAAGAGTTGCAAGACAAACAGGTCAAATTACAATTGCTATTTCTCAAAGAAGAAATATAATAACTATATATAAAGGTGATTTAAAGTATGTTTTAAGAGATACGAGCGTTATACTTGCTAGAGCTAATCAAGCTATACAAACTCTTGAAAAATATGTATCAGTATTAGATAAAGTTATAAATAATTTAAATCTTTTAGAATTTCAAGATTTAGTAACTTTATTTGATGTAGTTACTGCAATACAAAGAACTGAAATGGTAATGAGGATAGTTGGAGAGATAGAAAGATATATTGTAGAACTTGGAAATGAAGGTAGATTAATCTCTATGCAATTAAATGAGCTTGTTAAGTTTATAGAGCAAGATGGAATTCTTTTAATAAGAGACTACTGTAAAGAGGATTTAGATTACAATGAGATATATAAGGAAATTCAATTATTAAGTTCAGAAGAACTTTTAGAACTTGATTTAATAGCTAAAGAAATGGGGTATATTTCAGTATCATTAGTAGATACACTTATTTCTCCAAGAGGATATAGAATAATTAATAAAGTACCAAGAATTCCTTCAACAGTAATGGATAATTTAATAAAGCATTTCAAAGAATTAAAATCTATATTAGAGGCAAACATAGAAGATTTAGATAAAGTTGAAGGTATAGGTGAAGCTAGAGCTAGAGCGATAAAAAATGGTCTAAGAAGAATAAAGGAACAGGTATCTTTAAATAAGCAATTATTGTAGATAGTAGTTAAATCTTTTAAGTTTAAAGTCCCAAGGAATGATAATTCTAGAATTATCATTCCTTGGGACTTTAAACATAGAATAAAAAAAGGCTGCATTATAAAAGTATAATAAACTTTTTACAGCCAATAAATTTTATCGAAATGTAAATTTTCCTAATGTGTTTATTTTATCGTATTCTTTTAATAATATATCATATAAATTTAAATTAAGAGTATCACATAAAGAAGTTAAATAAAATAGATTATTGCCAATTTCTTGTTCAATGATTTCTCTACAATTATCACATAACTCACCATTAAGATGTGTATTTAAGCATTGATTTAAATCATCAAGGGAATAGTTATCTAGAGTGTTTTGTTTTTCTGCATTTATTGTAATACAACCACAATTAGTAACTGCTTTACAAATAGCTCTATTAACTCGGCTTTGAGATTCTTGATATTTGCTTAATATATCTAAAATACTTTTATGCCTTAATAGTGATTCGTTTATTGAATTTTGGTAATGATCAAAAATAACATCTTTCATAAGTCTTAACTCCTTTCCAAAATATGACTGTCACTATTATAATAATTTTCAGATAATTTTGTCAACAAGCTTATCTTGTTTAAATAATAAAATAAAATCAATAAATTTAATAGGGGGTATTTTTCAGGAAAATAAATCATTAGTTGGTATATAATTTAAGATTTATTTATGTAAGAATAATTTTCAATATGGTATAATAACCATAAGTACAGTGTTGAAAATAAATTTTCTAATGGGGAATTTATTTTAATATTTTTGGAAATAATTAGAAATAGGAGGTGAATATAGTGTTAAAAAAGTTTTTTAGGACAATTTTAACTCTAATAGGGTTGGTAGTTGGATTTTTAGCAGCAGATTCAATGTTTAACTTTGAATATATTAAGTCTATTGCAATACTAAACAAACCTGTAACTATTGTAATATTATATATTTTGATAACTGTTATTCCTGGACTCATTCTTTTTTTTATATCTCCGTTATTATACAAAGGCTTGGAAAAAATAATAGACAAGATAGAAAAAAGTGCTCAAAAGTTACCAGCTGTAGAAATATTTTTAGGGGCTATAGGTGCAATAATTTCCTTAATAATTGCATCATTAATAATGTTACCTTTTAATAAGATATTTAATAAAATAAGTGATGTAATAGCTCCAGTAATATTTATATTATTTAACCTTTTAGCAGTTATAATAGATGCAGATATAGCTGTAAAAAAGAAGGATGATATAATAGCTTTATTTGAAGGATGGAGAAGATCTGCAAACAAAGAAAAAAAGCATCCTAAAAATACTGTAAAAGGTATATCAAAAGTGTTAGATACATCAGTTATAATAGACGGAAGAATTTTTGATATATGCCAAACAGGATTTGTTGAAGGACCTTTAGTTATACCAAGTTTTGTTTTAGATGAATTAAGACATATATCTGATTCTTCAGATGGATTAAAAAGAAATAGAGGAAGAAGAGGGCTTGATATACTTAATAAAATTCAAAAAGAATTAAGTATAGAAGTTAAGATTTGGGAAGGTGATTTTCCAGAAATCCAAGAGGTAGATAGCAAGTTATTAAAACTTGCACAAAAGCTAGATGGTAAAGTTGTAACTAATGACTATAATTTAAATAAAGTAGCAGAATTTCAAGGAGTTCCAGTGCTTAATATAAATGAGCTAGCTAATGCTATAAAGCCTGTTGTTTTACCGGGAGAAGAGATGACATTAACAATTGTAAAAGATGGTAAAGAATCTGGCCAAGGAGTAGCTTATTTAGATGATGGTACTATGATTGTGGTCGAAGGCGGAAGAAAGTTTATAGGAGAACAAGTTACTGTAATAGTAACATCTGTACTTCAAACTGCTGCAGGAAGAATGATATTTGCAAGACAAAAAGACGAATAAGGAAGGATACTTAAAATGAGTAAGGTTTGTGCAGTAATTTTAGCAGGTGGAAAAGGTAAAAGAATGGGTAAGGATATTAGTAAGCAGTTTATTGAGATTAATAATAAGCCTATAATTTATTATACTTTAAAAGCCTTTAAACAATGTAAAAGTATAGACCAGATAGTTCTTGTTCTTCCTAAAGATGAGATTGAATATTGCAAAAGAGAAGTATTAAAAAAATATTGTTTAGATGTTGACTTTATAGTAGAAGGCGGAAACGAAAGGCAGGATTCAGTATATAATGGATTAAATGTTTTAGAACATTGTGATGTGGTTTTAATTCATGATGGTGCAAGACCTTTCGTATCGGAGAGAATAATAAAGGAAGGTATAAAGTATGCTAAGGAGTATAATGCCGCAGCACCTGGAGTTATGCCTAAAGATACTATAAAAATAAAATCTAAGGATGGATTTTCTAAGGAAACACCAGAGAGAAGCAACTTAGTTGCGGTTCAGACTCCTCAATGTTTTAATTATAAATTAATTAAAGAATGTCATGAGAAAATTAGAAAAGAAAAAGTAATGGTTACAGATGATACTATGGTGGTAGAGTATTTTAATAATAAAGTATATCTTTTTGAAGGAGATTATACAAACATAAAAATAACAACACCGGAAGATTTAATATTAGCCAATTGGTTTTCTAAAAAATAGTAGTATATTGACAGCATTTTTAACAGTAGTTATAATTTAATATAAACAAATTTAATATAATAAGCAATGATGAAGACTAGTAGAAACTACTATACAGAGAGAAGATTCTAAGGCTGAGAGATTTTCAACTGTTTTGAACCTACTTCGGAGCTATAGGTAAAAACTATCGGTTTTAAACTGTTATCATAACTTAGAGTACAAATTTAGGTGGTACCGCGATTATATAAGTTCGCCCTAATATTAATTTATTAGGCGAACTTTTTTTAATAGAAAAATAGTGAATTACATAAAGATATTAGGAGGAAATTTTCTATGAAAATGTCAAAGATGTTAATGTTAACTTTAAGAGAAGTTCCAGCAGAAGCAGAAATAGCAAGTCATAAGCTAATGTTAAGAGCAGGATTAATGAGAAAAATGGCTTCAGGTATATATAATTATATGCCATTAGGATTAAAAGCATTAAAAAATGTTGAAACCATAATAAGGGAAGAAATGGATGCTACAGGAGCACAAGAATTTTTGGCTTCAGCTATGATTCCATCAGAATTATGGAAAGAATCAGGAAGATGGGATGCATATGGAGCAGAAATGTTTAGAGTAAAAGATAGAAATGATAGAGATTTTTGCTTAGGACCAACACATGAGGAAGTATTTACTGATATAGCTAGAAATGAAATAAAATCATATAAGCAATTACCAGTGAATCTTTATCAAATCCAAACAAAGTATAGAGATGAAAGAAGACCAAGATTTGGAGTTATGAGATCAAGAGAATTCATAATGAAAGATGCTTATAGCTTTGATAAGGACAATGAAGGATTAGATTTATCATTTAATAAAATGCATGATGCATATGTAAATATATTTAATAAATGTGGATTAGATGCTAAATGTGTTGAAGCTGATTCAGGTGCTATAGGTGGATCAAACTCAGCAGAATTTATGGTTAAATCAGAAGTTGGAGAAGATGACATAGTATTCTGCACAGCTTGTGATTATGCTGCAAATATAGAAAAAGCTGTATCAACTCCAGAAACTATGGGGAAAGAAGAATTAAAAAAAGTAAATAAGGTAGAAACTCCAAATGCTAAAACAATAGAAGATTTGGTTAAGTTCTTCAACACAACAGATAAGAAATTTGCAAAAACATTAATATTTAATGCAGATGGAAAAATAGTAGCTGTTATGGTAAGAGGAGATAGAGAAGTTAATGAAACTAAAGTTTCTAATGCTTTAGGTGGAGTGACTGAACTTTCTATGGCTAATGCAGAAGAGGTTAAAAATGCTACTAATGCAGAAGTTGGATTTGCAGGACCAATAGGAATAAAGGTTGATGAATTATTAGTTGATAATGAAGTAGCTAATATGTTTAATTTTATAGTTGGTGCTAATGAAACAGGATATCATATAGAAAATGTTAATTATGGAAGAGATTTTGAAGGTACTGTTGGAGATTTTAGAAACATAACTATAGGAGAAAAGTGTCCTCATTGTGGTGCTGAAATAACAATAGCTAGGGGAACAGAAGTAGGTCACATATTCAAATTAGGAACTAAGTATTCAGAAGCTATGGGAGCTAATTTTATAGATGAAAATGGAGAAAGCAAGCCATTTATTATGGGATGTTATGGAATAGGAGTAACTAGAACTTTAGCTTCAATTATAGAACAGCATCATGATGATAATGGAATTATTTGGCCATTATCAGTAGCTCCATATCATGTTTCAATCATTCCAGTAAATATAAAAGATGAAAATCAAATGAAAGTTGCAGAAGAAATCTATAATAAATTAAAATCTATGGGAATAGAAGTTATTATGGATGATAGAAATGAAAGAGCTGGAGTTAAATTTAAAGACTCTGATCTTATGGGTATGCCAATGAGGGTTACTGTAGGAAAGAAAATAAATGAAGGTCAAGTAGAATTTAAACTTAGAAATTCTGATGATATTGAAGTTATAAATATAGAAGATGTATATAATAAAGTAAAAGAACAATTTAATAAATAATTTTAAGATTAATTTGTATAGGATGTATAGGAGGGCAAAAAGAATGAAGGTATATAACACTTTAACTAGAAAAAAAGAAGAATTTATACCACTGGTTCCAGGTGAGGTTAAAATGTATGTTTGTGGACCAACAGTATACAATTTCTTTCATATAGGTAATGGAAGAACCTTTGTAGTATTCGATACAATAAGAAGATATCTAGAATATAGGGGATATACGGTTAAATTTGTTCAAAATTTTACTGATATAGATGATAAAATGATAAAAAAGGCTAATGCTGAAGGAACTACAGTAAAGGAACTTGGAGATAGATATATAGCTGAATATTATAAAGATGCAGATGGATTAAATATAGAAAGAGCCACTGTTAATCCAAGAGCTACAGAATATATAAATAAAATTATAGATTTTGTATCAGCTCTTATAGAAAAAGGATATGCATATGAAATAGATGGAGATGTATACTTTTCAACTAAAAAGTTTAAAGAGTATGGTAAACTTTCAGGACAAAATCTTGAAGATTTACAAGCAGGAGTAAGAATAAATATAGATGAAAGAAAGAAAGATCCTATGGATTTTGCTATTTGGAAATCTGCAAAACCAGAAGAACCTTCATGGGATTGTCCTTGGGGAAAGGGAAGACCAGGTTGGCATATAGAGTGCTCATGTATGGCTAAGGATATACTAGGAGATACTATAGATATACATGCTGGAGGTTCTGACTTAGCATTTCCACATCATGAAAATGAAATTGCTCAAAGTGAAGCACTAACAGGAAAACCATTTGCAAACTATTGGTTACATAGTGCCTTTGTAAATGTAAATAACCAAAAGATGTCAAAATCATTAAATAATTTCTTTACGGCAAGAGAAATTTTAGAAAAATACGATGCAGATGTTATTAGGTTCTTATTATTATCAGGACACTATAGAGTTCAGCTTAACTTTAGCGAAGAGTTATTAGAATCTGCTAAAGCATCTATGGAAAGACTTTATAATGGAGTTTCTAACCTTGAAAATTTAATTAATGAAGTAGATAAAAAGGAAATTACAGAGAGCGAAAAAGAATATATAAATGGTCTTTCAAAATATAGAGAAAGATTTATAGAAAAAATGGATGATGATTTTAATACAGCAGATGCTATATCAGTATTATTTGATTTAATTAAAGATATAAATACTAATATAACAATTAATTCATCAAAAGAAGTTGCTGAAAAAGCTTTAGAATTAGTTAGAGAACTAGGCTATCCTTTGGGTATACTTCAAAAATCAACAAAAGGAACTCTAGAAGAAGAAATAGAAAAGCTTATAGAAGACAGACAAAAAGCTAGAAAAGATAGAGATTGGGCTTTAGCAGATAAGATTAGAGATGATTTAAAAGCTAGAGGAATAGTTTTAGAAGATACTCCACAAGGAGTAAGATGGAAAAAGGCGGATTAATATCTATTAAATAATTTAATGTTATAATTATAGGCATTGACTTTATTGTTATAAGTCAATGCCTATATAAATTTTTACCATACGTTTTATTTTAATGATATTTTATTGGTTTTATGTTAAAGTATCAGATAGGTAACTTAATTAACTTATGTAATTATAAAAAGGAGTTTATTATGGAGGAAAATCTTTTATATAAAATATACAATAAAGCGGAAGCTAGAATGCTTAATCCGCTTCAGTTAGCTTTAGTTGGAGATGCTGTTTATGAAGTGTTTATAAGAAATTATATATTAAGTAAAAATACAGAACTTTCAGCTCACAAAATCCATGTAAAAGCTATTGGATATGTTAAAGCAAAAGCTCAAAGTGATATAATTGTTTCTTTAGAAAAAGATTTAACAGAGGAAGAAATAGCTATATATAAGAGAGGGAGAAATACAAAATCTTATACTGTACCTAAAAATGCAGATGTTAGGGATTATAGGGCAGCGACAGGATTTGAAGCTTTAGTTGGATATTTATATTTAATTAATGATAAGAAGAGGCTAGAATTTGTACTTAATAAAAGTATAGAAATAATAAATAATAGTAAAGAAGAAAATAAGGAGGAACATTAATGGGGTTAAAAGTTAAATTAATTCAATATACACCAGAGCCTGAAAAAACTATAGCTGCAGCAGCTAAGCTTTGTTATAGTTCAGTGGGTGTAGAAAACATAATGGAAGATTTAAATGAAGAAAATACTACTAAATTTTTAAACATGCTTATGTCATTGGGACATCAATCACCTATAGAACATGTAAATTTTACTTTTGGAGTTGAAGGAGTTTCAAGAAGTTTAAGTCATCAATTAGTTAGACATAGAATAGCGTCTTATTCTCAACAGTCTCAAAGATATGTAAAATTAAATCAATTTGAATATATAGTTCCTCCAGCGATTGAAGGTAATGAAGAAGCTAAGAAGATTTTCATAAATCAAATGGAATCAGATCAAAAAGCTTATGATAAATTAGTAGAAATACTAAAAAAAGATTATATTAATAATGGACTTAATGAAAAGAACGCAGAAAAAAAAGCCATAGAAGATGCTAGATATGTATTTCCTAATGCTTGTGAAACAAAAGTTGTTTTTACAATGAACGCAAGAAGTCTTATAAACTTTTTCAATCATAGATGCTGTACAAGAGCTCAGTGGGAAATAAGACAAATGGCTAATGAAATGTTAAAAGAAGTGAAAAAGATAGCACCAACATTATTTAAGTATGCAGGTCCAAATTGTGTAAAGGGTCCTTGTCCGGAAGGTAAAATGACTTGTGGTATGGTTAAAGAAATGAGAGAAATGTATCTTGGAACAAATGAGAAGTAATTTATAAAACAATAAATAATTAGGAGTTGAATGTATGACTAAAAGTGTACAAAGAATGAGAAGAAATGAAGATCTTAGAAAAAGAGAAGAACTTAAAAAATATGAAAAATTTGCAAAAGATGAAAAAAATAAAAGAGGTAGAAGAGAAGTAGAAAAAACTGAAAAAGCAGAACCTTCAATAAGAGAAGATATAATAGAAGGAAGAAATGCAGTTATAGAAGCATTAAAATCAGATAGAACTATAGAAAATTTACTTATAGCTAAAGGAAATACAGAAGGATCTATAGGTAAAATTATAGCTTTAGCTAAAGAAAGAAGAATAGTAATAAAAGAAGTAGATAGAAGAAAACTAGATTCATATAGTGAAACTGGAGCTCATCAAGGAGTTATAGCTATTGTTACACCTTATAAATATTCAGAAGTAGAAGATATTTTAGCTTTAGCAAAAAAAAGAGGCGAAGATCCTTTTATAATAGTTTTAGATGAATTAGAAGATCCTCATAACTTAGGTTCTATAATAAGAACAGCAGAATTATGTGGAGTTCATGGTGTTATAATTCCAAAGAGAAGAAATGTTGGAATAACTCAAACAGTTTATAAATCTTCAGCTGGAGCTATAGAACATATGAAAGTAGCTAAAGTTACTAATATAAATGCTACTTTAGATATGTTAAAAGCAAAAGGAATATGGGTTTATGGTGCAGATATAGCAGGAAAGTCTTATAGTTATCAAACTGATTTTAAAGGACCTTGCGCTATAGTCATAGGTAGTGAAGGAAAGGGTATGTCAAAATTAACAATAAAAAAATGTGATATACTTGTAAAAATTCCTATGGTTGGTAAAATAAACTCTTTAAATGCATCAGTAGCTGGTGGTATAATGATGTATGAGGTGTTAAAGTCAAGAATGAAGTAGAATTTTATAGAAGTAGAGTGATCAAATTGAAATATATTTTTATAGATGGTTATAATGTTATACATAGTTGGCCAAAATTAAAAAAAATAAAAGACTATAACTATGATTCAGCTAGAAAAGAACTTTTAGATGTACTTCATAATTACGCCACTTTTAATCATTGCAAAATATATCTTGTTTTTGATGCACATAAAGTTAAAGGAAATATGGAAAATAAGCAAACAGAAGGAAATATAACTATAGTATTTACAAAGGATGGAGAAACAGCAGATGCATTTATAGAAAGAACTATGGATGAAATCGGAAAAAAAGTAGAAGTTACTGTAGTTACATCTGATTGGTTAGAGCAACAAACTATATTTCAAAGAGGAGCAATAAGAATGTCTTCTTTAGAATTTTATAATGAAGTGTTAAATATAGAGGATATAATAAGAAGCAAAACAGAAAAGTGCAATAGAGATAGTAAGAAAAATTTGCTAGAAGATAGATTAGATGAAAGTGTTTGGACTAAGTTAGAAAGTATAAGAAGAGGAAAATAATTAAAGTATAATTTCATTTTTGGAATGATTGTTTATAGTTTTCATTCCTTTTCAAAATAATAAAATCTTAATTTAACATGTTATATATGTTTAAATTATCGGTAGCTTAAGGGGAGGAGTTGTGTGGGTTGCATGAGACATAGCTTTGATGAATTTAAAGAAAAAAGCGATGAAGAAATAGTAGTAGAAGCAAAAATGGGCGATAATTTAGCTCAAGATTATTTAATAAATAAGTATGAAAACTTTGTTAAATCAAAGGCTAGGTCATATTTCCTAATAGGTGCCGATAAAGAAGATATATATCAAGAAGGTATGATTGGACTTTATAAGGCTATAAGGGATTATAAGACTGATAAACTTACGTCATTTAAAGCTTTTGCAGAATTATGCATTACAAGGCAAATTATTACAGCTATAAAAACTGCCACAAGGCAAAAGCATATACCTTTAAATACTTATGTATCTTTAAATAAGCCCATATATGAAGAAGAATCAGAGAGAACTTTGCTAGATGTTATATCTGAACTTAAAATATCAGATCCAGAAGAGATGGTAATAAGTAAAGAGGAAATGAGTCATATAGAAAAAGAGATGGAAAAAGTACTTTCTGATTTAGAGATGGAAGTATTAATGTCTTACTTAGATGGTAAGTCATATCAAGAAATAGCTTGTGATTTAGATAGACATGCAAAGTCGATAGATAACGCCCTTCAAAGGGTAAAAAGAAAGCTTGAAAAATGCTTTAATAACAAGTAAAATATTAAACAAAAAATATTGACAAAAAAACAAAATGCTAGTAAACTTTATAATTGGTATAAGTTATTGGTATCAATACATAACTTAATTGCTCACGTAGCTCAGTAGGCAGAGCGTCGCCTTGGTAAGGCGGAGGTCGTCGGTTCAATCCCGATCGTGAGCTCCATTTATAATATAAATATAGAAAAGCAAAACGCTAGGCAAGGTTTATTAGAACAAAAGGAGGAATTTACAATGTCAAAAGCTAAATTTGAAAGAAGTAAACCACACGTTAACATTGGAACAATAGGACACGTTGACCACGGTAAAACAACATTAACAGCAGCAATAACAACAGTATTAGCAAACAGAGGATTTGCAGATGCGTTCAAGTACGACGAAATAGATAAGGCACCAGAAGAAAAAGAAAGAGGAATCACAATCAATACAGCACACGTTGAGTATGAAACAGAGAACAGACACTATGCTCACGTAGACTGCCCAGGCCACGCTGACTATGTAAAGAATATGATAACAGGAGCAGCACAAATGGATGGAGCAATCTTAGTTGTATCAGCAGCAGATGGTCCAATGCCACAAACAAGAGAGCACATACTACTAGCATCAAGAGTTGGAGTTGACTACATCGTAGTATTCTTAAACAAAGCAGATATGGTAGATGACGAAGAGTTATTAGAATTAGTTGAAATGGAAGTTAGAGAATTATTAAGCGAATACAACTTCCCAGGAGATGACATTCCAGTAATAAAAGGATCAGCATTAGTAGCATTAGAAAACCCAACAGATGAAAAATCAATAGCTCCAATATTAGAGTTAATGGAAGCAGTAGATAGCTACATCCCAACACCAGAAAGAGCAACAGATAAGCCATTCTTAATGCCAGTAGAAGACGTATTTACAATCACTGGTAGAGGAACAGTTGCAACAGGAAGAGTTGAAAGAGGAATTCTTCACGTTGGAGACGAAGTAGAAGTAGTAGGATTAAGCCCAGATAAGAAGAAGACAGTAGTAACAGGAATAGAAATGTTCAGAAAGTTACTAGATGAAGCACAAGCTGGAGATAATATAGGAGCTCTATTAAGAGGAATCCAAAGAACAGAAATCGAAAGAGGTCAAGTATTATCAAAACCAGGTTCAGTACACCCACATAGCAAGTTCGTAGGTCAAGTATACGTACTTAAGAAAGAAGAAGGTGGAAGACATACACCATTCTTTGATGGATACAGACCACAATTCTATTTCAGAACAACAGACGTAACAGGATCAATCAAGTTACCAGAAGGAATGGAAATGGTAATGCCTGGAGACCACATCGACATGAACGTTGAATTAATAACTCCAGTAGCAATGGACGAAGGATTAAGATTCGCTATAAGAGAAGGCGGAAGAACAGTAGGTTCAGGAGTTGTTACTAAAATAATAGAGTAATACTAATTTGTGTAAGGACTGGGTCTAATAGCCTAGTCCTTTACATAGTACTTAATTCTTGACATACATTAATAATTGTGATAAGTTAATTTAGTAACATTAGAAGAAACGCGAATATAATAAGGTATTTATATACCTATATAAATAAACTGGAGGTGCAGATCGTGAGAGTAAAAATAACTTTAGCATGTACTGAATGCAAGCAAAGAAACTACAACTCAATGAAAAACAAAAAGAACGACCCAGATAGATTAGAAATGAAGAAATATTGCAGATTCTGTAAGAAACACACTACTCACAGAGAAACTAAATAGTTTAAGGGTTCGTTGTAAATGTTAATATCATCTTAAGGATGTGAATTCAATGGCTGTAAATGGGAAAGTGAAGGAGTCTGCACCTAACAAGGCAGGCGTTATAGGTTTTTTTAGAGAGGTTAAGGCAGAAGTTAGAAGAATAACTTGGCCTTCTAAAGAAGAAACAAAAAAGGCAATTATAGCGGTAATTGTTTTCGCACTAATATTCATCATATTAGTAGGCGGATTCGACTTTATTTTCAAAAACCTCTTAGATTTTGTCTTAAAACTTAAGTAGTAAAAAGGGAGGTTTGGATGATATATTTATTCATCCGTATGTAATATGAGTGAAAAAGCTAGATGGTACGTGGTACACACATATTCTGGCTATGAAAACAAGGTTAAAGCTAACCTTGAAAAAACCATAGAGAATAGAAACTTATATTCATTTATACATGATATACAAGTTCCTATGGAAGAAGTTATTGAAGAAAAAGATGGAAAACAAAAAATAACTCTTAAAAAGAAATTTCCAGGATATGTGTTGGTAAAAATGGTGATGACAGATGACTCTTGGTATGTCGTAAGAAATACAAGAGGAGTTACTGGATTCGTAGGACCAGGATCAAAGCCAGTACCTCTTACCGATGAAGAGGTAGATTCTATGGGGGTTATGGATACTCCAATAGATGTTGACTTGGAGGTAGGAGAAACAATAATGATTACATCTGGACCTATTAAGGATTTCAGTGCAATAATTCAGGAGATAAATCCTGAGAAACACAAGGTTAAAGCCTTGGTTGATATGTTCGGAAGAGAAACTCTTGCCGAATTAGACTTCAATCAAATAGAAAAATTAGATTAAAATCAGACTAACGTCTTAAGTAAGTGGGAGGACGTGAGTCCGAAATTACCACAGTATAGGAGGAATAACTCATGGCTAAGAAAGTAACAGGAATGATAAAACTTCAACTTGCTGCAGGAAAAGCAACACCAGCACCACCAGTTGGTCCAGCACTAGGACAACACGGTGTAAATATAATGGGATTCTGTAAGGAATTCAATGCAAAGACTGCAGATAAGGCTGGATTAATAATTCCAGTAGTTATCACAGTTTACCAAGATAGATCATTCAGCTTTATATTAAAGACTCCTCCAGCTGCAGTTCTTATCAAAAAAGAGATAGGATTAAAGAGCGGCTCAGGAGTTCCAAACAGAACTAAAGTTGGAAAGATCACTAAGGAGCAAATTAGAAAAATTGCTGAATTAAAAATGCCAGATTTAAATGCTGCAACAATCGAAACTGCAATGAGCATGATCGAAGGTACAGCTAAGAGCATGGGCGTAGTAGTAGAATAATAATTTACTAAATTGGTGGGAGGTACTAACCGTTAATACCACAGAGGAGGCAAAATAATGGGAAAGAAATACGTTGAAAGTGCAAAGTTAATTGATAGAAACGCTTTATACACTCCAGCAGAAGCTTTAGAATTATGTGTTAAAACTGCTAAAGCTAAATTCGATGAAACAGTTGAATTACACGTTAGATTAGGGGTTGACCCAAGACATGCTGATCAACAAGTTAGAGGAGCTGTAGTTCTTCCAAACGGAACTGGTAGATCAGTTAAAGTTTTAGTTTTCGCTAGAGGCGAAAAAGCTAAAGAAGCTCAAGAAGCAGGAGCTGACTTTGTTGGAGCTGAAGAATTAGTAACAAAAATTCAAGGTGAAAACTGGTTTGACTACGATGTAGTTGTTGCTACTCCAGATATGATGGGTGTAGTTGGAAGATTAGGTAGAGTATTAGGACCTAAGGGATTAATGCCAAACCCAAAATCAGGTACAGTTACATTTGAC
Source organism: Clostridium fallax (assembly GCF_900129365.1). Lineage (GTDB taxonomy): Bacteria > Bacillota > Clostridia > Clostridiales > Clostridiaceae > Clostridium_AH > Clostridium_AH fallax. Next base: position 38,191 of record NZ_FQVM01000003.1, read on the forward strand.
GTAGCAAAAGCTATCGCTGAAATAAAAGCTGGTAAAGTTGAATATAGAGTTGATAAAACTGCTATAGTTCACTGCCCAATTGGAAAGGCTTCATTTGGAGCTGAAAAATTAACTCAAAACTTCCACGCATTAATGGAAGCTTTAGTTAAGGCTAAACCAGCAGCTGCTAAAGGACAATATATAAAATCTGTATCAGTAGCAGCTACAATGGGACCAGGAGCAAAGGTTAACCCAACAAAAGTTTTAGAGTAATTTTTTGTTGACAGGGATTTAATCCTTTGGTATAATGAAATACGTTGTGAAATTGAATAAAACTTCCGTAGACAGTAGGTGCAGAGGCATAACGTAAATCAACCTACCGAGGGTTCCGATACATGTGATTGTAATGGGTCTTCCTGCGTCTACGGGAAGACCTTTCTTAATATAACAAAGCAGTTTTAGACTGTGAGGAGGTGGACACACAGTGGCAAACAAGAATAGACAATTAAAAGAAGCTAAGGTTGCAGAAATCAAAGAAAAGTTAGAGAAATCTCAATCAGTAATACTTGCTAAATATCAAGGATTATCTGTTGAAGAAGATACTCAACTAAGAAAGAACTTAAGAGAAGCTGGTGTTGAATATAAGGTATATAAAAATACTTTAGTTACATTAGCTGCTAAAGAGCTAGGATTAGACGGAATAGTTGAATACTTAGAAGGACCTGTTTCAATAGCATTTGGATATGAAGATGCTACAGCTCCAGCAAGAGTACTTAATGATTTCGCTAAAGCTCACAAGAAGCTTGAATTAAAAGCTGGTATAGTAGATGGAGCAATATTTGATGAAGCTAAGGTTAAACAACTTGCATCAATACCATCAAAAGAAGTTCTTATTGCAAAATTACTTGGAAGCTTCAAGGCTCCAGTATCAAACTTTGCATACTTAATAAATGCTATAAAAGAGAAGAAAGAAGCAGAATCTGCTGAATAATCTCAATATATAGTAATAGAAAAACAAACATATTTATAATGAATGAAAGAAAGAAATTTCGGAGGTGCTAAATCATGACAAAAGAACAAATCATAGAAGCTATAAAAGGTATGAGCGTTTTAGAATTAAACGAATTAGTTGAAGCTTGTGAAGAAGAATTTGGAGTAAGCGCTGCTGCTCCAGTTGCTGTTGCAGGTGCTGCTGCAGGTGCTGCTGCAGAAGAAAAAACTGAATTTGACGTAGTATTAGCTAACGCTGGATCAGAAAAAATCAAAGTTATAAAAGCTGTAAGAGAAATAACTGGATTAGGATTAAAAGAAGCTAAAGAAATAGTTGACGGAGCTCCTAAGACACTTAAAGAAGGCGTTTCAAAAGATGACGCTGAAGCTATAAAGACTAAGTTAGCTGAAGTTGGAGCTACTGTAGAAGTAAAATAATTTTACTTTAAGTAGTTTTTAAGACACCCTAAAAAGGGTGTCTTATTTATTATTTTTATAAAGATTTATTGATTATTGAAGATGATATTATATATAATATATAAAGGAAGGCTTAATTTATTATTTTACAATCATTTCTAATTTAAATATATAGGTATTTAAAATCAGATGGATAAAATAAATTTATATTTAAATTATAAAAGATTTAAATATTTATAATAATGGCAAGCTATAATTTAATAATTGTTTATATATAATTCAAAAATATTTTATTTTTTATATATATAATCATTTATGTTTTTAGAAATAATAATTGGAATTTTAAATGAATAATTATTATTGACACTTAAGTAAAAAATAGTTATAATGGGCTTATGAATTTACAAAGTAAGGATTGTTACTGGTTATGCAGGCAATACCTAAGTTAAAGTAATAATTACTTAAAATAATTTTAAGCTTATTATTTTAATTTAGGTATTTTATTATTGTAAAAATATCTAAAAATATAAAATTTTAGAGGGGTCTTTATGATAATCGAAAAAATTTTAAATAACAATGTTGTTATTACTATAGATCCCAAAACCAAAAAAGAAAAAATTCTAATGGGTAGTGGCTTGGGATTTAAAAAAAAGATAGGGCAAGCAATAGATAAAGAAAAAATAGAAAAAATTTTTACTATAAGTGATGAAACTGTAGTTTCAAAATTTAAGGTGCTTGTTAATGAAATCCCTGTTAATATGCTTGAATCTGTAGATATTATTGTAAAACATGCAGAAAAAGTATTGAACCATAAATTAGATGAACATATTTACCTATCTTTATCAGATCATTTGGCTTTTGCAGTTAAAAGATTAGAAAATAATATATTAGTTAAAAACACTTTATTAGAGGAAATAAGAAGAGTTCATAGGGCTGAATTTCAAATAGGTTTATGGGCTATAGATTACATAAATAAAGAATTTAATATTGAATTACCTATAGATGAAGCAGGATTCATAGCATTTCATATTGTAAACGCTACTTATAATGACAATATGAAGGAATCTTATATTATGACAAATATAGTAAAGGATATATTAAATATAATAAGATATTATTATTCTCTAGAGTTTATAGAAGAAGACTTAAACTATGATAGATTATTAACACATCTTAAATATTTTGCAAAGAGAGTTATTTCAGATAAACAACATCTTATTGCAGATAATTGTTTTATAGATCTTATAAAAGATAATTATAACAAGGCTTATAAATGTAGTTTAAAGATTAAAGAATATATAATGAAGAGATATGAATATGAAATAGGAAATGATGAGATAGTATATTTAACTATGCATATTTATAGAGTTACTAATAACAAAAATTAATAAATAGGATTGTTACTGATAGTGCAGGCAAGACCTAGATATATGAAAGTATAAATACGGGATACTTATGTCCTTTTATGCTTTTATATAACTAGGTCTTTATTTTTATAAATTAATAAGAAATTCTGAAGGGAGAATAGGTATGAAAAAAGTTTTTGGTGTATTACAAAGAGTAGGAAAAGCTCTTATGTTACCAGTTGCACTATTACCAGCGGCAGGACTTTTGCTTGGTATAGGTAATGCTTTAAGAAACCCAGCTTTATTAAAGTATTTACCAGCATTAGGTTCTAATGGATTCCAAATATTTATTTCAGTTATGGAAAAGTCAGGAGACATAATCTTTGGAAACCTTGCATTATTGTTTGCAGTTGGAGTTGCAGTTGGATTAACTGATGGGGAAGGTGTAGCAGGACTTGCTTCAATAGTTGGATTTTTAATAATGAATGTTACTATGGGTACATTCTTAAAAATTACTCCGGATATGGTTGCGGATCCAAGTACAGCAGGTATGTATGCTAATGTAATGGGAGTTCCTACACTTCAAACAGGTGTATTTGGCGGTATTATTATTGGTATTATTGCATCATATTTATTTAAGAAATTCTATAAAATTGAATTACCACAATATCTTGGATTCTTTGCAGGAAAAAGATTTGTGCCAATAGTTACAGCGGCGGCAGCAATTGTACTTGGTATAGCTATGACATTTATATGGCCACCAGTACAAAATGGATTATTAATATTCTCAAAGAGTATGATAGATGCAAATAGAAATGCAGCGGCATTCATATTTGGAGTTATAGAGAGAGCATTAATTCCATTTGGATTACATCATATTTGGTACAATCCATTCTGGTATCAATTTGGTGAATGGGTAAATCCTATAACTCATCAAGTTGTAATGGGAGACCAACATATATTCATGGCTCAATATTCATCATTATATGAAATATTAAAAATAGATCCAAGCTTTAAATTTACAGCAGGAACATTTATGACTGGTAAATATCCATTTATGATGTTTGGATTACCAGCAGCAGCTTTAGCTATTTATCAAGAAGCTAAGCCGGAAAAGAAAGCTATGGTTGGAAGTATAATGGCCTCAGCGGCATTAACTTCATTCTTAACAGGTATAACAGAACCTCTTGAGTTCTCATTCTTATTTGTTGCTCCACTTTTATTTGGAGTTCACTGTGTATTTGCTGGATTATCATTTATGGTAATGAATATATTAAATGTTAAGATTGGTATGACATTCTCAGGTGGTTTAATAGACTTTATATTATTTGGAATTATTCCAAATAGAACACCATGGTATTTAGTAATAGTTGTAGGATTAATACTTGCAGTAATTTACTATCTTGGATTTAGATTTATGATTAGAAAGTTCAACTTAAAGACACCGGGTAGAGAAGATGATAATGAATCTTCAGTTAATGTAGACTCAAATGGAGACAGCTTAGCTGTAGGTATTTTAGCTGCTTTAGGTGGAAAAGAAAACATAAAGAATTTAGATGCTTGTATAACAAGATTAAGAGTAATAGTTAATGACACTTCAAAGGTAAATGCTGACGAACTTAAAAAATTAGGTGCAGCAGGAGTTATGCAGGTTGGAGAAAATATTCAGGCTATATTTGGACCTAAATCAGATATAATTAAAGGTCAGATTAAGGATGTTATAGCTGGAAATATTCCTCAAAAGAAAAGTGAACCAATAGAAGAGAAAAAGGAAGAAGCAGTTACAACAGGAAGTTTAGAATCTGAATTACTTATACCAGCAAAAGGTGAAGTTATAGATCTAGAAAAGGTTCCAGATGATGTATTTGCACAAAAAATAATGGGTGAAGGTTTTGCTATAAAACCTTCAGAAGGAAAATTTGTATCACCAATTGATGGTGTTATAGAAACTGTATTCCCAACAAAACATGCAATTGTTATAAAGGGAGATAAGGGAAGAGAAATATTACTTCATATAGGATTAGATACTGTTGGATTAAAAGGACAAGGCTTAAATGCTTTAGTTAAAGAGGGAGATGTTGTTAAAAAGGGTCAAACTCTTGTAGAAGCTGATTTAGATTACATAGCTAAAAATGCTAAATCAACAATAACTCCAGTTATTATAACTAACTTAGGTGAAGATGAGGCTATAAAAGTTAACGAAAAAAATCATACAGTTGATATAATAAAGAAATAATAAAAAGAAGGAGAATTCTCCTTCTTTTTTCTTTTTTTATTTTATATACAAAATGTAATAAATGAGTATAGTCGTAATTAAACCAACCTATGTTAAATAACAAAGTAAATAGGGTTTTTTATTAGAAAATTAGAGGTATATTAAGCAAAAAATTCTATTTGTAAATTTGCAAAAAATTAATATGTAATTTATAATGTATTTTTTATAATATTTTTCGTTGACAACAATGAAAGGTTATGGTAACATATTTAATTGCATTGAAATGTAAGTTTTAATAGGAATTTTTTCTAAAAAAAAGGAAAAAACTGAATTAAAACAACAAAAATAGGCAAAATAATAAAATGCAATGTATTCGTCCAATAACATGAAAAAAACAGCATGTTTATTGGTTATTTTAGTTTATACAAGGGGTGAAAGTTGATGGTACATCCTGTCCAAGTTGGAAAAAGAACAAGAATGAGCTTTGCAAAGGTAAAAGAAGTTGCAGAGATGCCTAACTTAATTGAAGTACAATTAGACTCTTACAAGTGGTTTTTGGATGAAGGTCTTCAAGAAGTTTTTGATGACATAAACCCAATATCAAACTTTACAGGGAATCTTGTACTTGAATTCGTAGGTTATAAACTTGATATGGATAATATTAAGTACTCAGTTGAAGAATGTAAAGAAAGAGACGCAACTTATGCTGCTCCTCTAAAAGTTGCAGTAAGACTTCAAAACAAAGAAACTGGTGAGATCAAAGAACAAGAAGTATTTATGGGAGATTTCCCATTAATGACTGAACAAGGTACATTTGTTATAAATGGTGCTGAGAGGGTTATAGTTTCACAGCTTGTTAGATCACCAGGTGTATACTATAGTGATGCTGTAGATAAGAGTGGAAAGAAGTTATTTACTTCAACAGTAATTCCTAATAGGGGTGCTTGGTTAGAATATGAAACAGATTCTAACGATATAATCTATGTTAGAATAGACAAAACAAGAAAGCTTCCTATCACTATCTTAGCCAGAGCAATGGGTTTTGGAAGTGACCAAGAACTTGTTGAATATTTTGGAGAAGATGAAAGATTTAAAGCAACAATTGATAAAGATAATACAAAGACTAAAGAAGAAGCTTTATTAGAAATTTATAAGAGATTAAGACCAGGTGAACCACCAACTGTTGATAGCGCAATTGCGTTGATTGATTCATTATTCTTTGATGCAAAAAGATATGATTTATCAAGAGTAGGTAGATACAAATTTAATAAGAAGCTTGCTATAAGCTTAAGAATAGCTAATCAAATCGCAGCAGATGATATAGTTAATCCTGAAACTGGTGAAATACTAGTTGGTAAAGGAGAAAAAATCGACAGAGAAATGTCAGAAACAATTCAAAATGCTGGCATTAATGTAGTTGATATAATTGTTGATGATAAGATAGTTAGAGTTATAGGCAATCATTTTGTTGACATACATAAGCATGTCGACTTTGATGTTGAAGATTTACACATCAAAGAGTTAGTACATTATCCAATATTAAGAGAAATATTAGATAACTACTCAGATGAAGCTTCTATAAAAGAAGAAATTAAAAAGAATATGCATAGACTTATACCAAAGCATATTATCAAAGATGATATATTTGCTACAATAAGCTATGAATTAGGATTAGCACATAATATTGGTTATGTAGATGACATTGACCATTTAGGAAATAGAAGATTAAGAAGCGTTGGAGAACTTCTTCAAAACCAATTTAGAATTGGTCTTTCAAGAATGGAAAGAGTAGTTAAAGAAAGAATGACTATTCAAGACCAAGAAGGAATAACTCCTCAAGCTTTAATAAATATAAGACCAGTAGCTGCAGCTATTAAAGAATTCTTTGGTAGTTCACAGTTATCACAATTCATGGATCAAACAAATCCATTATCAGAGTTAACACATAAAAGAAGATTATCAGCTTTAGGACCAGGAGGACTTTCAAGAGAAAGAGCTGGATTCGAAGTAAGAGACGTTCACCACTCACACTATGGTAGAATGTGTCCTATAGAAACTCCAGAAGGTCCAAATATAGGTCTTATAAACTCATTAGCAACTTATGCTAAAGTTAATGAATATGGATTTATAGAAACTCCATATAGAATAGTTGATAAAAAGACTGGAGTAGTAACTAATGAAATTAGATACTTCACAGCTGATGAAGAAGATCAATATCTAGTAGCTCAAGCTAAGGAGCCTTTAGATGAAGAAGGAAGATTCTTAGATAAAAAAGTTACAGTAAGAGATCAAGAAGATGTTTTAGTTGTTCCAAGAGAAGATGTTGATTTAATGGACGTTTCTCCAAGACAAATAGTATCAGTAGCAACAGCTATGATACCATTCCTTGAGAATGATGACGCATCAAGAGCTCTGATGGGATCAAACATGCAACGTCAAGCAGTTCCTCTATTAAAACCACAAGCACCTATTGTTGGTACAGGAATCGAATATAAGGCGGCAGTAGATTCAGGAGTATTACCAAAGGCTAAAAACGCAGGTGTTGTAACCTATGTTTCAGCTAATGAGGTAAGAGTTAAAAGAGATAGTGATGGAGGAACAGATACTTATAAGCTTCTTAAATTCAAGAGAAGTAACCAAGGTACTTGCATAAACCAAAGACCTATAGTGTCTAAGGGCGAAGAAGTTAAGAAGAATCAAGTATTAGCTGATGGTCCATCAACTGATTTAGGAGAAATCGCATTAGGAAAAAATATCAGAATGGGATTTATAACTTGGGAAGGATATAACTACGAGGATGCTATGCTAATTTCAGAAGAATTAGTAAGAGAAGACGTATTTACATCTATTCACATTGAAGAATATGAATGTGAAGCTAGAGATACTAAGCTAGGACCTGAGGAAATAACAAGAGATATACCTAATGTAAGTGAAGATGCTCTTAAAGATCTAGATGATAGAGGTATCATAAGAATTGGTGCTGAAGTTAGATCAGGAGATATTTTAGTAGGTAAAGTTACTCCTAAGGGAGAGACAGAATTAACAGCAGAAGAAAGACTTCTTAGAGCTATATTTGGTGAAAAAGCTAGAGAAGTTAGAGATACATCATTAAGAGTTCCACATGGAGAAGCTGGAATAATAGTAGATGTTAAAGTATTTACTAGAGAAAATGGAGATGAACTTCCACCAGGAGTTAATGAACTTGTAAGATGTTACATTGCTCAAAAGAGAAAGATTTCTGTTGGAGATAAGATGGCTGGACGTCACGGTAACAAAGGGGTTATCTCAAGGGTATTACCAGAGGAAGATATGCCATTCTTACCAGATGGAAGACCACTTCAAATATGCTTAAATCCACTAGGAGTTCCATCACGTATGAACATCGGTCAGGTACTTGAGGTTCACTTAGGATGGGCAGCTTCACAACTAGGATGGCATATAGCTACTCCAGTATTTGATGGAGCTACAGAACAAGATATAGAACAATGTTTAGCAGATGCGGGATATAATCCAGATGGAAAGACTGTACTTTATGATGGTAGAACTGGAGAAGCATTTGATAACCGTGTAACAGTTGGTATAATGTATATCTTAAAACTTGCTCACTTAGTTGACGATAAGATACACGCAAGATCAACTGGCCCATACTCATTAGTTACTCAACAACCACTTGGAGGTAAAGCTCAATTTGGTGGTCAAAGATTTGGTGAGATGGAAGTTTGGGCATTAGAAGCATACGGTGCTGCTCATACATTACAAGAGATATTAACAGTTAAATCAGATGACGTTGTTGGTAGAGTTAAAACTTACGAAGCAATTGTCAAAGGTGAAAATATTCCAGAACCAGGAGTTCCAGAATCATTCAAGGTTCTTATAAAAGAACTTCAAGCTTTATGCTTAGATGTTAAAGTATTAAATGAAGCTAATGAAGAAGTGAAATTAAAGGAATCTGTAGAAGAAGATTCAGAAGAGCTAGAAGTAAATATCGAAGGTTCAGAAGATTTACCTCAAGTTGCAGATGTAGAAGTAGAATCAGACGATAGCTACACTACAAATGAAGAGCAAGACGATGAAATAGACTATGAAAATATAGATTTTGAAGAGCTAAATACAGATTTAGAGCTTGATGATTTCAATGATCAACACTAATAGTGAAGGGAGGATATACCCTTGTTTGAATTAAACAATTTTGATGCGTTACAAATAGGGCTAGCATCTCCAGAAAAGATCAGAGAATGGTCTAGAGGAGAAGTAAAAAAACCTGAGACAATAAACTATAGAACTTTAAAGCCAGAAAGAGATGGTCTATTCTGTGAAAGAATATTTGGACCTATAAAAGACTGGGAATGTCATTGTGGAAAATATAAAAGAGTTAGATATAAGGGAATAGTTTGTGATAGATGTGGAGTCGAAGTCACAAAGGCCAAAGTAAGAAGAGAGAGAATGGGGCATATTGAACTTGCTGCCCCTGTATCTCACATTTGGTACTTCAAAGGAATTCCATCAAGAATGGGATTAATCCTTGATATGTCACCAAGATCATTAGAAAAAATTCTTTACTTTGCATCTTATGTAGTTATAGATCCAAAGGAAACACCATTACTTAAAAAGCAATTACTTAATGAAAAAGAGTATAGAGAAGCTGTAGATAAGTATGGTGAGGAAAGTTTTGTTGCAGGAATGGGAGCAGAAGCTATAAAAGTATTGCTTTCAGAAATAGAATTAGAAAGAACTTCAGCAGAACTTAAAGAAGAGTTAAAAACAAGTACTGGACAAAAGAAAGTAAGAATTATAAGAAGATTAGAAGTAGTTGAGTCATTCAGAAAGTCAGGAAATTTACCTGAATGGATGATAGTAGATGTAATACCTGTAATTCCACCAGATTTAAGACCTATGGTTCAACTTGATGGAGGAAGATTTGCTACTTCTGACTTAAATGATTTATACAGAAGAGTTATAAATAGAAATAACAGACTTAAGAAGTTATTAGACCTTGGAGCACCAGACATAATAGTTAGAAATGAAAAGAGAATGCTTCAAGAAGCTGTTGATGCATTAATAGATAATGGTAGAAGGGGTAGACCGGTTACTGGACCAGGAAATAGACCGCTTAAATCATTATCAGATATGCTTAAGGGTAAGCAAGGTAGATTTAGACAAAACCTTCTTGGTAAGAGAGTTGACTATTCTGGTAGATCAGTTATAGTTGTAGGACCAGAACTTAAGATGTATCAATGTGGACTTCCAAAGGAAATGGCTTTAGAATTATTTAAACCATTTGTTATGAAAAAGTTAGTTCAAGATGGTGTTGCACATAATATAAAGAGTGCTAAGAGAATGGTTGAAAGAGTAATGCCTCAAGTATGGGATGTACTTGAAGAAGTCATTGCAGATCATCCAGTATTACTTAACCGTGCTCCGACTCTACACAGACTTGGAATTCAGGCTTTCCAACCTGTTTTAGTTGAAGGTAGAGCAATTAAACTTCATCCTCTTGTATGTACAGCATACAACGCTGACTTCGATGGAGACCAAATGGCAGTACACGTTCCGTTATCAGTTGAAGCACAAGCTGAAGCTAGATTTTTAATGTTAGCTGCAGGTAACATCATGAAGCCATCAGATGGTAAACCGGTATGTGTACCTACTCAGGATATGGTACTTGGATCTTACTACTTAACAATGGATAAAGATGGTGCTAAAGGAGAAGGTAGTGTATTCTCATCTGTAGAAGAAGCTTTAATGGCATATCAATTAAAAGAAATTGATATACATGCAAAAATTAAAGTTAGAGTCTTTAGAGATGTGGATGGCGTTACAAGATCAGGAATCATCGATACTACAGTTGGTAAAATAATATTCAATGAATCAATTCCTCAAGACTTAGGATTTGTTAATAGACAAAATCCTGATGAAGAATTTAATTTAGAAGTTGATTTCTTAATAACTAAAAAGTCATTAGGAAAAATAATAGATAAATGCTATATGCAACATGGTCCAACAAAAACTTCTATAATGCTTGATAAAATAAAAGCTACTGGATATCATTATTCATCAGTTGGTGCGGTTACAGTTGCTGCATCAGATATGATAGTTCCTGAGAGAAAATATGAACTATTAAGAGAAGCAGATCAAACAGTAGAGCAAATTGAAAAGAAATATAGAAGAGGACTTATTTCAGAAGATGAAAGATATGAGAAGGTAATAGATAAGTGGACTAAGACAACTGAGGATGTTGCAGATGCACTTATGGATAGTTTGGATAGATTTAATCCAATATTCATGATGGCTGACTCTGGAGCCAGAGGTTCTAAGTCACAGATTAAACAGCTTGCCGGTATGAGAGGTCTTATGGCTAATCCATCTGGTAAGATTATCGAGTTACCAATCAGAGCATCATTTAGAGAAGGTCTAGATGTTCTTGAGTATTTCATCTCAACTCACGGAGCTAGAAAGGGTAATGCCGATACAGCTCTTAAGACAGCTGACTCAGGATATCTAACAAGAAGACTTGTTGACGTATCACAAGATGTTATTGTTAGAGTAGATGATTGTGGAACTGAAAAAGGTATTGTTGTTTCAGAGATAAAAGAGGGAAGCGAAGTAATCGAAGGACTAAAAGAAAGAATTACAGGAAGATATACAGCTGAAGATGTAATTAATCCTCAAACAGGAGAAGTTATAGTTCCAGCACAAACTTATGTTGAACCAGATATGGCTGAAAAAGTTGAGGCAGCAGGAGTTAAAAAAGTTAAAATTAGATCAGTATTTACTTGTAATTCAAAATTTGGTGTATGTGCTAAATGTTATGGTATGGATATGGCAACTGCTAAGAAGATTAATATCGGTGAAGCAGTTGGTATAGTAGCGGCTCAATCAATCGGTGAGCCAGGAACTCAGCTTACAATGAGAACATTCCATACAGGTGGAGTTGCTGGAGCAGATATAACTCAAGGTCTTCCAAGAGTTGAGGAATTATTTGAAGCTAGAAAGCCAAAGGGATTAGCTATAGTTTCAGAAGTTTCAGGTATGGTAAGAGTTGAGGAAACAAAGAAAAAGAGAACTGTTTTTGTAACAACAGAAGCGGGAGAAGAGCACAGCTATGAAATACCATTCGGTTCAAGATTAAAAGCTCGTGATGGTGAATTTATTGAAGCTGGAGATGAAATAACAGAAGGTTCAGTTAATCCTCATGATATCTTAAATATTAAGGGTGTTCATGGAGCAAGAGAATACTTACTATCAGAAGTTCAAAAAGTTTATAGACTGCAAGGTGTTGATATCAATGATAAGCACTTAGAGGTTGTAGTTAGACAAATGACAAGAAAAGTAAAAGTAACAGAATCAGGAGATACTGAATTACTTCCAGGAACAATGATTGATATCTTTGATTTTGAAGAGGCTAATGAAGCAATAGCTAAATTAGGCGGAGAGCCAGCACAAGGAGAACAAGTTCTTCTTGGAATTACTAAAGCATCACTTGCTACAGATAGTTTCTTATCAGCAGCATCATTCCAAGAAACTACAAGAGTTCTTACTGATGCAGCAATCAAGGGAAAAATAGATCCATTAGTTGGATTAAAGGAAAATGTCATAATTGGTAAGTTAATTCCAGCAGGTACTGGAATGTTAAGATATAGATCAGTAAAATTAAATACAGACAATAATTTAGCAGAAAAAGAAATTGCTAATGACATTGAAGAATAACAAATTAATTTTATTGACTTCTAAAAGCTTAGATGATAAAATACAGTTTGTGTGATTTAAAATAGTACTAAAGGGATTAACTTGTCTACATGATAATAAAGGCAAAGCCTAGCTTTGCCTTGATGTTACTGATATAAGGGGGTAATGTCCATGATAGACAGACTTTTAGGAAAAAAACTTATTGGTATTAAGCAATCTACTAAAGCGATTAAGAATGGCGAAGGTAGAATCTTATATGTAGCTCAAGATGCTGATAAGAAAAAAATAGATCCACTAGTAAGTTTGGCCAAAAGTCATGGTGTTGAAGTTAAATATGTAAACACTATGAAAGAATTAGGTAAAATGTGTGGTATAGATGTTGGTTCGGCAGCCACACTACTAATGGATTAGATAGTTAATATCTTAAACATTATATAGATATTTTATAAAATCTCAGGAGGTGAAAAGAATGCCAACTATTAGCCAATTAGTAAGAAAAGGCAGAAAGACAGTAGCAGCTAAATCAAACTCACCAGCACTTAAAGAGTGCCCACAAAAGAGAGGAGTTTGTACTGTAGTTAAAACTTCTACTCCAAAGAAGCCTAACTCAGCGTTAAGAAAAATTGCCAGAGTTAGATTAACAAACGGAATAGAAGTTACAGCTTACATCCCAGGTGTAGGACACAACTTACAAGAGCACAGCGTTGTTCTTATAAGAGGTGGTAGAGTTAAGGACCTTCCTGGTGTTAGATATCACATTGTTAGAGGAGCATTAGACTCAGCAGGTGTTGCTAACAGAATGCAAGGAAGATCAAAATACGGTGCTAAAAAACCAAAGCAAAAATAAGATTTGTAGGTTAAATTGATTAGTGCTATGCCTTCAGCATTTACATAGATTTTATATAGATTATGAAGTTTGTATAGATTATATAGATTGCAGAAGTCAGAGCGCTTTGCGACAACAAGATTTGTCGAGTACCGATGAACTTAAATTAGTATGTTAAGGAGGGAAGAAAAGTGCCAAGAAAAGGACATATTGCAAAAAGAGACGTATTACCAGATCCAGTTTATAATTCAAAGGTTGTAACTAAATTAGTAAACAGCTTAATGGAAGACGGTAAAAAAGGAGTAGCTCAAAAAATATGCTACGATGCATTTGAAATAATGCAACAAAAAACTGGCAACGAAGCATTAGAGGTTTTTGAAACAGCTATGAACAACGTAATGCCATTACTAGAAGTTAAAGCGAGAAGAATAGGTGGATCAAACTATCAAGTACCAATAGAAGTTAGACCAGAGAGAAGACAGACATTAGGTATCAGATGGATTCTAGCTGCAGCTAGAAGCAGAGGCGAAAAGTACATGAGAGAAAGATTAGCAGCAGAATTAATGGATGCCGCTAATAATACTGGAGCAGCTGTTAAGAAGAGAGAAGATACTCACAGAATGGCTGAAGCTAATAAAGCATTCGCTCACTACAGATACTAATACAAGGAACTGTTTTGGCATGGTTTATGCCAAAGCAGTTTTGTTGAATTTAAATAAACTATTAAAATTAAATTAAGAAACTTAACTTGAGAGGAGGAAACTTAAATGGCTAGAAAATATCCTTTAGAAAAGTTCCGTAACTTTGGAATAATGGCTCATATAGATGCTGGTAAAACAACAACTACAGAGCGTATATTATTCTATACTGGTAAAAGTCATAAAATAGGTGAAGTTCATGAAGGTGCAGCTACAATGGACTGGATGGTTCAAGAGCAAGAAAGAGGTATAACAATTACTTCTGCTGCAACAACTTGTTTCTGGAAAAACTATGAGTTAAATATAATAGATACTCCAGGACACGTAGACTTCACTGTTGAGGTTGAAAGATCACTAAGAGTTCTTGATGGAGCAGTTACTGTATTAGATGCAAAGAGTGGTGTTGAACCACAAACTGAAACTGTTTGGAGACAGGCAGACAAATATGGTGTTCCAAGAATGATTTATGTAAATAAAATGGATGCAACAGGTGCTGATTTCTTCAGATGTATAAACACTGTAAGAGAAAGATTAAAAGCTAATGCAGTTCCAATCCAAATTCCAATAGGTCAAGAAGATCAATTCGTTGGTTTAGTTGACTTAATGAGAAATGTAGCAATAGTTCACAAGAATGACTTAGGTACTGAAATAGAAGAAACTGAAGTACCAGCAGAATTAAAAGATCAAGCTGAAGAATACAGAGGCATGATGATAGAAGCTATTGCTGAAACTGATGAAGAATTAATGATGAAATACTTAGAAGGTGAAGAAATAACTCTAGAAGAGTTAAAAGTTGCTTTAAGAAAAGCTACTATAGCTAACCAAATAGTACCATGTATCTGTGGTTCTTCATACAAGAATAAGGGTGTTCAAGAAATGATTGATGGTGTTGTTGATTACTTACCATCACCATTAGATATTCCACCTGTAAAAGGAACTACTTTAGAAGGTGAAGAAACTTCAAGAGAAGCAGCTGATGATGTGCCAATGGCAGCTTTAGCATTTAAGATTGCTACTGACCCATTCGTTGGTAAATTAGCATTCACAAGAGTTTACTCAGGAGTTATGAACAGTGGATCATACGTTCTAAACTCAACAAAGGGTAAGAAAGAAAGAATCGGAAGACTTGTTAAAATGCATGCTAACACTAGAGAAGAAGTTCAAGAGTTAGAAGCAGGTGAATTAGGAGCAATAATCGGACTAAAGAACACTACAACTGGTGATACTTTATGTTCAGAAGATTGCCCAATAGTACTTGAATCAATGGAATTCCCAGAACCAGTTATATCTGTTGCTATAGAGCCAAAGACAAAAGCTGGTCAAGAAAAAATGGGCTTAGCTTTAGCTAAATTAGCTGAAGAAGATCCAACATTCAAGACTTATACAGACCAAGAAACAGGTCAAACAATAATCGCTGGTATGGGTGAGCTTCACCTAGAAATCATTGTAGATAGATTACAAAGAGAATTCAAAGTTGAGTGTAACGTAGGTGCTCCACAAGTTGCTTACAAAGAAACAATTAGAGAAGCTGTTAAAGCTGAAGCTAAGTATGCTAAGCAATCAGGTGGTAAAGGACAATACGGTCACTGTGTTATCGAAATGGAACCAACAGAAGGAGAATATGTATTCGAAAACGCAATTGTTGGAGGAGCTATTCCAAGAGAGTACATTCCAGCTATCGATAACGGAATTCAAGAAGCTTCACAAAGCGGTATAATTGCTGGATATCCAACAATTAACTTCAAAGTTAAGTTAGTTCATGGATCATACCATGAAGTTGACTCATCAGAAATGGCATTTAAGATTGCTGGATCTATGGCATTTAAAAATGCAATGGCTAAAGCAAAACCAGTTCTACTTGAGCCATCAATGAAGGTTGAAGTTACAGTTCCTGAAGAGTATATGGGTGACGTTATGGGAGACATAAACTCAAGAAGAGGAAGAATTGAAGGAATGGAAGCAGTTAACGGAGCTCAAGTTATTAGAGCATTCGTTCCATTATCAGAAATGTTTGGATATGCTACTACATTAAGATCAAGAACTCAAGGTAGAGGAACTTACTCAATGGTATTTGATCACTATGAAGAAGTACCAAAGAGCATACAAGAGCAAGTAGCAGGAAACAGAAATAAATAATAATATTAAAGGAACTTTAAAGTTCCTTTAATATAAAGATATAAATTATATTTTCCCAAAAAGAAGGAGGAATTTACAATGTCAAAAGCTAAATTTGAAAGAAGTAAACCACACGTTAACATTGGAACAATAGGACACGTTGACCACGGTAAAACAACATTAACAGCAGCAATAACAACAGTATTAGCAAACAGAGGATTTGCAGATGCGTTCAAGTACGACGAAATAGATAAGGCACCAGAAGAAAAAGAAAGAGGAATCACAATCAATACAGCACACGTTGAGTATGAAACAGAGAACAGACACTATGCTCACGTAGACTGCCCAGGCCACGCTGACTATGTAAAGAATATGATAACAGGAGCAGCACAAATGGATGGAGCAATCTTAGTTGTATCAGCAGCAGATGGTCCAATGCCACAAACAAGAGAGCACATACTACTAGCATCAAGAGTTGGAGTTGACTACATCGTAGTATTCTTAAACAAAGCAGATATGGTAGATGACGAAGAGTTATTAGAATTAGTTGAAATGGAAGTTAGAGAATTATTAAGCGAATACAACTTCCCAGGAGATGACATTCCAGTAATAAAAGGATCAGCATTAGTAGCATTAGAAAACCCAACAGATGAAAAATCAATAGCTCCAATATTAGAGTTAATGGAAGCAGTAGATAGCTACATCCCAACACCAGAAAGAGCAACAGATAAGCCATTCTTAATGCCAGTAGAAGACGTATTTACAATCACTGGTAGAGGAACAGTTGCAACAGGAAGAGTTGAAAGAGGAATTCTTCACGTTGGAGACGAAGTAGAAGTAGTAGGATTAAGCCCAGATAAGAAGAAGACAGTAGTAACAGGAATAGAAATGTTCAGAAAGTTACTAGATGAAGCACAAGCTGGAGATAATATAGGAGCTCTATTAAGAGGAATCCAAAGAACAGAAATCGAAAGAGGTCAAGTATTATCAAAACCAGGTTCAGTACACCCACATAGCAAGTTCGTAGGTCAAGTATACGTACTTAAGAAAGAAGAAGGTGGAAGACATACACCATTCTTTGATGGATACAGACCACAATTCTATTTCAGAACAACAGACGTAACAGGATCAATCAAGTTACCAGAAGGAATGGAAATGGTAATGCCTGGAGACCACATCGACATGAACGTTGAATTAATAACTCCAGTAGCAATGGACGAAGGATTAAGATTCGCTATAAGAGAAGGCGGAAGAACAGTAGGTTCAGGAGTTGTTACTAAAATAATAGAGTAATTTATTACTCACTAAAATATTTTAGAATATCTTATAGACAAATTTTAAAAAATTAATTATAATTATTTGGTACCGTAGAACTAACGGGAATTTATGCCTAAGTAATTTTTAAAATTATTCTAAGCGCAGTAGAAAAAGTTTTAGAAATTATAAGGGAATAATTTTAGTATATATACTAAAAGCATAAAGCTAAGCGCGAGGCTTTATGAAGTTCAAAAAAAGGCCTTTATAAAGAAGTAGTATAGAAAGACGTTTCTATACTACTTTTTTTTATTTTTAAAATTTTGAATATCAATATTAGTATAAGTCAAGAATTTAAATAAATATAATTAATTATTAAAAAATGAATTACGAATTAATAGAAATATGAATTGAAGAAGTGTATATAAAAATAAATAAATAAAAATTTTTTTAAAAAACTATTGAAAATTAATATGAAAAAAATTATAATAATCAAAGTGTTATTTAATAGAAAAAAAGTGCGAAATCATATGTAAAAAATACTTGAATTGTAGTTAGATTCATAGTATAATGAAGAAGTTGCAGAGCAAACAGCGATGAATCAAGAGGTTGCCGGACTTCCGGGTAATTCTTGATGAGTATGTCAGGATCTAGAATCCGACGACAGGGATTTTGTATTTCTGTTTCAAAAAGTATGAAACACCTGGAGCAGTTTACAGAAGATCCGCTGTTGTGCGTTAGAAGTAAAGCGTACATGAAAAGGAGGGAAACCATAATGTCAAAACAAAAAATAAGAATAAGATTAAAGGCTTTTGATCACGTAATATTAGATCAATCAGCTGAAAAAATCGTTGAGACTGCAAAGTCAACAGGAGCTAAGGTTGCTGGTCCAGTGCCACTACCAACAGAGAAGGATGTAATAACTATCCTAAGAGCTGTTCATAAGTATAAAGATTCAAGAGAACAGTTCGAAATAAGAACTCATAAGAGATTAATAGATATAGTTAATCCATCACCTAAGACAGTTGATGCTTTAATGAGATTAAACTTACCAGCTGGTGTTGATATCGAAATAAAGCTATAATTACTAAATTAGATTGATGTTTGATTTTGAACTATTATGATTGTAAACACTACAATCCGCTAATAAGTTTAGGAGGTGTAAGCACATGAAAAAGGCTATAATAGGAAAGAAAATTGGAATGACTCAAATATTCGATGCTAACGGAAAGGTTGTTCCTGTAACAGTAGTAGAAGCAGGTCCATGCGTTGTTACTCAAAAGAAAACTATCGAAAAAGATGGTTATGAAGCAATACAAGTTGGATTTGGAGACATAAGAGAAAAATTAGTTAACAAACCAAAAAAAGGACATTTTGCTAAAGCTGGAGTTTCATTAAGAAGAACTCTTAAAGAATTCAGATTAGAAGATGTTGCTGCTTACGAAGTAGGTCAAGAAATAAAAGCTGACGTATTTGAAGCAGGAGAAAAAGTAGATGTATCAGGAGTTTCAAAAGGTAAGGGATTCCAAGGTACAATTAAGAGATGGAATGCAAGCAGAGGACCTATGTCACACGGTTCTAAGTTCCATAGAGCAGTAGGTTCAATGGGAGCTTCATCAGATCCATCAAGAACTTTCAAAAATAAGAGAATGCCAGGACACATGGGAGCAGTAAATACTACTGTATTAAACCTAGAAGTTGTTAAGGTAATGGCAGATAAAAACATTATCTTAATAAAAGGTGGAGTACCAGGTCCTAACAAGGGTATCATCGTAATAAGAGATACAGTTAAGGCTTAATTCTGTTAGAAAGGAGGAAGAAGAATGCCTGTAGTAGGATTATTTAACAGAGAAGGACAAAAAGTTGGAGATTGCCAATTAAATGATAAAGTGTTCGGAGTTGAAATCAACCAATACGCTATGCACCAAGTAGTTGTTGCATTATTAGCTAACAAAAGACAAGGAACTCAATCAGCTAAGACTAGATCAGAGGTTTCAGGTGGTGGAATAAAGCCATGGAGACAAAAAGGAACTGGTAGAGCTAGACAAGGTTCAATAAGAGCTCCACAATGGATACATGGAGGAGTTGTTTTTGCACCAAAGCCAAGAGAGTATAGAATGTCAATACCAAAGACAATGAGAAGAGTAGCTATGCTTTCAGCTTTAACAAGCAAAGTTGCTGACAATAACATGATCGTTTTAGAAAACTTAGAATTAGAAGCACCTAAGACTAAGGAAATAGTTAAAATGTTAAATGCTTTCGAAGCAAAGAAAACATTAATAATAACTGCTGAATCAAACGAAAATGTATTTAAATCAGCTAGAAATATAGAGGGAGTAACAGTACTTCCAGTAAACAACATCAACGTTTATGACTTATTAAAGTATGAGAAGCTAATCATCACTAAAGATGCAGTAGCTAAAGTTGAGGAGGTGTACGCATAATGAATCTAACTAGCCATGATATAATTAGAAAGCCTGTTGTAACTGAGAAAAGTATGGCAGCAATGGCAGAGAAGAAATACACCTTCATAGTTCATAATACAGCTAACAAAGTTCAAATAAAGAAAGCTGTTGAAGAAATTTTCGACGTTAAAGTTGAAGATGTTAAAACTATGAGAGTTGAAGGAAAAACTAAAAGAGTAGGCGTTCACGTAGGAAAAAGAGCAAGCTATAAGAAAGCTATTGTTAAATTAGCTGCTGATAGCAAGAATATAGAATTTTTCGAAGGAATGCAATAATATAGCAGGTATAGGCTGAGGCCTGATAAGCGTAAAGAAGGAGGGAATTTTAGATGGCAGTTAAAAAGTTTAGACCTACTACCCCATCAAGAAGACACATGACTGTTGCTTCATTTGAGGAAATAACTACAAATGAACCAGAAAGATCACTTCTTGTTTCTTTAAACAAAACTGGCGGTAGAAATGCTCAAGGTAAAATAACTGTTAGACATCACGGTGGTGGTGCTAAAAGAAAATATAGAATTATAGATTTCAAGAGAAATAAGGACGGAGTTCCAGCAAAAGTTGCTACTATAGAATATGATCCAAACAGATCAGCATACATTGCATTAGTTGTATATGCTGATGGTGAAAAGAGATACATAATCGCTCCAGTTGGATTAAAAGTTGGAGATGTTATAGTATCAGGAGCAGAGGCTGATATCAAGCCAGGTAATGCTCTTCAATTAAAGAATATACCAGTTGGTACTTTTGTACACAATATAGAATTACAAGCTGGTAAAGGTGGCCAAATGGTTAGATCAGCAGGTACTGCTGCTCAATTAATGGCTAAAGAAGGAAATTATGCTACTTTAAGATTACCTTCAGGTGAAATGAGATACGTTAGAATCGAATGTAGAGCTACAATCGGAACTGTTTCAAACTTAACTCATGAAATCATAAAAGTTGGTAAAGCTGGTAGAAAGAGACATATGGGATGGAGACCTACAGTTAGAGGTTCTGTTATGAACCCTTGCGATCACCCACACGGTGGTGGAGAAGGTAGATCACCAATCGGAAGACCTTCACCAGTTACTCCATGGGGTAAACCAGCTCTTGGATATAAAACTAGAAAGCATAAGAAGTATTCAGATAGATTTATTATTAAGAGAAGAAACGATAAGTAGTATGAAGAGAATGAAATTTCTCTTCATCGCTTAGACCATAAAGGTTTATGAAGGGAGGCAATTCTAGTGAGTAGATCAATTAAAAAAGGACCTTTTGTGCATGCAGGTCTTATGAAGAAAATAGAAGAAATGAACGCAGCTGGAGACAAGAAAGTTGTTAAGACTTGGTCAAGATCATCAACAATTTTCCCAGAAATGATAGGTCATACAATAGCTGTTCATGATGGAAGAAAACACGTTCCTGTATATATAAGCGAAGATATGGTTGGACACAAACTTGGAGAATTCGCTTTAACTAGAACATATAGAGGACACGTAGATACAGAAAAAACATCAAAGAGAAAGTAATCAGTCTGGAAAGGAGGAACATAATATGGAGGCTAAAGCTATAGCTAAATATGTAAGAATGTCTCCTATCAAAGTAGGAGTAGTTCTTGATTTAATAAGAGGAAAAAATGTAAATGAAGCTTTCGCTATATTACAATACACTCCAAAGGATGCAGCTGTTGTTATAAACAAAGTATTAAAATCAGCTGTTGCCAATGCGGAAAATAATAATAACTTAGATGCTAATGCATTATTTGTTGCTGAAGCTCATGTAGGTCAAGGACCAACATTAAAGAGATTCAGACCACATGCTCAAGGTAGAGCATTCAGAATAAACAAGAAAACAAGCCACATCACACTTGTAGTTAGAGAAAGAGCTTAATTAGAAGGAGGGAAATAGAGTGGGCCAAAAAGTAAATCCTCATGGATTAAGAGTCGGTGTTATCAAAGATTGGAACGCAAAGTGGTATGCTGATAAGAAAAACTTTGCAGATAATCTTGTAGAAGATGTAAAGATCAGAGAATTCGTTAAAAAAGAACTTTACTCAGCAGGAATCTCAAAGATAGAAATCGAAAGAGCTGCTAAAAGAGTAAAATTAAATATATATACTGCTAAGCCAGGTGTCGTAATAGGCAAAGGTGGATCAGGAATAGAAGCTTTAAAGAAGAAGTTAGCTAAAATAATAGCTCAAAAGAATGTAATGATAAATATAGTTGAGGTTAAAAATGCTGAAGCTGATGCTCAATTAATGGCTGAAAACATAGCTTCTCAATTAGAAAAGAGAATATCATTCAGAAGAGCAATGAAGCAAACAATTCAAAGAGCTATGAGATCTGGCGTTAAAGGTGTTAAAACTGCATGTGCCGGAAGATTAGGTGGAGCAGAAATCGCTAGAACTGAATTTTATCATGAAGGAACTATTCCACTACAAACTTTAAGAGCAGACATAAATTATGGTTTTGCTGAAGCTGATACTACTTATGGTAAGATCGGTGTTAAGGTTTGGGTATACAATGGAGAAGTACTTCCAACAAAGAAAGTCGAAAAAGTAGAAAAAGAAGAAGCTAACGCGTAGGAAAGGAGGAGTTAACCATGTTAATGCCTAAAAGAGTAAAACATCGTAAGGTTCAACGTGGTAGAATGAAAGGTAAGGCTACAAGAGGGAATTTCTTAGCTTACGGAGATTTTGGAATTCAAGCTACAACATGTGGATGGGTAACAAGCAACCAAATAGAATCTGCGAGAATAGCAATTAATAGATATATAAGAAGAGGCGGAAAACTTTGGATAAAGATATTCCCAGATAAGCCAGTTACTGAAAAACCAGCTGAAACAAGAATGGGTTCTGGTAAAGGATCACCAGAATACTGGGTAGCAGTAGTTAAACCAGGTAGAGTATTATTTGAATTATCAGGTGTTCAAGAGGAAGTAGCTAGAGAGGCTATGAGACTTGCATCACACAAACTACCTGTAAAAACTAAATTCGTTACAAGAAAAGATTTTGAGGAAATGGGTGGTGAAGAATAATGAAAGCTAGAGAGTTAAAAGAATTAAGAACAAGCAATCCTCAAGATTTAAAAGGCAAGCTAAATGATCTTAAGGCTGAATTATTCAACCTAAGATTCCAATTAGCTACTGGACAATTAGAAAACCCAATGAGAATCAGAGAAGTAAAGAAGTCAATCGCTCAAATAAAGACTATAATCAGAGAAGATGAATTAAAAGCTTTTGAGCAGTAATGCTGAAAGGAGGTAAGTCCTGTGGAAAGAGGATTAAGAAAAAAGAAAATAGGTAAAGTAGTTTCAGATAAGATGGATAAAACAATAGTTGTTGCTATAGAAACTAAGGTTAGACATCCACTATATGGAAAGACTGTTAACAGAACAACTAAATTCAAAGCTCATGATGAAAAGAATGAAGCAAGAATTGGCGATAGAGTATTAATAATGGAAACTAGACCATTATCAAAAGATAAAAGATGGAGACTAGTTGAGATAGTTGAAAAGGCTAAATAGTTAGCTTGGAAACTGAAAGGAGGTTAATTCTATGATACAACAACAATCCATACTAAAAGTTGCAGATAATTCTGGTGCTAAGGAAATAATGTGTATCAGAGTGTTAGGTGGATCAAAGAGAAAGTTCGGTAATATCGGCGATATAATAGTTGCTAGCGTTAAAAGTGCAACACCAGGCGGAGTTGTTAAAAAAGGTGACGTTATAAAAGCTGTTATAGTTAGATCAGTAAAAGGATTAAGAAGAGCAGATGGTTCATACATTAAGTTTGATGAAAATGCTGCAGTTATAATTAAAGATGATAAGCAACCAAGAGGAACTCGTATCTTCGGACCAGTTGCTAGGGAGCTAAGAGATAAAGAATTTAACAAAATCTTATCATTAGCACCAGAAGTTCTTTAGAATAGGAGGTGGCTAAGGTGAAGGTACATGTAAGAAAGAACGACACTGTAGTTGTCATATCAGGAAAAGACCAAGGAAAAATCGGTGAAGTTTTAGCTGTAATGCCAAAGAACGGTAAAGTACTTGTAAAGGGAGTTAACATAGTTAGCAGACATCAAAAACCAAGCAGAGCGAACATGCAAGGTGGTATAGTTAAGAGTGAAGCTCCAATTTACAGCTCAAAAGTAATGTTATACTGCACTAAGTGTAAAAAAGCAACAAGAATAAGCCATAAATTATTAGAAGATGGAACAAAAGTAAGAGTGTGCAAACATTGCAAGGAAACATTCTAATATTTGAAAGGAGGTAATTCATATGATGCCAAGACTACAAGAAAAGTTTGAAAAAGAAGTAGTTCAAGCAATGATGGATAAGTTTGGATATAAGAACGTGATGGAAGTTCCAAAGCTTGAAAAAATCGTAATAAATATGGGTGTAGGAGAAGCTAAAGAAAACCAAAAGGTTTTAGAATCAGCTGTAGCCGACCTAACTTTAATAACAGGACAAAAGCCGGTGTTAACTAGAGCGAAAAAGTCAGTTGCTAACTTTAAGATAAGAGAAAACATGCCATTAGGATGTAAAGTTACTTTAAGAAAGCAAATGATGTATGAATTCGCAGATAAGCTAGTATCAATAGCTTTACCAAGAGTTAGAGACTTCAGAGGAGTTTCAGATAAGTCATTTGATGGAAGAGGAAACTACTCACTAGGAATTAAAGAACAATTAATATTCCCAGAAATTGAATATGATAAAGTTGATAAAGTAAGAGGAATGGATATAATCTTCGTAACAACTGCTAAAACAGACGAAGAAGCAAGAGAATTATTAAGATTCTTAGGTATGCCATTTGCTCAATAATAAGGAGGGGATATCGTGGCACGTAAGGCAATGATCGAAAAATGGAAAAAGACACCTAAGTACAGCACAAGAGCCTATACAAGATGTAGATTATGTGGAAGACCACATTCAGTTTTAAAGAAATTCGGAATCTGCCGTATTTGCTTCAGAGAACTTGCTTACAAAGGAGAAATTCCTGGTTGTAAGAAGGCAAGCTGGTAATTTATTGATGTAATGAAAGGAGGCACAATATAATGGTTATGACAGATCCAATAGCAGATTTGCTAACACGTATAAGAAATGCAAATGCTGTTAAACACGAAGTAACAGAAATACCTTCTTCAAACGTAAAGAAGGCTATTGCAAATATATTATTACAAGAGGGTTATATTAAGAACATAGAAGAGTATAACGATGGTGTTGTACCAATGCTAAGATTAACTCTTAAGTACGGAGCAAACAAAGAGAGAGTAATAACTGGTCTTAAGAGAATATCAAAACCAGGTTTAAGAGTATATTGTAAGAGTGATGAAATTCCTAAGGTATTAAATGGATTAGGAATAGCTATAATATCAACTTCAAAAGGAATCGTTGTTGATAGAGAAGCTAGAAAATTAGGATTAGGTGGAGAAGTTATCTGCTACGTTTGGTAGTATGAAATTTTACCAAGATTGAAAATTAGCTAGATTGTAGATTGAAATAAATATTAACTATCGTAAGCCAAAAAACAGGAGGTGCAATTATGTCAAGAGTTGGTAGATTACCAATAGCTATCCCTGCTGGCGTAACTGTTACTGTAACACCAGACAACGTTGTTACAGTAAAGGGTGCTAAGGGTGAGCTAGTGAAAGCTATGCACAAAGACATAAATATAGCTGTGGAAGACAACCAAGTGGTTGTAACAAGACCAAGCGATGATAAGCAACACAGAGCTTTACATGGATTAACTAGAGCGTTAATAAACAACATGGTTATCGGTGTAAGTGCTGGTTATCAAAAAACATTAGAATTAATTGGAGTTGGTTACAGAGCTCAACTTCAAGGTAAAAAATTAGTTATGAACCTTGGATACTCACATCCAGTTGAAATAGAAGCAACTGAAGGCGTAACTTTTGAAGTTCCAGCTGCAACTAAAGTTGTAGTTAAAGGTATCGACAAAGAAAAAGTTGGTGCTGTAGCAGCTGACATCAGATCATGGAGAGAACCTGAACCATACAAGGGTAAAGGAATCAAATATGAAAATGAAGTTATAAGAAGAAAAGAAGGTAAAACTGGTAAGAAATAATAAGTGAGAATTCAGAAAGGAGTGAAAACTTATGTTCAAGAAGGTAGACAAAAAAGAGTCAAGACAAAGACGTCACCTTAGAGTTCGTAAGAAAATATTCGGTACTACTGAGAGACCAAGACTTTCAGTGTACAGAAGTGAAAAGAATATATACGCTCAAATAATAGATGACATTAATGCTGTTACTTTAGTAGCTGCTTCAAGCTTAGATAAAGATTTCAGCAATAAGGTTGGTAGCAACAAGGAAGCTGCAAGATTAGTTGGAGAACTAGTTGCTAAAAGAGCTTTAGATAAAGGAATAAGCGAAGTAGTATTCGACAGAGGTGGATACGTATATCACGGAAGAGTTCAAGAATTAGCTGAGGGTGCAAGAGAAGCAGGCCTTAAATTCTAATAAGGAGGGAAATAAATGAGAATCGATCCTAGCACACTAGACCTTAAAGAAAAGGTTGTTTATATAAACAGAGTAACTAAGGTTGTTAAGGGTGGTAGAAACTTCAGATTCAGTGCTCTAGTAGTTGTTGGAGATGAGAACGGACACGTTGGAGTAGGAATCGGTAAGTCTATCGAAGTTCCAGAAGCAATCAGAAAAGGAATTGAAGACGCTAAAAAGAACTTAATTGAAGTTTCAACTGTTGGAACAACAGTTCCTCACCAAGTAGAAGGTATATTTGGTAGAGGAAGAGTTCTTATAATGCCAGCAACAGAAGGTACAGGAGTTATAGCTGGAGGTCCAGCTAGATCAGTACTTGAATTAGCAGGTATTAAAGACGTTAGAGCTAAGTCTCTAGGTTCAAATAATCCAAGAAACATGGTTAATGCAACAATCAACGGATTAGCTAGCTTAAGAACAGCAGAAGATATAGCTAGATTAAGAGGCAAATCAGTTGAAGAGATTCTAGGTTAGGAGGGATAAGCGATGGCAAAGTTAAAAGTAACTTTAGTAAAAAGCTTAATCGGCAGAAAGAAAGACCATATCGCTACTGCTAATGCCCTTGGACTAAGAAAGATCGGTAAAACAGTAGAGCAAAACGATACTCCTCAAGTTAGAGGTATGATAAATAAAATAGACTACTTATTAAAAGTAGAAGAAATTTAATAACGAGGAGGTGTAAGGGAATGAAACTTCATGAGTTAAAACCAGCAGCAGGTAGCAAGAAGGCTCCAAAGAGAGTTGGTAGAGGTACAGGTTCAGGTTTAGGAAGAAACGCTGGTAAAGGAGAAAAAGGTCAAAACGCTAGATCAGGTGGCGGAGTAAGACCAGGATTCGAAGGCGGTCAAATGCCTTTATTCAGAAGACTTCCTAAAAGAGGATTCACTAATCCATTCACTAAGAACTTCGTAACAATAAACGTAGACAGATTAAACATATTTGAAAACGGAACAGAAGTTACTCCAGAATTATTACTTGAAAGAAGAGTAGTAAGTAAGCTAATGGATGGAGTTAAGATTCTTGGAAATGGTAACATAGAAAAGAACTTAACAGTTAGAGGATGCAAGTTCTCAAAGACTGCAATAGAAAAAATAGAAGCAGCTGGAGGAAAAGTTGAGGTGATCTAATAATGCTATCAACCCTACGTAATGCCTGGAAGGTTCCGGATCTAAGGAAGAAAATATTATGGACGTTTTTCCTAGTTGCAATTTTCAGGATGGGAAGTCATATTCCTGTTCCTGGAATTAATACTGGATATTTGAAAGAAATAACTCAACAAGTTGGTTTAGTCGGATTTTACGACTTAATTTCTGGAGGAGCCTTTAGTAGATTTAGTATATTCGCATTAGGTGTAGTGCCTTATATTAATGCATCCATTATAATGCAGCTTTTAACTATATCTATACCTTCGTTAGAACAGCTTTCTAAAGAAGGAGAAGAAGGAAGAAAGAAAATACAAAAGATTACAAGGTATGCTTCTATTGCATTAGGATTTATTACAGCTTATGGTACTTATATTATTATATATAACCAAGGTGCTATAAAGGATGTATCTTTTGGAATGACATTCTTAATTTTAATCACATTAGTTGTTGGTTCAACTTTCTGTATGTGGTTAGGTGATCAGATAACAGTTAAAGGAATTGGTAACGGAATATCATTATTAATTTTTGTTAATATAGTTTCAAGAATACCAATGACATTCTACTCAATAATGGGCTTAAAGAAAGCTGAAGAAATTAACATTGTTGATATATTCCTATTCATAGTATTTGCTCTAGCATTATTAGTAATTGTAATATTCCTTTCTTTAGCAGAAAGAAGAATAACTGTACAATATGCAGGTAAAGCAGTAGGAAGTAAAGTTTATAGAGGGCAATCAACTCATATTCCTCTAAGCATAATTGGATCAACTGTTATAGCAATAATCTTTGCTATGTCAGTAATGCAATTTCCAGAGGTAATAGCCCAGTTCTTCAAGAATAAATCTTGGGCACAGGCTATGCTTCAAAATCCATATAGTCCTTTTAACCATAATAGTTGGGTTTATATGGTAGTATATGCCTTATTGACAATTTTCTTTACATGGTTTTATACACAAATAACATTTAAACCAGATGAAATGGCAGAGAATATGCATAAATCAGCAGGTTTTATTCCAGGAATAAGACCGGGCCAACCAACAGCAAAGTATTTAGAACGAGTTTTAGATAGATTATCAGTATTTGGAGGATTATTTGCAGCAATCATAGCAGTAACTCCATTGATGATAGCTAATTATACTAAGTTTAAAGATATATCCTTTGGTGGAACATCATTATTAATACTTGTTAGTGTATCACTAGAAGTTATGAGACAATTAGAATCTCAATTAGTAATGCGACATTATCAAGGATTTCTTAAATAAGACTAAACAATGGAGATGATGCCCGTGAAAATAGTATTATTAGGTCCTCCTGGTGCAGGAAAAGGAACACAGGCAAAATCAATTAGTAATAGATACTCCATTCCACATATATCAACTGGTGATATTTTCAGAAAGAATATTTCTGAAAATACTCCTTTAGGTATTGAGGCTAAAAAGTATATTGATAACGGTCAGTTAGTTCCAGATGAAGTTACTATTAACATGGTTAAGGATAGACTTCAGCAGGAAGATTGCAAGAACGGATATCTATTAGATGGTTTTCCTAGAACTGTGCATCAAGCAGAGGCTTTACAGTCTTTCCTAACAGAAAGAAATGAGAATCTTGACACAGCACTTCTTATAGAAGTTCCAAAAGATTTTATCTTAGAAAGAATGACTGGAAGAAGAGTTTGTCCTTCTTGTGGAGCTAGCTACCATATCAAATTTAATCCACCTCAAGTAGATGGAAAATGTGATCTATGTGGTAGTGATGTGATTCAAAGAAAAGATGATACAGAAGTTACTGTAAAAGAAAGACTAGAAGTTTACGAGAAACAAACACAACCATTGATTGATTTCTATAAGAAGAAAGAGTTACTATCTATAGTAGATGGAACTCAAGCTATCAACGAGGTCTTTGAAAGTATCTGCAAGTTATTAGGGAGTAAAAATTAATGATTTTTCTTAAAAAGAATTCTGAAGTCGATCTAATGAGAAAGGCTGGAAGAATTGTTGGAGAAACATTACTTTTAATAGAAGAAAACATAAGACCTGGTGTAACTACAGCAGAATTAGATAAAATAGCAGAACAATTTATAACTAAGCATGGGGCCATACCTTCATTTAAAGGCTTATATGGATTCCCAGCTTCATTATGTATATCTGTTAATGAGCAGGTTGTTCATGGAATACCTAGTAAGCGTAAGCTTAACGAGGGAGACATTGTAAGTGTTGATTGCGGAGCATTGATAGATGGATTTCATGGTGATGCTGCTAGAACATTTTGCGTAGGAACAGTGTCTGAAGAAGCTAAAAAACTTGTAGAAGTTACTAAAGAATGTTTTTTTAAAGGTATTAAAAAAGCGGAAGTAGGTAACAGATTAACAGATATTTCTCATGAAATTCAACAATATGTTGAAGCAGCAGGGTTTTCTGTTGTTAGAGATTATGTTGGTCATGGAATAGGAAGGAGTCTTCATGAAGATCCTGAAGTTCCTAATTTCGGTAAACCAGGTAGAGGTCCAAAACTTCAAGAAGGTATGGTTTTAGCTATTGAACCAATGGTTAATGCTGGCACATTTCGTGTTAAAACTTTAGGAGATAAATGGACTGTTATTACTGAAGACAGTAAGCTTTCAGCTCATTATGAAAATACTGTTGCAATTTTACCGGATGGCCCTGAAATTTTAACACTTATCAAATAAGTTAGTGTTGCTTAGTTATAAATTACAAAGGCCTTAGCCTATGTAAATTTATGATTAAGGTAATCATTGAGGTGAAAACTTTGCAAAAAGAAGACTTAATTGGCAGAATGGTGATTTCTAAAGCTGGTAGAGATACTAATGATTTATATGTAGTTATAGATTTATTAGATGATAGATATGCTTTATTAGCTAATGGAAATTCTAAGAAAGTTCAAATGCCTAAAAAGAAAAAACTAAAGCATTTAGTTATCACTGATGTAATAGATCAAGAATTGAAAAATGCAATTCTTTTAAAGGATAAAAATGTTGATTTTAAAATAAAAAGATTTTTAAAATTTAAAGGTATTGGCAAGGAGGTTTGATTACCTTATGTCTAAAGATGATGTAATAGAAATGCAAGGTACAGTGCTAGAAGCACTACCAAATGCAATGTTCCAAGTTGAACTTGAAAGTGGTCATGTAATAATGGCACATATTTCAGGAAAATTAAGAATGAACTTCATAAGAATTCTACCAGGAGATAAAGTAACAGTGGAGCTTTCTCCATATGACTTAACAAGAGGTAGAATAACATGGAGAGCAAAATAAGAAACGGATATTCGTTTCTCTAAGGATAACAAGGAGGGTTAGCGATGAAAGTAAGACCATCAGTTAAGCCTATTTGCGAAAAGTGCAAAGTTATAAAAAGAAAAGGAAGAGTAATGGTAATCTGTGAAAATCCAAAGCACAAGCAAAAGCAAGGTTAATAGGCTGAAATAATTAGAATTATTGGAACCTAAAATTTATTGACTTTTTTGTAAAAGTCAAATATTATTATATAGGCATTTCATTAACGAAAATAAATTTTAGGAGCGGCTGACTGAGGAGAGATAACTCTTTAGGCCTAAGATTTTAATATAAACTTCTTACTATAAAGAAGATATAACTATAGAAAATATACATTTCAAATACCAGGAGGTGTAACATTTAATGGCAAGAATAGCAGGTATTGACCTACCAAGAGAAAAAAGAGTTGAAATAGGTCTAACTTATATATTTGGAATTGGACTTTCAACTTCAAAAGAAATTCTTTCAGCTACAGGTGTAAATCCTGATGTAAGAGTTAAAGATTTAAGTGAAGAAGAAGTTAACGCAATAAGAGATTACATCAACAAGAACATAGTTGTTGAAGGTGATTTAAGAAGAGATACTGCTCTTAACATCAAAAGATTAATAGAAATCGGATGCTACAGAGGAATTAGACATAGAAGAGGTCTTCCAGTAAGAGGACAAAAAACTAAGACTAATGCTAGAACTAGAAAAGGTCCTAAGAAGACTATAGCTAATAAGAAGAAATAGTGAGGAGGGAAGACAATGGCAGCTCAAAAAGTTAAGAAGACTAGAAGAAGAAAAGAAAGAAAAAATATTGAGCATGGTGCTGCACACATCAAGTCAACTTTCAATAACTCAATAGTTACATTAACTGATGTTACAGGTAATGCATTATCATGGTCAAGTGCAGGTGCTCTAGGATTTAGAGGATCAAGAAAGAGCACTCCATTTGCAGCTCAAATGGCAGCAGAAACTGCAGCAAAAGTAGCAATGGAACACGGATTAAAGAGTGTTGAAGTATATGTTAAGGGACCAGGAGCAGGTAGAGAAGCAGCTATAAGATCTTTACAAGCAGCTGGATTAGAGGTTACTTTAATAAAAGACGTTACTCCAATCCCACATAACGGATGTAGACCACCAAAAAGAAGAAGAGTATAGTTACAGGAGGTGTAATGAATGGCAAGATATACTGGAGCAACATGCAGATTATGCAGAAGAGAAGGTATGAAATTATTCCTTAAAGGGGATAGATGCTTTACAGATAAATGTGCGTTTGTTAGAAGAAGTTATGCACCAGGACAACATGGAGCAAGCAAAAAGAAACTTTCTAACTACGGAGTTCAATTAAGAGAAAAACAAAAAGCGAAGAGAATATACGGAGTTCTTGAAGGCCAATTCAGAAATTACTATGAAAAGGCTGAAAAAATGAGAGGAATTGCCGGTGAAAACTTATTAAAATTACTAGAAATGAGATTAGATAACGTAATTTACAGAGTAGGTTACGGTGCTTCAAGAACAGAAGCAAGACAATTAGTAACACATGGACACTTCTTAGTTAATGGTAAGAAGGTTGATATTCCATCATACAAAGTATCAATTAATGATGTTATAACTGTATGTGAAAAGAGCAGAGGAACTGAAAAGTTCAAAACTTTTGCTGAAAACCCAAAACCATTACCAAAATGGTTAACTACTAACCCAGAAAACTTTGAAGGTAAGGTTGTAGCTGAGCCAGCTAGAGAGGACATTGACGTTCCAGTTAACGAAACTCTTATCGTTGAGTTATACAGCAAGTAATAGGTGATATTTGTAAAAGGAAAATAATATTTTTCCTTTACAAATATAGGATCAGTTGCCCTCAAAATAAGTTGCCATTATAAAAATAAGGAGGGTTTATGTATGTTAGAAATCGAAAAGCCAGTAATAGAATGTGTAGAATCTAATGAAGATGGTACTTACGGCAAATTTGTTGTAGAACCGCTTGAAAGAGGATACGGAATAACTCTTGGAAATGCATTAAGAAGAATATTATTATCTTCTTTACCAGGAGTTGCGGCTACATCAATTAAGATTGATGGTGTTTTACATGAGTTTTCAACTGTAACAGGAGTAAAGGAAGATGTCACTGAATTAGTTCTAAATATAAAGTCTTTAGCTCTTAAGATGAATGGCGAAGGTCCAAAGACTATATATATAGATGCTAAAGGTCCAGGAGTTGTTACTGGAGCTGATATAAAAACAGATGGTGATGTTGAAGTTGTAAATAAGGATTTACACATAGCTACATTAGATGATAATGGTAGACTATATATGGAGATAACTGTTAACAGAGGAAGAGGATATGTTACTCAAAATAAAAATAAGAGTGAAAATCTTCCAATATCAGCTATCGCTGTAGATTCAATTTACACTCCAGTTAAAAGAGTTAACTTTACTGTAGAAAATACAAGAGTAGGCCAAATAACTGACTACGATAAATTGACTTTAGAAGTGTGGACTAATGGAACAATAAAGATTGAAGAGGCTATAAGCTTATCAGCTAAAATCCTTATAGAACACTTTAAATTATTCTTAACATTAACAGATAACGCTAATGACGTTGAAATAATGGTTGAGAAAGAAGAAGACAAAAAAGAAAAAGCATTAGAGATGACTATCGAAGAATTAGATTTATCAGTTAGATCATATAACTGCTTAAAGAGAGCCGGAATTAATACAGTTCAAGAACTTGCACAAAGATCTATGGATGATATGATGAAGGTTAGAAACCTTGGTAAGAAATCTCTAGAAGAAGTAGAAAAGAAATTAAAGGATTTGAACTTAAGTTTAAGACTAAACGATGAGTAGTTAAGGAGGTAAAGCCATGGCAGGATATCGTAAGTTAGGTCGTCCAACAGACCAAAGAAGAGCTATGCTAAGAAACCTTGTTACAAGTTTATTAAAGCATGGTAAGATAGAAACAACTGATACAAGAGCTAAGGAAACAAGAAGCATTGCAGAAAAAATGATCACTCTAGCTAAGAGAGGCGACTTACATGCAAGAAGACAAGTTTTAGCTTACGTAACAGAAGAAGAAGTTGTTAAAAATTTATTTGAGAACATAGCTCCAAAATATACTGAGAGAAACGGTGGATACACTAGAATGATCAAAGTAGGTCCAAGAAGAGGAGACGGAGCAGAAACAGTTATACTTGAATTAGTATAATACAGCGGGGATTAAGTATTACTTAGTCCCCATTTTACTATATTTTTTAATGTAAATATAGTAAATAAAAAAATAGTGAGGTATAATAAAAAATGTGTATAATTTAACATATTGTAAAGGTTATTTACATAATTACATAAGAAGTATTTTTTACAATGTGATAAATTATCAATGGAGGAATACCTATGAATAAAGATATGGTCAAATGTAATGAATTAGTACATAAGTATATAAATGCAGAAGGTGAAGAAAAGTTTGCAATAAATGGCATAGATTTAGAGGTTAAAAAGGGAGAATTTTTAGTAGTATTAGGTCATAATGGTTCTGGAAAATCTACCTTAGCTAAACACATAAATGCATTATTATTACCTTCAGGTGGAAAAGTTTATGTTGATGGATTAGATACAGAAGATGAAAAAAATTTATGGGAAATAAGAAGAAGAGCTGGTATGGTATTTCAAAATCCAGATAATCAATTAGTTGCGACTATTGTAGAGGAAGATGTAGCCTTTGGACCAGAAAATTTAGGAGTAGCTCCAGATGAAATAAGACAAAGAGTTGATGAAAGTTTAAAAAAGGTTGGAATGTATGAATATAGAAAGCATGCACCACATCTTTTATCAGGGGGACAAAAACAAAGAATAGCAATAGCTGGGGTATTAGCAATGAGACCTCAATGTATAGTTTTAGATGAACCTACTGCTATGCTTGATCCATCAGGAAGAAAAGAAGTAATGAATACTATAAAAGATATAAATAAAAATTATGGTATAACAATAATATTAATAACTCATTATATGGATGAAGCTGCAGAGGGAGATAGAATAGTTGTTATAGATGAAGGAAAATTACTTTTACAAGGAACACCTAAAAAAGTTTTTTCACAAGTTGAAACAATGAAAAAAATAGGTCTTGATGTTCCACAGGTAACTGAATTAGCTTATGAGTTAAAAAAATCAGGTATTAATATAAGCACTGAAATTTTAAATATAGATGAGATGGTGAATGCATTATGTCAATTAAGATAAACAATTTAACACACATATATATGCCAAAATCACCTTTTGAAAAGGTTGCTCTTGATGATGTATCATTAGAGATATCAGATGGAGAATTTGTAGCTTTAATAGGACATACAGGTTCAGGAAAGTCTACATTAATTCAGCATTTAAATGGTCTTTTAAAACCTTCATCAGGAAGTATAGTTGTAGATGAAGTAGATATAACAAGTAAAAAAGTTAATCTTTCCGATGTTAGAAAAAAGGTAGGATTAGTTTTTCAATATCCAGAATACCAATTATTTGAGGAGACCATAGAGAAGGATATAGAGTTTGGACCTAAAAATCTAGGATTAAGTGATGAGGAAATTAAAAGTAGAGTAAAAAAATCTATGAAAATGGTTGGACTTGAATATGAAGAATATAAAGATAAATCTCCATTTGAAATAAGTGGTGGTCAAAAAAGAAGAGTAGCTATTGCAGGAGTAGTAGCTATGGAACCTAAGGTTTTAATATTAGATGAACCAACAGCAGGGCTTGATCCTAAGGGTAGAGATGAGATATTAGGACAAATAAAAAAACTTCATGATGAGTATGGTATGACTATTATATTAGTAAGTCATAGTATGGAAGATGTAGCAAAAATAGCGAATAGAGTAATAGTTATGAATAAAGGCAAAGTAATTTTAGATGGAACGCCAGCTAATGTTTTTAAAGAGGTTGAGACTCTTGAAAAAGTAGGATTGGCAGTTCCACAAGTAACATATTTAATAAGAGCCTTAAGAGAAAAAGGATTCCAAATATCACAGGAAGTTTTTACTGTAGAGCAAGCTAGAAAAGCTTTATTAAAAGTTTTTAAAGACAATATTTAGGAAGGAAGAACAACAAAATGATTAAAGATATTACCATTGGACAATATATACCAGGAGATTCTTTAATTCATAGACTAGATCCAAGAACAAAAATATTAATATCAATATTATTTATAGTATCTTTATTTGTTATTAATAAGTTTGTAGGTTATATATTTATTGTTCTTTTTTTAGGAATGTCTGTGTATTTAGCAAAAATCCACCCAAGATTTTTGTATAAAGGATTAAAGCCTGTATTTGTTCTTATAATTATAACAGCAGCACTTAATTTGTTTATGATAAAGGGAACAGCTGATACATTATTATTTCATTGGAAGTTTATTAAAATATATAAAGAGGGTATTAGTGTAGCTGGATTTATGACTCTTAGATTAATATTTTTAATATTAGGAACTTCACTTTTAACACTAACAACATCACCAATAGAATTAACTGATGGTATAGAGAATCTATTAAATCCTTTTAAAAGGATAGGTGTACCGGCTCACGAATTAGCTATGATGATGACAATAGCATTAAGATTCATCCCAACATTAATAGATGAAACTGATAAAATAATGAAGGCTCAAAAAGCAAGAGGTGCTGATTTTGAGAGTGGAAATATAATTGAAAAAGCTAAAAGTTTAATACCACTTTTAGTTCCCCTATTTATTAGTTCTTTTAGAAGAGCTGATGAATTAGCTATGGCAATGGAAGCTAGATGCTATAGAGGGGGAGAAGGAAGAACTAGAATGAAAAAATTAAAATATAAAGGAATAGATTTTGGGGCATATTTTAGTATTTTTATATTACTAGTGATAAGTTTTTACATTAGATTTGGAATGAGGTAGTATAACTTTATGAAAAATATAAAGCTATTAATAGAATATGATGGGAAAAATTATCATGGATGGCAAAGGCAAAAGAATCAGATTACAATTCAAGAAAAAATAGAAGAAGCTATATATAAAGTTACTGGTGAAGAAATTGACTTATTAGGAAGTTCAAGAACAGACTCAGGAGTACATGCAAAAGGATTTGTTGCAAACTTTCATACTAATTCTTCAATACCACCAGAGAAATTCAGAGAAGCTATAAATTCTAAGCTTCCAGGAGATATAGTTATATTAAACTCAGAAGAGGTAAATAAAGATTTTCATGCTAGATATTCAAGTAAAGGTAAAACATATTGCTATACTTTACTAAACAGAGATGTTCCATCTGCTTTAAATAGACATTATGTACATCATATAAAAGTTAAATTAGATATAAATAAAATGAAAGAGGCATGTAAATATTTTATAGGAAAACATGACTTTACAGCCTTTAAAACCAATGGAAGTTCTGTTAAAACATCTATTAGGACTATAACTGATTTGCATATAGAAATAATAGATGATTATATAAAAATTTATATAACAGCAGATGGTTTTTTATATAATATGGTTAGAATAATAGTAGGTACATTAATTAATGTAGGTACAAATAAAATAGAACCTAAAGAAATTGAAAATATAATTAACGCGAAAGATAGACAAAAAGCTGGAAAGTGTGTATCAGCAGAAGGATTATCCTTAGAAAAAGTTTTTTATTAAAAAATCATAAAATACATTGACACGCCCGTAAGCGTGTATTATAATAAGTGAGTATGCGAGAGTAATGTGTAAAAGATCCACTAGCCCCGGATCTTGACATAGATGCTAAGAAATGAACGTTAAGTTAAGAATTTTCAGGGAGGGAAAAAGATGAAATCATACATTGCAAAACCACAAGAAGTTGAAAGAAAATGGTATGTTGTTGATGCTGCTGGTAAGCCACTAGGAAGAGTTGCTAGCCAAGTTGCTTCAATCTTAAGAGGTAAGAATAAGCCAACATTTACTCCAAATGTTGACTGTGGAGATTTCGTTATCGTTATAAACGCTGAGAAGGTTGTTTTAACTGGTAAGAAATTAGACCAAAAATTAATGAGAAAGCATAGCTTATATCCAGGCGGATTAAAGGAAACTCCATATAGAGTTGTTTTAGATAAGAAACCTGAATTTGCTTTCGAAGAAGCAGTTAGAAGAATGCTTCCAAAGGGAGTTTTAGGAAGAAAAATGCTAAAGAAATTAAATGTATATAGAGGTGCAGAGCACAAAAACGCAGCTCAAAATCCAGAAGTACTTGAGTTAAAGTACTAATTTGAGACTCGGGAGGAGGAATAGAAATGGCAAAAGTTCAATATATGGCAACTGGAAGAAGAAAGCAATCAGTAGCAAGAGTTAGACTTGTAGCTGGTGAAGGAAGAGTTGTTATCAATAAAAGAGAAATAGAAAACTACTTTGGTTTAGAAACTTTAAGAACAATAGTAAACCAACCATTAGTTTTAACTGCAACTAAAGAAAAATTCGACGTTTTAGTTAATGTACATGGTGGTGGACTATCAGGTCAAGCAGGAGCTATAAGACACGGAATAACAAGAGCTTTAGTTAAAGCTGACGAAACATTAAAGCCTGAATTAAAGAAGGCAGGATTCTTAACAAGAGATCCAAGAATGAAAGAAAGAAAGAAATACGGTCTTAAAAAAGCAAGAAGATCACCACAATTCTCAAAGAGATAATATTTGGGAAAGAGAAAATTCCACAAACTTTTGTTTGTGGAATTTTTTTATTTAAAATAGTAAGATGAATTAAGTAGTTAATTAAGTTATAACTTATAATAATGTAATAAATATTTATATGATTTATTTTTAAAATTAATAGAATTATGAGAAATTACTTTTTTTGTTTAAATTTTCATTATATAGTAATATTATTATAGAAGATTAATTTTAGGGGGAAATAATAATGAAGCAATTTAAAAAAGTAATTTGTATTGTGATGGTTTTAACATTAAGTTTGGGAATATGTGGATGTGGAGGCAAAACCCCGTCAGACACAGTAACAGATTATTTAGAGGAAATAAAGAAAGGTGAAAATGGTGATTTTTCTATAATGCTAAATGAGACTTTAGATAAAACTCAAAATAAACAGCAAATAGAAAAGGAAGATATAGAAAATGCTGAATCTACAAAGAAAATAATAAATTCTATGAAGAAACTAACTTATACTATAAATTCAGAAAATATAAATGGAGATTCTGCAACTGTTACTGTTAAAGTTAATGGACCAGATTTAGCTACTGTTATGGTAGAATTTATTACAAACGCCTTTGTAAATGTGTTTTCTCAAGCTTTTTCAGAAAATAAGATGACAGATGAAGAAACAAATAAAATGTATGATGATATGCTATCAAAATGTTTAGATAATGTTAAGTTAACAGAAAGAACAGGAGATATTTCTTTAACTAAAGTTGATGGAGTTTGGAAAATAGATAATAGTGATACTTTAAGTAAGCTTTTAATAAATATAGATCCTGCCAATTTTAACTTAGGAGAGGAAAAAGAAAATTAGAAATTACTTATGTAAAATAATTTTTTATGTAAGATTAAAAATAAATTATAAAAATAAATATAATTACTATTTCTATAATCTTTAAATAAATTATACTTAAAAATAAAAATAAACAAAAAGCAAAATTTATTTTCTTTTTTATAAATTTAGATTAAATATTCATTAGATTTAATGAATATTTTTTTACATTAAGTAAAAATTAATAGGAAATAATTAATAGATAGATAATTATAAAAGTTAGTGGATACAAATATTGGTTGCAATATTAAGTTTGGGTTAAGTTTTCTCAAAGAATATTAACAAAGATAATAAAGTGGTGTAAACTTTTATTATATGATTTTATTATAAAGAAAATATATGGAGGAGAATAACTTTGGACGCTACAAAGATAATTATTCAACTTATTGGTGGATTAGGTTTATTTTTATATGGAATGAAGCTTATGGGAGATGGATTGGAAAATTCAGCAGGTGATAAGCTAAAAGGAATCTTAGAAAAGGTCACAACAAATCCATTTTCAGCAGTAGCAGTTGGAGCTATTGTAACAGCTATAATCCAAAGTAGTAGTGCTACTACTGTAATGGTTGTAGGCTTTGTTAATGCAGGTCTTATGAATTTATTTCAAGCTGCTGGAATTATTATGGGAGCAAATATTGGAACAACAATTACTGCTCAATTAGTAGCTTTTAAATTAGATGATATAGCACCTATATTTGTTGGAGTAGGAACACTAATCGTTTTATTTGCAAAAGGAAAGAAAAGAAAAGATATAGGAAATATTGTTCTTGGATTTGGTATATTATTTATGGGAATGGGAGTTATGAGTGGTGCTATGAAGCCTATATCTCAAACTCCGCAGTTTAATAATTTAATATTAGCAGTTCAAGGGAATTGGATTTTAGGAATATTAACAGGGTTACTTTTAACTGCAGTATTTCAAAGTTCATCAGCAACTACAGCTATACTTATAGCATTAGCTTCTACAGGTCAAATTACATTAGATGTTGCAGTACCAATTTTATTTGGATGTAATATAGGTACATGTATAACAGCGTTAATAGCTAGTGTAGGAACTAATAAAACAGCTCATAAAGCAGCAGTAATTCACTTAATATTTAATACCTTTGGTACAATAATTTTTATTCCGTTCATACCAATATTATCAAGAATTGCTATAGACATTAGTCCTGGAGATGTTCAAAGGCAAGTAGCTAACGTGCATACAATATTTAATATAGCTAATACTTTAATTATGTTACCATTAATAAAATACTTAATAGCTCTTGTAAATAAATTAATACCAGGACAAGATGAAATAGAAAAAATGGGTCCTAAATATATTGATGATAGATTATTAGAAACGCCTGTAATAGCAGCAGGACAAGTTATAAAAGAGACTATAAGAATGGCTAATAAAGCTAAATCTAATTTGGAATTAGCAGTAAAATCTTTTAAAGAGAATGATGAGAAAATAGTAAATAAAGTATATGAAAATGAAAAATTAATAAATACTTTAGAAGAATGTATAACTAACTATTTAGTCAAGTTATCTAAATGTGAATTATCAGATAAAGAGCAGAGTATAGTAGCTTCTACATTTTATATAGTAAATGATATAGAACGTATAGGTGATCATGTAGAAAATATTGCAGATTTAACTACCCAAAAATTAGCTAAGAAGGTAGAATATACTGAAGATGCTATGGAAGAATTGAATAATATATATAACTACACATTAAAAGCTCTTGAGATTGCAATAGATAGCTATGAAAAAAGAGATGTAGAAGAGGCGCAAAGTATAAATTCAGTAGAGAAAAAAATTGATGAAGCTCAAAAAGAATATAGAGAAAATCATATTAAGAGATTGAATCAAGATAAATGTAGTGCATATGCAGGTGCTATATTTATGGATTTATTAAGTAACTTCGAAAGAATAGGAGATCATTCAACTAACATAGCCGAAAGTGTTGTTGGAAAACCTCACGCTTTCTAATATAAGAAAAAATTTACAAACATAAAAAGAGGACTATTAATTTGAATTATCAAATTAATAGTCCTCTTTTATAAAATAAATTAAATACATAGAAAGTTTCATATAATTAAGGATAAAGTATAATTTACATTAAATATTAAAGAACTATATTATTTTTAAAGGAGTAAAAATAATATGAAATAAGTATCACTAATGGATAAAATCAAATAACATAAAAATTTACTATTAGAGAATAATATCTTATATGGAAATATAGGAGGAAGATTATGAAGAAAACTAATATCTTAAAGTTTATTTTTTTATTTATGTTTATAATTAGTAGTTCCTTTATAAAGGTTTATGGAATTGAAGAAAATAACGATAGTAAAATCATATTAATAGATCCTGGTCATGGTGGATTTGATGGTGGAGCTGTTTCTAAAAGAGGTACTATAGAAAAAGATATAAATTTATCTATAAGCAAGAAAATAAATGATAGATTAAAAGAAAATGGATATAAAGTTTATATGACTAGAGAAGAAGATATATCTTTACATGAAAAGGGTAAATCTTTAAAGGAAAAAAAGGTTGAAGATTTAAAAAAAAGATGCAGCTTAAAAATTGAAACTAATTGTGATTTATTTATAAGTATTCACCAAAATATGTTTACTGATTCTAGATTTTTTGGAGCGCAAGTATGGTATTCTGATTATAAAGATAGCGAAGTATTTGCAAATATAATGCAGAAACATTTAAAAGATGAAGTCGATAATAATAATAAAAGATTGCCTAAAGCTGCTAAAGATAGTTATAGAATATTAAGAGATAAATATGAAAAACCTTGTATAATATTAGAATGTGGATTTTTATCAAATCCTAAAGAAGAAGAAAAATTAAAAGATGAAGAATATCAAAACAAAATAGCAGAAGCTGTAGTAAATTCAATAAATGAATATTTTAATAGGAACTAATTAAAAATAATTATATTTCCTAGGGAATTATAGAAAAATTAAAAGATAATAAGTTATAAAAATGAGTTTTTTATAGATGTTATAGTAATTATAAAAAGGGAGATGGTTAAATTTTATTAACCATACTCCTTTTATATTTATTAAGTTCTTTAAAATTATTTATATGAAATTAGGGTCTTCTTAATTAATCATATAAAAGTATTATTATTTAGAATAAATTATTTTATTTATTGGAGATATAAATGTCCATAAAGTTTTACCTTTTACTAAAGGTACTTGCTTAAGGGTCTTTTCACAAATTAAAGTATTATTCTTAAACAGTACATTCTTAACTTTACCATTTGTAAATATAAAACCTTCCCCTTCTAAGAAACCTTTGTTTTCAGGTAGAGATTTATAATTTTTATTAGATAATTTAATTACAACTATATTCATAAATGATATAGAATTATGAGTATTATCTATATAATCGATATCTTCTTTAGAATCAGTTTTGTGATAATAGAAGCCATTATTATAAGTTAATTTAGATGATAAGTTGTTTTTAAAGTTTATTGTAATATTATTAGCATCATTATCAAAATTAATATCTTCATCTTCTATAGAATCTATAAATTTAGTAGAAGGTACATCAGAAATATCTATATTTAGAATTCTATTTATTGAGTTATGGTGATTTATATCTTTATTGTAAAAAATACCGGAATACTTTAAGCTGTCTTCAATAGAATCATACCATTGATAAACTATATCGGCTTCAGTTATTTTACTTAATTTGAATATAAAGTCTTCATTATAATATACTTCTAAGATAGAATGAACTTCATTTTTATCAAATGATACTACATTGGCGCTGTTATTTTTGTAGGTTTTGTTTTTAAAAATATTATAAAAGTTTATTATTATTAGAATAAATAATGTAGCAATTAAAATATATATTAATATATTACTGAGGAGTTGATTTTTATATTTCATTGTATCTCCTAAAAAATTGATATATCAATAAATTATAATAATAAATATTTGATTTTATGCAATGTATAACAAGTTAATGTTTTAAAATAATAATTTATAGAAAATTTAAAATATTCCGTTGTTATAAGATAAAAATGGGAGTATTATTATAATTGAAGAAAGTTAAGATACATTAAAAGTAAAAATAATTAAATAATGGTGAAAAAAGTTTTAGGTTATATAAACTATAACTAACAAAAAAATATATATTCATATGCAAGTTTTCTGTCAGTACATGAATATTAGACGTTATTAGTGTGTTTTAAAAGAGAATTACTATATTGAATTTTGCAATCGTTATCAATGATTATAATATTTATTTAATATATAAAGGTATTATAAATTAAAAAATATAAATTTTGTGAATATGTTAAGGAGGAGAGTTGGATATGGAAAAAAAGACACTTGTATTAGGTGTAATAGGATCTGATTGTCACGCAGTAGGTAATAAAATATTAGATTATGCATTATCAGAAGCAGGATTTAACGTAGTAAATATTGGAGTATTATCCCCTCAAGAAGATTTTATCAATGCAGCAGTAGAAACTAAAGCAGATGCTATAATAG
The DNA here is from genome assembly GCF_900129365.1 of Clostridium fallax. Lineage (GTDB taxonomy): Bacteria > Bacillota > Clostridia > Clostridiales > Clostridiaceae > Clostridium_AH > Clostridium_AH fallax. Next base: position 82,112 of record NZ_FQVM01000003.1, read on the forward strand.
TATCTTCTTTATATGGACATGGTGAAATGGATTGTAGAGGTATGAGAGAGAAATGCGATGAGGCAGGTCTTGAAGGAATACTTTTGTATGTAGGAGGTAATATAGTTGTAGGTAAGCAAGATTGGGCAGATGTTTATAAGAGATTTAAGGAAATGGGATTTAATAGAGTTTATCCACCTGCAACAAGTGTAGATACAACAATTGCAGATTTAAAATATGACTTAGGAATTGATGATAATGAATAAATATAGTTAATAATTTAGTATAAATGGCTATTTTAATTTTTATAAATGGCTAGTAAAGGAGGAGCAAATGGATGCTTATCTTTTAATAGACTTTGGAAGTACCTATACTAAATTAACAGCAGTAGACATTGAAAATGAAGAAATTTTAGGAACAGCAAAGGATATAACTACAGTTGAAGAAGATATTATGATAGGGTTTAACAAAGCCTATGAAAAATTAATGAAAGAAATTAAAGTAAAAGATATTAATTTTGTAAAAAAATTAGCTTGTTCTTCAGCAGCTGGTGGATTAAAAATGATAGCTGTTGGTCTTGTACCTGAACTTACAGCAGAGGCTGCAAAAAGAGCTGCTTTGGGAGCTGGTGCTAGAGTTATAAAGGTTTATTCCTATGAACTTACAGAAGATGAGATAGAAGAGATAAAAAGATCTAATATAGATATGATACTTTTAGCTGGTGGAACAGACGGGGGAAATAATAAATGTATAATACATAATGGAAAGATGCTAGCAGAAAGTGGCATAAAAGTGCCTATTGTAATAGCTGGAAATAAAACTGCTAACACTACTTTAAGAAATGTATTTGATGATAAAGGAATTTATTATTCTATAACAGAAAATGTTATGCCTAAATTAAATGAATTAAATGTTGAACCAGCAAGAGAAGAAATTAGAAATATTTTTATGAATAGAATAGTTGAAGCAAAAGGATTAAATAATGCAGAAAGCTATATAAATGGAATATTAATGCCAACACCAGCAGCAGTATTAAAAGCAGCAAGATTCTTAGGTGAAGGAAGTGACCTAGAAGAAGGAATAGGTGAAATTATAGTAATTGATATAGGAGGAGCTACAACAGATGTTCATTCTATAGCAAAAGGAGATCCTACAAAACCTGGAGTTACTTTAAGAGGGCTTGAAGAACCTTTTGCAAAAAGAACGGTAGAAGGAGATTTAGGTATGAGATATTCAGCTCTTTCACTATGGGAAGCTGCTGGATCAAGAAGAATTAAAAAGTATTTAAAAGATAAAGAAATTAATATTGAAGAAAATTGTAGGTATAGAAGTGAGCATATAAAAATGATTCCTAAAGATGAAGGAGAAAAAGACTTTGATAGTGCAATGGCAAAATCAGCAGTAGAACTTTCAATGGATAGACATTGCGGGTATGTGGAGCCTTTATATTCACCAATGGGAGTAGTATTTAGCCAATATGGTAAGGATTTAATGGAAGCTAAATATTTAATAGGAACTGGTGGAGTTTTAGTTCATAGTGAAAATCCTAGAGAAATTTTAGAAGCTGGAGTTTTTAGTGTAGAAAATATAAATTCACTTAAACCAAGACATCCAAAATTCCTTATGGATAAGAGTTATATCTTATCAGCTATGGGACTATTAAGTGAAGAATTGCCAGATATGGCAGTTAGAATAATGAAAAAATATATTATTCAAATTTAGATATTTTAAAGGAGAGAATACTTATGACAGAACTTAGAAATATCAAAATGAGTGAAGAGGATTTTTTTAAACAAAGAGAAGAGGTACTATCCCAATGGAGAACAGGAAAAAGTGTTGATTTAAAAGAAGCTGTTGATTATTTAAAGAAAGTACCAGATCATAAAAACTTTGCAAAAAAAATGAGATGGGCTAGAGAGAATGGAATAACCTTAGCTCAACCAAGGGCAGGAGTTGCCCTAATTAATGAACATATAGAACTATTAACATATTTACAAGATAAAGGTGGAGCGGATTTATTGCCAAGCACAATAGATAGCTATACAAGACAAAATAGATATGATGAATGTGAGCGAGGAATAATAGAAAGTAGATCTGCTGGAAGATCTTTATTGAATGGATTTCCAGCAGTAAATCATGGTATTGAAGGTTGTAGAAAAGTATTTGAAGCAGTAAATTTACCTTTAGAAGCAAGACATGGTACACCAGATTCAAGACTTCTTTCAGAGATAATACATGCTTCAGGATGGACATCTAATGAAGGTGGAGCAATTTCATATAATGTTCCATATGCAAAAAGTGTTCCTATAGAAAAAAGTATAAAAGACTGGCAATACTGTGATAGATTAGTAGGATTCTATGAAGAACAAGGTATTGAAATAAATAGAGAGCCTTTTGGACCTTTAACAGGAACTTTAGTACCACCAAGTATGTCAAATGCTGTTGCTATAATAGAAGCTTTATTAGCAGCAGAGCAAGGAGTTAAAAATATAACTGTTGGTTATGGACAATGTGGAAACTTAATACAAGATGTTGCAGCTATTAGAGCCTTAGAAGAACAAATAGTAGAGTACCTAAGATATCATGGATATAACGATGTTAATATAAGTACAGTATTCCATCAATGGATGGGAGGATTCCCAGAGGATGAAGCCAAAGCATTTGGAGTAATATCTTTAGGATCAGTAGCTGCTGCTTTAGCTGGTGCAACTAAAGTAATAGTAAAAACTCCTCATGAAGCAATAGGTATTCCAACAAAGGAAGCTAATGCACAAGGAATAAGGGATACAAAGATGGTCCTTAACTTATTACAAGGTCAACAAATGACTATGTCTCAAGAACTTATAACAGAAATTTCAGTAATAAAAGCAGAAGTTAAATGTATGTTAGATAAAGTATATGAAATAGGTATGGGAGATTTAGCTAAAGGAACAGTTAAGGCTTTTGAAATGGGTGTAATAGATATACCATTTGCACCAAGTAAGTATAATGCTGGAAAGATGATGCCTGCAAGAGATAATGATGGTGCCGTTAGATATCTTAAATTTGGTAATGTTCCATTTAATAAAGAAATTGTAGAATTTAACCTAGAGAGATTAGATAAGAGGGGAAAAGTTGAACATAGAAAAGTAGGATTCCAAATGACTATAGATGATATATTTGCAGTTAGCAAAGGTGTACTTGTAGGAAGACCAGGAAAATAAACTATGAAAACGTTATTTATATAAATTCAAGAATTTAAGAAATGGAAGTGTTTTAAATGAAAATTGTTGATGTTGTTTGTTGTTCAGGAAGAACAGGATTTTATTTTGATGACCAAAGAGCTATAAAAAAGGGTGCGAAACATAATGGATTTACTTATGAAGGTAAACCTGTTACAGAAGGATTTAAAGCTATAAGACAAGCAGGAGAAGCTATATCAGTAATGTTCATATTAGAAGATGGACAAGTAGCTTATGGAGATTGTGCTGCAGTCCAATATTCAGGAGCAGGTGGAAGAGATCCTTTATTTTTAGCAGAGGATTTTATACCAGTAATAGAAAAAGAAATTGCTCCAAAGCTAATAGGAATAGAATTAAATTCATTTAAAGAATTAGCAGAAGAAATTGATAAACTTCATATAAATGGGAAAAGACTTCATACAGCTATAAGATATGGTGTAACTCAAGCGATTTTAGATGCTGTTGCAAAGAGTAGAAAGCTAACAATAGCTGAGGTAGTTAAGGATGAATATAATACTGGCGTAGAAATAAAAAGAGTTCCTATTTTTGCTCAATCAGGAGATGACAGATATATAAACGCAGATAAGATGATAATAAAAGGAGCAGATGTACTTCCTCATGCACTTATAAATAATGTTGAAGAAAAATTAGGAACAAAAGGTGAAAAGCTTTTAGATTATGTAATATGGCTTAGAAATAGAATTTTAGAATTAAGAGATTGTGATGAATATAATCCTGTATTTCATATAGATGTTTATGGAACAATTGGAGCTGCATTTGATTATGACACAGATAAAATGGCAGATTATTTAAAAGAATTAGAAGTAGCCGCAAAACCATTCCATTTAAGAATAGAAGGTCCTATGGATATGGAAGAAAGACAAAAGCAAATGGAAGCTTTAAGGGATTTAACTAAAAAGTTAAAGGAAAAGGATATAAATGTAGAACTAGTAGCTGATGAATGGTGTAATACTTATGATGATGTAGTTTATTTTGCAGATAATAATGCAGGACATATGCTACAAATAAAAACACCAGATCTTGGCGGAGTTAATAATATAATAGAATCTATACTTTATTGTAAGAAAAAGGGCTTAGGAGCATATTGTGGAGGAACTTGCAATGAAACAAATAGATCTGCAGAAATATGTACTCAAATAGGTATGGCATGTGGAGCAGCACAAGTTCTAGCTAAACCTGGTATGGGTGTTGATGAAGGATTTATGATTGTTAATAATGAAATGAATAGAACAGTCGCTTTAGTAAATAGAAGAAATAAAATAAAATAGTATATCTTTATAATTTAAGAATAACAAATAAAATAAAAATCTGTTAGAGACTGTCTAATTTAAACCCTCAAATATAAAATTTATAAAAATAGAATCAAAAGATTTTATTACCGATTAAACCCAATAAATAAAATCCTTAAAATAAGAATACGAAATGATTTTAAGACAGTCTCTATACTTAAATTTATAAAGTATGGAGGAGAACTTATGAGAGAAATTGACGTTTCAAAAATTATAGAAGGGGTAGAGGAATTATGTATATCCTCTAATTACTATTTAGGTGACGACATAAGAGAAAAATTAATAAATGCTAAGAATGATGAAACTTTTCCAATTGCGGAAGGAATAATAGAAAAAATACTAAAAAATGTTGATATAGCTAAAAATGAAAATATGCCAATGTGTCAAGATACTGGTATGGCATGTGTTTTTGTAGAAATAGGTCAAGAAGTACATATAAAAGGTGGCAGTCTTGAGGATGCTATAAATGAAGGAGTGAGAAGAGGATATAAAAATGGATATTTAAGAAAATCCGTGGTAAAAGATCCTTTAAATAGAGTAAATACAAAGGATAATACTCCAGCTGTAATAACTTATAATATAGTAGAGGGAGATAAGCTTAAAATAACAGTAGCACCTAAAGGATTTGGTTCAGAAAATATGAGTAGATTAAAAATGCTTAAACCTGCTGATGGTGTTGAAGGTGTAAAAGATTTCGTTTTAGAAACTGTTAAAATAGCAGGACCTAATCCATGTCCTCCAATTGTTGTTGGAGTAGGTATAGGTGGAACTTTTGATAGAGCTGCCTTATTGGCTAAAAAGGCATTACTTAGAAATGTAAAAGAAAAAAATAAAGATGAATACTATGCTAATTTAGAAGATGAACTTTTAGAGAAAATAAATAAATTAGGCATAGGACCTCAAGGTTTTGGAGGCAAAAATACAGCTCTTAAAGTTAATATAGAAACCTATCCAACTCATATAGCTGGATTACCGGTAGCAGTGAATATAAATTGTCATGTTACTAGACATTTAGAAAAAGAATTTTAGGAGGTATGGATATGGAGAAGAGAATAACAACACCTTTAACAAAGGAAAAAGTAAAAGACTTAAAAGCAGGAGATTCAGTTCTTATTTCAGGTGTTATATATACAGCAAGGGATGCTGCTCATAAAAGACTAGTCGATCTTTTAGATAAAGGAGAAAAATTGCCTTTTGATTTAAAAGATCAAATAATTTATTATGTAGGCCCAACTCCTGCCAAACCTGGAATGGCTATAGGTTCAGCAGGCCCTACTACAAGTTATAGAATGGATCCTTATGCTCCTAGGCTATTAGATGAAGGTTTAAAAGGAATGATAGGAAAAGGATTAAGAAATGAAGAGGTTATAGAGGCTATAAAAAGAAATACTGGTGTATATTTTGGAGCAATAGGAGGAGCAGCAGCACTTATAGGTAAATCTGTTAAAAGTGCAGAAATTATAGCTTATGAAGATTTAGGAGCAGAGGCAGTTAGAAGATTAGAAGTATGCGATTTACCAGTAGTTGTTGTTATAGATAGTGAAGGAAATAACTTATATGAGATAGGACAAAAAGAATATTTAGATTCTCTAAAATAAATTACAGTTAAAAGATATTTTAGTTGTAAGTAATTGATGGAGGAGGAAGCTATGGATATAAATGGTGTTGGAAAAGCAGGTACATTAGAATCAAATGATGTAATGATAATGGTTGGTCCTAATGATGAAGGAAAATTAGAAATTGATATTGATAGTATAGTTTATAAACAATTTGGAGAAGACATAAAAAAAACTATAGAAAAAAAGCTAAAAGAAATGAATATAACCTCAGGCATTATTAGATGTAATGATAAAGGAGCTTTAGATTACACAATAAGGGCAAGAATAGAAGTTGCTATTAAAAGAGCAATGAAATAAGGAGGGATATTTATGAAAAAGCTTAGAAGAACTATGTTGTTTTTACCAGGAAATAATCCAGGAATGGTTCAAACGTCAAGTATTTTAGGAGCAGATTCTGTAATACTTGATTTAGAAGATGCAGTTAGTATAAATGAAAAAGACAGTGCAAGGGTATTAGTTAAAGAAGGTATTAAAACCTTCGATTTTTCTAATGTTGAATTAGTTGTAAGGGTAAATCCTTTAGATTCACCTTTTGGAGAAGAAGATATAAAAACTATAGCCCCTTGTAGACCAGATACATTATTAATACCAAAGGCAGATGAAGAATCTATAATAAGAGCAGATGAGATTTTAACAGATATTGAGAAAAGAGAAGGATTCCAAGAGGGAATTATAAAGCTTATAGCTTTAATTGAAACTGCTTATGGACTTGAAAATGTATGTTCCATTATAAAATCATCTAAAAGAATAGATGGGGTACTTTTAGGAGGAGAAGATTTAACATCGGATCTTGAAGTTAAAAGGACTAAAGAGGGAGAAGAGATATTTTATGCAAGAACTAAAGTAGCTACTGCCTGTAAGGCCATGAGAATATCTTCAATAGATACTCCATTTACTGATACAGATGATATGGATGGACTTAAAAAGGATACATTAAAAGGTAAAAGTTTAGGTATGACAGGAAAGGCATCTATAAATCCAAGACAGATAGAGTATATACATGAAGTTCTATCACCAAATAAAAAAGATATAGATTATTCTTTAAGGGTGTTAAGGGCAAAAGAAGAAGCAGAGGCAAAGGGGCTTGGAGTATTTTCTTTAGATGGAAAAATGGTAGATGCACCAGTTATAAATAGGGCAAAAACTGTGGTTTCAACAGCTGAAATTTTAGGATTACTTTAAGAGGGAGTGAAGAATATGAAAAATATTTTAGGAGTTAAGTTACCAGAATACATAGATGGATATGGAACTATACTTCCTTTTGAAGGAGCAAAAAATGGAGGATTTATTAAAGGAAGACGTAGTACAGCACCTGCTTGTGTATTACCTGGTGAGAAAAAGGTTTATTATGATTTAGAAGGACTTTTTAATACATTAAATATAAAAGATGGAATGACCATTTCTTTTCATCATCATTTAAGGAATGGTGATTTTGTTTTAAATATGGTGATGAGAGAAATAGAAAGAAGAGGAATAAAGAATTTAACAATAGCAGCGAGTTCTATTTTCCCAGTTCATGCACCATTAGTAGAATTAATAGAAAAAGGTGTAGTTACTAGAATATATTCAGATTATATTTCAGGACCTGTAGGAAGAGCGATTTCAAAAGGAAAGCTTAAACATCCAGCAGTTATGCAAAGTCATGGAGGAAGAGCACGTGCTATAGAAAGTGGAGATTTAAAAATAGATATAGCTTTTGTAGCAGCACCAACTTGTGATACTTATGGAAATATAAATGGCGTTGAAGGAAAGTCTGCTTGTGGTGCATTAGGATATGCTGTTAGTGATTGCGAATATGCAGATAAAGTTGTAGCTATTACAGATAATTTAGTTGATTATCCAGTATATCCAATAGAAATTCCACAGCATTATATTGATTATGTTTTAGCTATAGAATCAATAGGGGATCCTAAAGGAATAGTATCAGGAACAACACAGATAACAAAAGATCCAATAGGACTTATGGTTGCAAAGAATGCTGCTAAATTTATAAAGGAAAGTGGACTTTTAAAGGATGGAATGTCATTTCAAACTGGAGCAGGCGGTATTTCTTTAGCTGTAGCTAAGGAAGTAAAGGAAATGATGGAAGATGGTGAGATAGAAGGAAGTTTTGCTTCAGGTGGAATAACAGGATATATTGTAGATATGCTTGAAGAGGGACTTTTTAAATCTCTTTTTGATGTACAATGCTTTGATTTAAAAGCTATAGAATCCTATAAAAATAATATAAATCATCAAGGAATGAGTGCATCTCTTTATGGAAATCCTCATAATAAAGGTCCTGTAGTTAATAATTTAGATGTAGTAATTCTTGGTGCTACAGAAATTGATACAAAATTCAATGTTAATGTAACTACTGGTTCAGATGGAGTAATTATGGGGGGCTCTGGAGGTCATTGTGATACTGCAGCTGGAGCTAAACTAACAATAATAGTATCTAATCTAATGAAAGCAAGACTTCCTATAATAAAAGATAAGGTTACTACAATAACAACACCAGGAGAATCTATAGATGTATTAGTAACAGAAAGAGGCATTGCTATAAATCCACAAAGAAGGGATTTAGTAGAAAAATTTAAAGATAGTAAACTGCCAATAAAAACTATTGAGGAATTAAAAGAGATAGCTGAAAGTTTTACAGGAAAACCTGAAGAAATTCAGTTTGATGATAAAATTGTAGCTTTAATTGAATATAGAGATGGAACAATAATAGATATAGTTAAAAAAGTTAAAGAATAAAGGTGGATTTATGGATTATTTTATAGACCCTTTAAATGAAGAATTAGATAAAAATAAAGTTTCTAAATTATTAAATGATTTAAATTTATCCTTTGAAGAAGAACTAGATTATACACTAGTTGCAAGAAAAGGACAGGAGATAATAGGTACCTGCTCAAAGTATAAAAATATAATGAAATGTTTTGGAGTAAAAGAGGAGTATAGAGGACAAGGAATTTCATCAGAACTAATAAATTCTTTAATAGATAAGGTGTTAGGGGAAGGGTATAAACATTATTTTATTTTTACTAAAGAGAAGAATGTAGATATATTTAAAGAGTTTGGAGCTAAAGAGTTATATAGAGCAGAAGGCGTTTCTCTTTTAGAAGGTGGAATATATTCTATAGAGAATTATTTAAAGGATTTAATTAAAGAGTTAGCTTTAGATTTAAATAAAAAAAGAGGCGCTATAGTTATGAATTGTAATCCTTTTACTTTGGGGCATAGATATATAATTGAATATGCATCTAAAAATTGTAACGAATTAATAGTATTTATATTAGAAGAAGATAAGTCATTTTTCCCTTTTGAGGATAGGTTGAATCTTGTAAAAAAATCAGTACAGGATTTAGAGAATGTTAAGGTTATATCTGGTGGAGAATATATAATATCGGAAGCTACATTTCCATCTTATTTTATTAAAGAAGAAAATGAAAGGCTTAAAGCTTATACTAAAATAGATAGTGGGTTGTTTGGGAAGTATATTGCTAAAGCTTTAAATATAAATAAAAGATTTGTTGGAGAAGAGCCTTTTTGTGAAGTAACCAAAACATATAATGATAGTTTAAAAGAAGAACTAAAAAAATTTAATATAAAGTTAGAGATTATAAAGAGAAGAGAATATAATGGTGAGGTTATAAGTGCTTCTAAGGTGAGAGAGCTATTAAAAGTTAAAGAATTTAATTTAATTAAAGAGATTGTACCTGAAGAAACATTTAAATATTTAATAAAAAAATATAAATAATACTTTAAGCTTATATTATACTGAAAATTGTATAAAGGGGTGTTTTTGGTGAGCGATATATTAGATTTTTTACTAGAAAGAGAAAAACGAGTAGAATGGATAAATAATCTAAAGGGTGAATATCAATCACCATGCGTTTTTATAAGAGCTAATTATCCTGGAATAAATAAATGTAATAATGTAACTAAAGGAATTGTAAATGAAATAATAAAGGAACTACATAAACATTTTCCGGAAGATAAAATAATGTTTTCTAAAAAGGGAGAAAGCAAAGAAGGGCCTTATGGAATATTTGTAATAAATGATAGAGGCGAGAATATAAAAAGGGCGACAATTAAAATAGAAGAAAATCACTTTTTGGGGAGATTAGTTGATATTGATGTTTATGATATAGATAAAGTTGAATCTATAAGTAGAAAAGATCTTAATAAAGAAGCGAGAAAATGTTATCTTTGTGATAAATCAGCACATATTTGTTCAAGAAATAGATCACATCCAATAGAAGATATAGAAACATATATAGAAGATAGGTGGAGAACTTTTAATGAAAAATATATTAAAAATAGATGATAGGGTATTTAACTTAGTAGAATTTGCAGTAAAAGCTATGCTTTATGAAGTTTCTTCATATCCTTCACCTGGATTAGTTTCCCCTGTATCCAATGGAGCTCATAAGGATATGGATTATTATACTTTTTTAAAATCAACAGCATCACTTATAAAACCTATGGTTATATGTGCAAATGAAGGATTTAAAGCTAAAAATGAAAATGAGTTATTTTTACAAATAAGAAATTGTGGTAAAGAAGCAGAAGAGTATATGATGATAAGAACAAAAGGAGTTAATACTCATAGGGGAATGTTATTTTTAATGGGAATAACAATATCAGCAGTAGCCTTTTCCATGAAAAATAACCTAGGATTTCAAAATATATCCACAGTTATAAAGAATATGTGTGATGGAATTGTGGAAAAAGAGCTTAAAAATAGTAATCTTTGTGGAGAATTAACTCATGGTGAAACTCTTTACAAAAAGTATGGCTTTAAAGGTATAAGAGGAGAAGTAGAGAATGGATTAAGTATAATTTTTAACTATAGTCTTCCATTTTATGAAGGGTTAAAAAATAATTCTAATGATAATTTAGAAGAAAATCAATTACTAATTAAAACTTTAATAAAGATTATGTGTAAATGTGATGATTCAACTATAATTTATAGACATGATTTTAAAAAATTAGATTATGTAAAGAAAAAGGCTAATAATATTTTAGATGAACTTAATGAATCTAATACATTTAAGGAAAGAATAGAAGAGTTAAATAAAGAATTTATAAGAGAAAATATAAGTCCTGGGGGAAGTGCTGATTTATTAGCAATAACTATTTTTTTATATGATATTAAAAATAAATTTTTTAAATAATATATAAAGAGGCTCTTAAAAAAAGCCTCTTTTATATATACTAAAATAAATACATAAAAATAAGAGTATCCCTTAAATTACAAAAGATTTGAGATACTCTTTTGGGATTTATATATTTTTAAAGCCCTTTCCTTTAACTTCTGATGTATCCATAATTGTTATGAAGGCTTTAGGATCTATATAATGTATTGTACTTTTAAGCTCTATCATTTCACGGGCAGTTACAATACAATAAAGCATTTTTTTAGAATCGTGAGTATATTCACCTTCAGCACGAAGAGAAGTAACACCTCTATGTAGGTCTTTTATTATATAGTCGATAACTTCATCCTCTTTATCTGTAATGATGAATAATAAATTTTTACTACTTACACCTTTAATAACTATATCTAATACATAACCTTGAATAAACATAGATATTAAAGTATAAAGTCCTTTTGAAACTCCAAAAAATATTATACCTATTAATATGATTATTAAATTAAGAGCAAATCCTACAGAACCTATATTAAAGTTTGAGAATTTTTTCCTTATAACCATAGTGATTATATCAGTACCTCCAGTAGAACCATTTCTACTGAATACTAGTCCATAACCTATTCCACAAAGTGCACCACCATAAATACAATGAAGTAAGATATCATCTATTTGAACAAAAGATGATAATGGTTCAGTTATTAAAAGAGCTATGGAAAGTGCAACCATACCTATAGCAGAGTAAACAGTAAATTTCTTATCAAGTTTAAAGTAAGATAATACAAATAAAGGTAAGTTAAGTATAAATACTGTAAAACCTGCTTTGAAGCCAGTTAGGTATTGGATTATAAGTGCAACACCAGTTGCTCCTCCGCTTAGTAATTTAGCATGGCATAAAAATAAGTTTACGCCTAATGAAGCTATAAAGCATCCTAGAATTATTATTAGTATATCTAGGATATAGGATTTTTTACTTTTAATGTAACCCATTTTTTAAAATCTCCTTAAAATTTAATACCACATTAATAATATAATAATTATATGAAAAATAGAAACAAAGTAAGTAGACAGAATTGGATGAATATAGGTGATACAAGTTTTTATTCATTATTAGAAAAGTTTTGCTTACTAATTCATCATATTACTTCAATTAGCAATACAAGTTGATTTATGTAAAATTATCAAAAATATAAATATATATTTATTGATATCTATTAGATCATTGATTAAAATTGAATTATTATATATTTTTAAGGATAAAAGGAGAAAAATATGAGAATAAAATTGCCAGGAAGTACTAAGGTAAAAGCTATAATTTTAGTGATTTTGATAGCAGTTTCATTAGGAATTTTACTAAAAGAAAGAAAGTATAATAAAGAGATGTTAAAATCACAACAAGCTGTAGAGGAAAGAATAATTAATGAGAATAAAGAAAATAAAACCTTTTTAAAACAAGAATCTAACTTAGAAAAATTAGATGAAGAATATAATAAAGCTTATGAAACATTTTTCAAAAAAAATTATGATGAAACAATAAAAATAGCTGATAATATAATAAATAAAAATGAAGATTATTATAAAGCTTACAATATAAGGGGTATTGCAAAGGTTTATGATGGCAGATTTGAAGAGGGAATGAAAGATATTGATAAATCTTTAGAAATAAAAGGTGATTATGGATATGGTAGATTTAATAAGGCTTTAAGCTATGAATTGAAAGGGAAATATGATGAGGCTCTTAAGTGGTATGATAAAGCTTTAGAAGTTGAAGATTATGTATGGACCTATTATGGTATTGCAAGTATTTATGGAAGAAGAGGAGATATAGACAATACTATTAAGTATTTAAAAAAGGCTATTGAGTTAGATTCAGGAGTGAAAAATACTGCTAAAGAGGAAGAAGATTTTAATCCAGTAAGAAATAATATTAAATTTAAAGAGTTAATTTCTTAATTTTATGAATAATTTTATTCATAAAATTAAGAAATAAAAAAGAAAAGAGACTGTAGCTCCTAAAAATATTTCTAGGTGTTACAGTCCATTTTTTATTCTGTATGTTGTTCCATATTATCTAAAATACTTCTACAGCCTAAAGTTAAAAGGAAAGATACTAAAACTGTATATAATAAAAATAAGATATAGAATATAAAGGATAAATTAAATATATTTGATGTAATTAAAAGAGCTATTATTGGTATAAATAATATAATTTGAAGTATTATTAATAATAAACCAGATATAGTGCTATTATTTAACCCTATAAATTCTAAAATTTTAAATGTAAATAAACCATTTAAAGATAGCATATAAGCCAAAGTTACATAGCAAACTATACATAATATTACAAATAAAAAATTCTGCTTTAAAATTATTCCTGAAGGAATAAATAAAAGTAAGGCATCTACTAAAGATTTTATCAATGATGATGAAATACTATAAAATAATTTTTTTGCTGTTGAGTCTGGTAATAAATAAATATAATGAAAATTTATTTCATTATATATTTTACTATTTAGAGAAGCAAAAATCATTAATGCACAGCTGCCTATTAGTATATCTCTTATAGAACCTTCCTTGCATACTATTGCAAATCCTAAAGAACCTCCTAAAAGAAATATAGAATATAGGTTTATAAAGAAGAAAAAACTCTTTTTAAAATATTCATTTATATGTTTATAAAAAATAGTTTTAGCTCCATAAACTCCATCTAGTTTTAGTTTAATATTTTTAATTTTAAAAGTTAAATTTTGATTATTATGTTCATTTATTTCATTAGCAGATAATTTCCCATTTTTAGCCTTATTAGCAAATTCATTATCTGCAGCAGAAGAAAGAACATCTTCATAATAATCTAATTTTATAAAATAAGTTATACGCAATAAAATTACAGATATTATAAGAATTAATACTAAAAATATAAGGGATAAAGGATTTATACTTGTCATACTTTTAAGAACTATAAATTTTATCCATCCTATAATAGGTATGTAATCTATTATTTTTGAGTTACATATATAATTATTAATATTTAAAAGTCTTAATTGTATGTCACCTAAGAATATATATAATCCTAGTAAAGCAAATAATATAAGTAAAAATATTTTCAGTGTATTTTTTATTATATTAGGTAAATTAGAATACTTTGCACATAATGCAAAAATAAATATTTTTAAACAGTTACAAAATATAAATTGAAATATAATAAAAGTTATAATAATAATAATTTGATTTGCAATTTTAACATTTAAAGAAGTCAATATTCTTGGAATTTGATATAAAAAATATACACTAATAAAAATATCAGCAACCATCTTTTTTAATACACCAAAAACTAAAATAGTTTGAGGTTTTATAGGTGATGTAAATATGAGATTAACATCACTTAGTAAAAATTGAGAGTTTACTTTTTTAGACCCACTATATAATGAATATAAAAAATAAAGAGTTGTAATTATAAAAAATATAGTAACAAAAATAGAAGATGTAAGGAATTTTGTATCATTACTACTGCTACTTTTACCGTTAGGAATTAAAATCATTACAAGCCAAAATATAAACACTATAGGGCCTATTGCTTTTTTGGGGTTTTTCTTTAATCTTTTAAAATAATTAATAAACGTTCTTTTTTGTAAGTAAAATAAAGCTTCCAAACCTTAATCCTCCGTAACTTCAAAGAATATTTCCTCTAGAGATTTATGATGATTCTCCATTTCCTCTTTGGTTTTAGCAAAAACTACTTCACCATTTTTCATTATTAGAACTTTGTCCCATAATCCTTCAACAGAATCAAGTAAATGAGTACTTATTAAAATACTAGTTCCATTATTTCTAAGTTCATTTAGAAGCATTTTTGTTGTTTTTATTGCTTTAGGATCAAGTCCTATCATAGGCTCGTCTATTAATAAAATTTTAGGATTAGTTATTAAAGCACAGCAAATACTTACCTTTTGCATCATACCTTTTGAAAGTTCACTTCCGAATTTATCTTTTTTATCCCAAAGATCATAAAGCTTAAGAAGATCCTCTGCATATTGGTTGTACTCTTTTATTCCGTAACTATGAGCCATAAATTCTAAATGTTCATAGATAGTTAACAAAGGAAATAAGGCAGGCATTTCTGGAATATATCCCAGTAATCGTTTCCCTTCTATAGACTTATTGTTAAAACCTGATAGCTCTATAATACCATCATATCTTAATAAACCAGCAATTGATTTTATTGTAGTAGATTTACCAGCTCCGTTTGGTCCTGCTAAAACGGCTATTTCTCCATCTCCAATTGAAAAGCATATGTTTTTTAAAACTACATCTTTTCCATATTTTTTGGTAATATTTTCTACTTTAAGCATAGTATACCTCCTAAGTATTGTTAGTATTTATTATAGAATAGATTGAAAGAAAATATTAGAATTGTATACATATTTAAGTATATTTTTATATGTATTTAATGTAAATTTAAGGTTGGTTTCATTATTCAAAATAAGTATATTTAAAAATCTTAATATATTCTTAATATATTTGTTTGTTTTTTTGTAATTTTAAACATTTAATATAAAATTATAGGAGGAGAAAATTTTTAAGGAGATAAAATTATGAAGGAATTTAAAGTGCTTATAGTAGATGATGAGAAGGAAATAAGGGATGCCATTGAAATTTATTTAAGAGGTGAAAGTAATATAAAACCTATAAAAGCAGTGGATGGAATTGAAGCTTTAGAAATTTTAGAAAGAGAGGAGATACATTTAATAATTTTAGATGTTATGATGCCTAATTTGGATGGTATAAGAACTTGTATGAAAATAAGAGAAAAGAAAAATATACCTATAATAATGCTTTCTGCAAAATCTGAAGATAATGATAAAATATTGGGATTAAATATAGGAGCTGATGATTATATAACTAAGCCGTTTAATCATTTAGAGCTTATTGCAAGGGTTAAATCACAGTTAAGAAGGTATGAAAAGCCTTTAGAAAGGAAGGTTGAAGAACATAAAATTATAGTTAAGGATTTAGAGATAAATAAAAATTTAAAATCTATAATATTAAGAGGAGAAAAGGTACATTTAACAGCTACAGAATATAAAATATTAATTTTATTAGCATCAAATTTAGGAAGAATATTTTCAATAAAAGAAATATATGAAAGGGTATGGGATGAACCTTTTTATAAAAGTGATAATACAGTAACTGTTCATATAAGAAGGATAAGAGAAAAGATAGAGATAAATCCGAAGGAACCGGAATATATAAAGGTGGTGTGGGGAATTGGATATAAGATGGAAAAATAAGTTAAAAAGACTGGTATTTAAATTTAGTGTATTAGATTTATTTTTAATAATTATAGCAATTTATGCAACATTTTTGTGTAGTATAAATATTAAGCATTATATAAATTATGCATCTTATGATATAGGACAAACTAGTTCTTTAAAAATAATAAAAACAATTTTAACTAGTGATGATGAAAAATATGCTTCTTTAGCAAAACAAAATAGTATAAATAGATATAAGGAATTGTTTGATAAAACAGATGAGTTTGTTAAGAATACTTTAGAAGAGTATAAAGATTTAGATAATCAAGAAGAGTTTAATAATTTTACAAAAAAAATAATAGAAAATTATAACGATATGACAGGAATAGTTCTGATAAATAATACTAAAAATTTTATGCTAACTAATGAGCCAGGAATAGGTATAGAAAACCATGTAATTAATGGAGAAGATCAGGAACAAGCAAAAAGTGAAGTAATAAATCAAACAAAGGATAATATTGATGATACTCAATATAAAATTTCCTATATAAAATTTAAAAAGCTTAATATGAATAGTTTATATAATTATCTTAACAAACATGAAAGTTATTTTACAAAAGAAGATGAATTTACAATTAATAATGAAAATTATACTTTGTTAATGTTTAAAAATACTTATTATAATGATACACCTATTTTCTATATGGGATTAGAATCAATAAGAAAAAATATATTTAAACTATTCATATTGATATTAATAAACATAATTTATATCATAAAATTAATTTATAATATAAAAAAATATAAAGGAAATATTATAAAAGAAACTATAAAGGACGAGCCTTTAATACAGTGGTATGGAAATAAACCTGTAGAAGGTAAAATAAAATTTAATTATGGATTTATAATTGTATTAATATTACTTAGCATTATGAGTATATTAGGTATCTTAAGAACATCTATATTTTTTATTTTGTTCAATGGCTCTATAATATGTATTTTAATATTCTTTAATATGTATAGATCTTTTGGAATTATAAGACTAAAAAAGCAATTAAAGAATATTATTAGTGGAGAAAATAATAATAATAATTTTAATTTATTAGGACTTAAAGACATTGGGATGCTTTTAAATGATGTTACAAATGGATATAACAAAGCAGTTAGTGAAAATATAAAAAATGAGAAACTAAAAACGGAACTTATAACAAATGTATCTCATGATTTAAAAACTCCTTTAACATCAATAATAAATTATGTAGATATTTTAAATAGAGAAGATTTATCAGAAGAAGAAAGGAAAGAATACTTAAGTATTTTAGATAGAAAAGCTAATAAACTTAAATCTTTAATAAATGATTTATTTGAAATATCTAAGCTTTCTTCTGGAAAAATAGATTTAGAAATCAAAAGGATAGATTTAATAGAACTTTTACATCAAAGTTTGGGGGAGTGTACTCCAGTATATTCTAATAAAAACATAGATTTTAAAATAAATAGTGATGAAGATATTTTAATGGAGTATGTTGACCCACAAAAGTTTTCAAGGGTTTTTGAGAATCTAATAGTAAATGCTTATAAATATTCTTTAGAAGGAACAAGAGTGTATATTGATATTAATAGCCTAGACAATAAAGTTATTATAGCTTTTAAAAATATATCATCTTATGAATTGAATTTTGATGGAAAAGAATTATTTGAAAGATTTACAAGAGGCGATTTAGCAAGAAGTTCAAAGATAGATGGAGCTGGACTTGGACTAGCTATAGCTAAATCTATTGTAGAACTTCATGGAGGAGAGATGAAAATAGATATAGAAGGAGATATGTTTAAGGTTTATATAATATTAGATAAATACAGGTAAATATAAAATAATAAATCATAAAAAATTCAAGTTCAGAAAGAAAGAATAAATTTTATGTAATTATAAAAAGGTATTAAAATTTAGATGTTTTATCTAATTTTAATACCTTTTTCTGTAAGGAACTAATAATTATTTAAATCAATATTTTTATAATTAAATTATAGAACTCTTCTAGCTCTACCAATTCTATGCCAAGGTACATCAGCAATTTTAACAAAGCTTCTTGAGTTTGGAGATTCTATCCATTGACCATTACCTAAATACATACCTACATGTTGTAAATTACTATAGAATAATAAGTCTCCAGGTTTTAAACTATTTAAAGAAACTTCAAATCCGTTATTTATTTGATCCCAAGTTGTTCTTCCGATTCTTATACCAGCTTGTCTAAATCCCCATTGCATTAGACCGGAACAGTCAAAGGCTCTGTATCCTTGATCTGTATAATTTGAACAGTGATCATACATTCCTCTTGCCGTTTCAGAAGGGAATCTTTGTTTTAGTGTATTTAAAAGGGAAGAAGTGAAATATTCACCAGCCCCACCCCAAACATAAGGACTACCTATTTGAGCTTTCATAGCACTTAAAACAGCTTCGTAAGTTTGTTGAGTAGAACCATTACTTGATCCGTTGCTATTTGAATTATTGTTTGAATTATTAGGTGAATCTACTTTTTTTACATAGTTACTATGAACATAACCTATTTTATTTTTATAATTTATATTGTACCATTCTCCAGAAACTCCTAGTATCTTAAAGGTTTCTCCTGGAAGTAAATAAGCTATAGTTGAACTATTGGTACTTGGATTACTTCTAAGTCTTAAGTTAGTTGATACATTATATACCATACCATATTCATTTTTAGTTGGTTTACTAGTTTCTGGTAAAGATGGTTTATTACTTTCCGTATTAGATCCAATAAGTTGAACATAATCTTCATGAACATGTCCAGTTTTATTTTGATGACTTATATAGTACCAGTTTCCTTTTTTGCTTATTATATCGAAAGTATCTCCATTTACTAAATATCCTACAATAGAACTATTAGTATTAGGTTCTTTTCTAATTCTTAAGTTTGTAGATACATTAATAACTTTTCCTTTTGAATTAACAGTTTCACTTGAGCTATTTCCACTTCCAGAGTTAGAGTTATTACTAATTATTTTAACATAGTCTTTGTGTACATATCCTTTAATATTTCCTGAAGTTATATAGTACCAATCTCCACTTTTCCCATTAATATCAAAGGTTTGATTAGCATATAAAGTACCTATAATAGGTGTATTAGTACCAGCACCTTCTCTAATTCTTAAAGAGGAAGATACATTAACTACTTGGCCTTTTTGACCTTCAACAGAACTATCACTATTTGAAGGTGGAGTCACAGTATTGCCTGAATTAGATCCATTAAGGTCTACTATTTTTACATAGTCCTTGTGAACGTATCCAGTAGTACCACCGGATTTAATATAATACCAGTCGCCTTCTTTACCATTAATATCAAAGGTTTGACCATTGTATAGAGTTCCAACGACAGCGGTATTAGTGCCAGCTCCTTTTCTAATTCTAAGAGAAGAAGATACATTAACTACTTGACCAATTTTTCCTTTTACAGAATTATCAGTTGAAGGTTTAGAATTTGTTGAATCTGAATTAGTACTTCCTGAAGAATTACTAATTACTTTAACATAATCTTCATGAACATATCCAACAACATTACCAGATTTTATATGATACCAGTTACCTTCTTTACCATTAATTTCGAAAGTTTGATTTGCATATAAATATCCAACAGTTTTAGTATTAGTACTAGCTCCTTCTCTGATTCTTAAAGAAGAAGATACATTAATAACTTGACCTTGACCTTTTACTGATGTATTAGTATTTGTAGAAGTGGAATTTGAATTATTATTTTGTTGAGAACTATTAATTTCTTTAACATAATCTTTATGAACATATCCAGTGGTATTTCCAGACTTTATATAATACCAATCTCCACTTTTGCCAGTAATATCAAAAGTTTGTCCATTATTTAAATAACCAACAATTTTAGTATTAGTACCAGCGCCTTCTCTCACTCTTAAAGAAGAAGATACATTAATAACTTGTCCCTTACTTATATAAGAAGAGTAGTTACTTACAGTCATTAAAGCAGTAGCTGGAGATTTGGTGTTGTTTGGTGCTTCTTCCGTAACATATTTATAATTATTAGTTTTATCGGAGGAATTATTTTTATTATCTTCTAAGTTATTTTTGTTACTATTAGTTTCTTTTGAAGAATCAGAACTTTTATTAGAATTCTCTTTATCAGTAGATTTATTAACTTCTAAATTATTTTGATTATTTAAAGGTTTAGATGTAATATTTTCCTTTGATAAATTAGTATTCATATCTTTAGAAATTTCTTTATTGTTATTTTGTTTAACTTCTGTATTTTCCTTCTTATCATTATTAGGTAATTCTACCTTTTTGTTTTCAGTTAATTTATTATTGGAATCAACTGAGGAAACCTTATTATCCTTATCTTTTATATCAATTTTATCAGAAGTTTCTTTTTTATTTGTAGTTACTTTATTTTCATCAATTTTTTCTACATAATCTTTATGGATATAACCTGATTTATCGTCTAAGGAGATATTATACCAATCTCCATCTTTATTATTAATATCAAAAGTTTGTCCATTTATAACATATCCTACTACATCACTATTATAGTTAGCAGCTTTTCTAAGTCTTAAATTAGTTGATACATTAATAACTTTTCCTTTTGATTTTTTTACGTTTTCTGTTTTATCAGAAGTTTCTTTAGAATCTTTATTAAAAGTTCCTGTATTTAATTCTTTTACATATTCTTTAGGTATATATCCTTCTTTTTCACCGCTTTTTATATGATATAAACCATTACTTTGATCAAGAATTTCGAAAATATCTCCATTCATTAGGTAACCAATAGTCTTACTATCTTTATTAATATCCTCTCTAATTCTTAAATTAGTAGTTATATTAATAACTTGACCTTTTTGTACTTTAACAGAATCCACTGTAGAAGAATAATTGGTTTTTTTAGATGAATGGGTATTGTTTTCAGTAGCGTAAGCATATTCCGTAGCTATTGCAGTAGTTCCAACTACTGTAGATGCGACTACAAGCAATTGGGATATTTTTTTCTTATTCACCTTGGACTCCTCCTAATTAAAATAATTATAAATTTTAGTTATTATATAAAATAATTATAACTTATATTAATGGAGTTTTGCACCTTTTTTTATAAGGTTTAACAAAACTCTTAAAATTAATAATTATTGAAATTAGTATTGTATATATCTTAGGAATCCTTATTAATGCCATATTTTTTACATTTTAGGCTTATGGTTCTATGGGTTAGCCCAAGTGCTTTTCCAGCTTTATTAAAACTACCATATTTATTAATAGCAAGTTCTATGATTTGTTTTTCATATTCTTCAAAGGGAAGGATTTCATCATTTATTACATTTATAAGATTTGTAGATGATGAATAATTACCTATTATATAAGTAGGTAAATCTCTTGATGTTATGTGATTACCTTCACATAAATTAATAGCGCGTTCTATTATATTTTCTAATTCTCTTATGTTACCTGGCCAAGAATAGTTTTGAAGGAGATTCATGCAATCACTATCAATAGACTTTATATTTTTATTTAGCTTTTTATTTAGTTTAGCAATAAAGTGCTCTACCAATAAGGGAATATCTGCTTTTCTTTCTTTTAGGGTAGGTAAATTTATTGATAATACATTTAATCTATAATATAAATCTTCTCTAAAATCTCCACTTTTCATAAGGCTTTCAAGATCTCTATTAGTAGCTGCAATAACTCTTACATCAATTTTATGAGGTTCTAATCCTCCTAAGGATTCTATTTCTTTTTCTTGAAGAACTCTTAAAAGTTTTACTTGCATATATACTGGCATATCACCAATTTCATCTAAAAATATAGTTCCGCCATCTGCTATAGTAAATTTACCTGGTTTACTTTTTATAGCTCCTGTAAAGGCTCCTTTTTCAAAACCAAATAATTCACTTTCTAATAAATTTTCAGGAATGGCAGCGCAGTTTACTCTTACAAAAGGTTTATCTTTTCTTAAGCTATTATTATGTATAGCTTTTGCGATAAGTTCTTTACCTGTACCACTTTCCCCTCTTATAAGAACTGTAGAGGTGCTTTTTGAGGCTTTTTCACATATATAAAGTATATCTTTTAAAACTCCAGAAGCACCTATAATATCTTGAAAAGATGATATTGATGTATGACGTAAAAGTTCTTCTTTATAATAATTTAATTCTTCTTCAGATTTTCTAAGTTTTTTCATGATTTCTTTTATTTCATTAACAGGTTTAGAAGTTGATATTACTCCTTTAAAAATATTATCAATAAATATAGGTTCTATAGTGCTTATTAAATCTATACCATCTTTAGTATGCCTTATATTTTGAAGTGTGATTTTATCTTTAAATGATTTATATCTTAATCCATTAGGAGATACTATATTTATATCTTTTCCTATAATATTTTTAGAACAGCTTTTTAAAGTGTTTTCGTAGCCTGGATTTATATAACTTACCTTACCAAATTCATCTACAAAACAAATCATATCATGAGAACATTCAAGAATTTTCTTGAATTTTTCATTTAATTCTTTTATTCCTATAATATCAGAAACATCTTGAAGAACACCTATAGCACCTATTACTTTTTCATTATTAAAAATAGGTGTCCTATTAACCATTGTTATTTTGTTATTTATATGTTGAATATGACCAAAGTGTTTACTTTTAGTCTTTATTATATTTGGAAGCTCTGTAGTAGGAATTATATCGGAAATTTTTTTACCTAAAACATCCTCATGGTTTTTATCTATTAAAGAAAGTGCATATTCATTTATATTTGTTATATTTGAGTTAGAATCAATAACTAAAACTCCTATAGGTAAAGATTCTAAAATTTGTTCATTAGCTATTTTACTTTCTTCTATAAAAGCATCTATTTGATTCATTACAGAAGGAGTATTATTTATAGTACTATTTATGTAATCTATAAGTTCTTTTACGGCAATTTTACAGTTAGGATTATTAATATCTGCCCCTATAAATACATTTTCATTTTGCTGTACCTTTAAAGAAAGTAATGCAAGCATACTTATGCCTAGCCAGTCAGTATAAGGAGGTTTTTTTATATATAGGTTTATATTGTATTTACTTTTTATATTAGAGGCTTTATTTACAAGCATTGCTGAAAATCTAGTGTGAAGCCCATTAGTATCTTTTATATAAATTTCTTTAGAATACATAGAATTTTATCCTTTCGTTATTAAAATTATTAAATTAGTTTTATAAGTATTAATAAAAAGTGAATATTAAATGTATAATATAAAAACTGACTAAAGAGAAAGGTTGATAAAATTTATCGATATATTCAATATGCATGATAAAAAATATCAAATTGATTATATCAGTAAAAGATAGTATAATCAACGTTATAGTGGAATATTGGAAAAAATATGGTGATAAAAAATATCAATAATAATATATTTTCATACATGCAAATAATTTTTACATAAATAATAAAATATTAATTAAAATAAGCTAATATGGGAATTATAAGCTTAAATAATTTTTTTATTTAGGTATTATAAATTTTTGGCATAGTAATTGCTATGAATATATAGAGTAATTTTAGAATTTAACTTTAATATTTAAATAGATACTTTTTAAGGAGGATATTTATTATGATGAAAGGTATTGCAGCTTCAAAGGGATATGCAATAGGTAAGGTATTTTTACAGGAGACTGAAGAGATAATAATAAGTGATGAAAAGATAACAGATGTTCAAGCTGAAAAAGAAAAATTAAAAAAAGCTTTAGAACTTTCTAAAACTCAATTAGAAAACGTAAAGGCTAAAGCAGCAAAATCAATGGGAGAAGAGAAAGCAGCAGTTTTTGAAGCTCATTTAACTTTACTAGATGATCCAGAATTTACTGGTGCTATGGAGCTTGAAATAGAAAACAATAATTCAAATGCAATGAAAGCTGTTAATGATGTTACAAATACATTTGTTGCAATTTTTGACTCAATGGAAGATCCATATATGAGAGAAAGAGCAGCAGATATAAAGGACGTATCAAAAAGAATAATAACTAATTTAGCTGGTAAAGTAGTTGGATTTGAAATAAGCGAGGAAAATACCATAGTTGTTGCTAATGATTTAACTCCTTCAGATACTGCTCAATTAGATAGAAGTAAAGTGGTAGGGTTCTTAACAAATATTGGAGGAAGAACTTCTCACTCAGCTATAATGGCTAGAACTTTAGAAATTCCTGCAATTGTTGGATTAAAGGATATAACTTCATCAGTTAAATCAGGAGATACTGTAATAGTTGATGGAATAGAAGGAAATGCAATAATAAATCCAGATGAAAAAACAATAGAAGAATATAAAGCTAAAAGAGATGAATTTATAAAAGAACAAGAGGAATTAAAAGCTTTAATCAATGTTAAAACAGTTACTAAAGAAGGAAAAAGAATAGAAGTTTGCGGAAATATAGGTAAGCCTCAAGATGCTGATCAAGTATTAGCTAATGGTGGAGACGGAGTAGGTTTATTTAGAACAGAGTTTTTATATATGGATAGAACAGAGGCTCCAACAGAAGAAGAACAATATGAATCATACAAATACGTTTTAGAAAAAATGGCTGGTAAGCAAGTTGTTATAAGAACTCTAGATATCGGTGGAGATAAAACTCTTCCATACTTACCATTACCAGAAGAAATGAACCCATTTTTAGGATATAGAGCTATAAGATTATGTTTAGATAGAAAAGAATTATTTAAAGTTCAGTTAAGAGCATTATTAAGAGCTTCTATTTATGGAGATTTAAGAGTAATGTTCCCAATGATATCAGGACTTGAAGAATTCCTTCAAGCAAAAGAAGTAGTTGAAGAATGTAAGGCTGAATTAAAGTCAGAGGGAAAAGAATTCTCAGAAACTATACAATGGGGTATTATGGTTGAAATACCAGCAGCAGCAGTTTATGCTGATGAATTAGCTAAGTATGTTGACTTTTTCTCAATAGGAACTAACGATTTAATTCAATATACTTTAGCTGCAGATAGAATGAGTGAAAAAGTATCATATCTTTATAACCCAATGCATCCGGCTGTATTAAGATTAATAAAGATGACAATAGATGGTGCTCATAAGCATGGTAAATGGGTAGGAATGTGTGGAGAAATGGCTGGAGATGAGGCAGCTATACCAACATTAGTAGAATATGGATTAGATGAGTTCTCAATGAGTGCTACATCAATTCTTAATGCTAAAAAGGTAATAATGGAACAATAATTAAAGCAATTAAATTAAAAATTTAATAATACTCAAAAACTAAAATACATTAAAAGCAAGAAAAGATGTGATTATTCATATCTTTTTTTGTTTTATATTATAAAAAATTATTTAATTATAAAAAATATATTATAATTAAATAGACAATAATAAAATACATAGATATAAAATAAATATTATTAGAATTAGGAGAAGAACCTTGAATAAGTCAGTAAAAATGTTTTTATCTTTTTTAAAAATAGGTGCTTTTACGTTTGGTGGTGGATATGCAATGATACCACTTATAGAGGCGGAAGTAGTAAATAAAAATAATTGGATAACTAAAGAAGAATTTATGGATATTCTTGTAATGTCACAAAGTTTACCAGGAGCTTTGGCTATAAATTCAGCTATATTTATAGGATATAAAATTGGTGGATTTTTAGGAGCAATTTTAGGGCTATTAGGAGTGGTCCTTCCATCTTTTTTAATAATACTAATTGTAGCTACTGCTTTTATGCAATTTAGAGACAACTATTATGTTAATCTAGCCTTTAAGGGCATAAGTGCTGCAGTACCTATGCTTGTATTAATTGCAGTTGTAAGTTTATCTAAATCAGTTCCAAAAACTAAAGTTAATTACGTACTTATTGTTTTAGCAGTAATATTATTAACTGTTTTTAAAGTAAATCCTGTTTTTGTAATAATTGCTGCTGCTATATTTGGAATAATATTTTACAAGGGAAAGGTTAGTTAAAAATGATATACTTAAAATTATTATGGGCTTTTTTTAAGATAGGAGCATTTAGCTTTGGTGGTGGATATGCAATGCTACCTTTTATAGAAAGAGAAATAGTTAATAATAATAATTGGATTACAAATAATCAATTTGTAGATATAATAGGTATTTCTCAAATGACTCCAGGACCTGTTGCTATAAACTCAGCAACCTTTGTTGGATATAAAGTATCAGGTGTTTTAGGAAGTATAAGTGCAACTACTGGAGTAGTTTTAATGTCTTTTATATTGGTGTCTATACTTCAAAAAACAATGGAAAAATTTAAAGAATCAAAAGTTGTAAAAAATGGTTTAATGGGAATGAGACCTATACTTATAGCACTTATAATAAATGCATTTTTATCTTTAGCTAAAACATCTTATGTAGATTGGCAATCAATAATTATTACTTTAATAACAGGAGCTGTTTTATTATCGAAGAAAATTCATCCTATATTAACTATTGTTTTAGCAGCTATATTAGGCATTATTTTTTATAAATAAGTAATTGTATTAAAATTACATAATGATATTTAATACTTTATAGAAAGAGATATTTTGAAATTAATTTCAAAATATCTCTTTTTTTATAATTGTCATAAAACATAAAAATAGATAGTTAAAATATTTTATTATAATGTTAATATATATTTTAAAATCAATAAAACAATATTAAAAGTTTTACATTTATAATAGAAGAATAAGGAGTATTTATAATAAAAATATTAGGAGGTGATAATATGAATTGCAATACCTTCAAAAAGTATATTTTAAAAATGATTAATGGTAAACTTCCAAAGGACTTAGAAAAGGCTATGAAAAATCATATGAATCGTTGTAATAGCTGCAAAGAAGTTTATTATGAAAAGTTAAATAATGAAGAGATACTAAAAAAGTTGATTAAAGATGAAAAAATCTCATCTAAAGATAAATTTATAGATGATTATAAGAATGAGTATAAGTTTTATAAAAAAGAAAAGAAGTATAATTTCTTTATAATTTCTATAGTTATTTTAATATTTATTATATGTGGAATTATAGTAGAAAAAAATAAAAAATACATATTTAAAGTAAATGGAAATAATAATTTCTTAGAAAATGGTGAAAAAGTAGACCAAAGCTTAGAAAAACAAATAGATAAGATAAAACATAATTATAAAATAAATGGTAGTGAGGTTATGCCTAAAATAAGATATAAAATTTTAAATAATTATTATAATACCAATTGGAAGGTTTATACTTATAATAATGAAAAATATGAGGCTGTAATAGATAATAATAAGGAGAGCAAATTAATAGTTAAGTTTAATGGAAAAAATTCTTTTATAAAAGAGTATTATATATGCAATAATGCTAATGATAATATATATTTTAAAGATATATCATGGACTAATGAGGGTAAACTACTAATTGCTATAAATAAAAGTTATGGTAATGAAAAATATGGGGAGATATATTTATTAGATGTAAATAAAAATAAACTTAGTTTAATATATAATACTAAAGAAAATAATCAATTAATAAAAAGTATTAGTGTATCAAAAGATAAGGAGCAAATTCAAATAATATTAAGTGAAGATTCTAATAAAAGAGGTAATAATTTAAATAGTAATGAAAAAATTATAAAATATTCTAAAGAAGATATTTTAAATAGAGAAGGATATGGATATGGAATAATATTAAATGATATATTTATGGCTTTAAGAAATAAAAATATAAATTATATTTCAAATGAATTTTTATTTGGGTTCGATAAAAAAGAGAATGCAAAAATAGTAAATATATATAATAGGAATAGTAAAATATCAGATGAATATTTAAATATAACTGATTTCCCTAAAAAGGAATATTTTAAAGAATTAGGATTTGATGATTTTAAAGTATTGCTTTTAAAAGGAGATGAGGATTATATATCAGTAGTTTTAGGAAAAGTAAAAAAAGATAGTGAGTGGAAAATAATAAGTATAAATTGCTTAAATAATGAAAACATACAAGATTAAATAATTTAAGGAAATCACTTTTTTAAGCGACTATATATAGTAGCTTTATAAAAAGTGATTTATTTTTTGGAGGATTAGTATAAATTATGTCAAAGACTAAGTATGAAAAAGCTTTAAGATTTTATAACAAAGGAGAATTTGATAAAAGTTTAAGTATATGTGATGAAATTATTTGTGAAAATCTAAAAAATTCATCTGCATTAAATCTTAAAGGGATAATATGGTATATAAAAGGAAACTTAAAAGAAGCGGAATATTGCTGGAACATTAATGTAGAATATAATAATGATTTAATGGCAAAGGGGTATTTAAAAGACTTAAAGATAGATAGAAATAGATTAAAGGCTTATGATGATACCTTACCACTTATCAAAGAAGGAAAATTTAGTGAAGCCATAGAAAACTTAATATTTTGCTCAGAAACTGATTTTAATGGAATAAATGTAGGAAATGGATTAGCTTTTTGTTATATGAAAAAAGGTGAATTAATAAAGGCTAAGGAATGTATAGAAAAGGTTCTTTCATTAAATCCTAAAGATGATGTAGCATTAAAAACATTAAAAGAAATTAATCATTTAGGAAATTCTAATAAAATAAACTATAAAAAAATTATGAAATTTTCATCTATAGGATTAGGAATAATAATATCTGCTGGAATTATATATTTTTCAGTAAATATCTATAAAAATAAAATTCATAATATAAAAGCTAAAGAACAAATAGCTGAAGAGGAAAAATTAGTTACTGAAGAAAATAATAATGAAAATAAAGAAGATATATCTACTAAAGAGGAGAGCAAAAAAGAAGATACAAAAACTTTAAATATAAACAAACTATTAGAATACATAAACAATAAAAATTATGATGAAATAAATAATATATTATTAGAGTTTAAAGATAAAGAAACTTCTGTTGATGATAAAATTGTTTTAGATCAAGCAAAAAAATTAATGGATGATACAGGAGTAGAAGCTATATATAAAAAAGGTGTAGATAACCTAAAAGAAAAAAATTATAAAAATGCTATAGATAATTTTAGTACTGCTCTTTTATATAGTGATAATAGTTATTTAAAGGGACATATAATATATATGCTTGGAAATTGCTATGAGAATAGTGATAACTTTAAAGAAGCATTAAAATATTATGAAAGATATATAAAAGAATATCCAGGGAAAGAGTATTATTCAGAAGTTCTTTATAAATTAGCTGTACTATATGAGAATGTTGATATTAATAAAAGTAAAGATTATGGGGAAAAAATAAAAGATAAGTATAGAAACAGTATGTATTATAATGATGTGATTAGAAGCATATTAAAAAAATAATATTTAGGAAGTGATTCAATGATAACAATAATAAAGAATGTTAGAGTTTTATCACCAGAGGATTTAGGCATAAAGGATATAGTTTTATTAGGATATAAAATAGAAGGGATATATGATAGTATAGCTATTCCAAAAGATTTTCTAAATATAGAAGTTATTGATGGAAAAGATAAAATAGCAGTACCTGGATTTGTGGATTCCCATGTTCATATAATTGGTGGTGGTGGTGAGGGAGGATTTAAAACCAGAACTCCAGAAATAGGATTAAGTGAATTTATAAAAGCTGGTATAACTACTGCTGTAGGATGTATAGGAACTGATGGAGTATGTAGAAATATTAGGGATTTAATAGCTAAAGCAAGGGCTTTAGAAGAAGAAGGTATAACTACTTACTGCTATACTGGTTCTTATGATATTCCGGTAAAATCTTTAACAGAAAGTGTTAAGTCTGATATTATGCTTATTGATAAGATTATAGGAATTGGGGAAATAGCTTTATCAGATCATAGAAGTTCACAAGCCACTTATGAACAATTTGCAAATATAGTAGCACAGGGAAGAGTTGGTGGACTTCTTTCTGGTAAAAGTGGAGTAGTTAATGTGCATTTAGGTGATGGTGCAAGAAAGATGGAGTTTTTATTTAATCTTATTGAAAATACTGAAATACCACCTAAGCAATTGTTACCTACTCATGTAAATAGAAGTAGAAAATTATTTAATGTAGGAGTTGAATACACAAAAAAAGGTGGATTTATTGATTTTACTACTAGTTCTGATCCAGACTTTTTAGAGGAAGAAGAACTATTAGCCAGTGAAGCTTTAAAATTGAGCTTAGAGAAAGGTGTACCATTAGAAAATATTACTTTTTCCTCCGATGGAAATGGAAGTATGCCAATCTTTAACAAAAATAGAGAGTTTGTAGGACTTGGTATATGCTCTGTTTCTTCCTTATATAGAGAAGTAAAAAGAAGTGTTTTAGAATATAAAATACCATTAGAAGGAGCAATTAAAGTTATAACTTCTAATGTAGCAGATGTATTAAAGCTTAATTCTAAAGGAAGAATATCACAAGGTAAGGATGGAGATATTATTCTTTTAGATAAAGAAACTTTAGAAATAAATACTGTAATTGCAAAGGGAAAAACAATGCTTTTAAATTGTGAACTCTTAGTAAAAGGAACCTTTGAGAAAATTTAAATATTTGTAAAAATCATTGACCTTTTTCTTTCAAAAGAATATAATACTATTAAAGAAAATACCCAACAGGGGTATTTAAGGAGGAAATGAGTATGGTTAAACAAGTTAGTGACAATGAATTTAAAGGCGAAGTTTTAGAACATGAAGGTGTTGTATTAGTAGATTTTTGGGCTACTTGGTGTGGACCTTGTAAAATGATTGGACCAGTAATTGATCAGTTATCAAATGAAGTAAAAGATGTTAAATTTGTAAAAGTTGATGTTGATAAGAATCCAGTAGTTTCAAATACTTTACAAATAGCTAGTATACCAACACTTATGATGTTTAGAGATGGTAAATTAGTTGATAAGGTAGTAGGATTTAGACCTAAAGCTGAATTAGAAACTATGATAAATAAACATCTATAGAATAAATGGTGAAAATGATGGAAAGATATGATATTGCCATAGTAGGAAGTGGTCCAGCGGGGTTATCTGCTGCAATTAACAGTAAAATTAGAAATAAAAATATAATAATATTTGGGAATAATGATTTAAGCTTTAAACTTATAAAAGCTCCTAAAATCAATAATTATTTAGGATTTTTTAATGTTTCCGGAAATGATTTGAAAAATCACTTTAAAGAGCATATTGATTCTATGGGCATATCAATAACAGAAGAAAGAATAAACAATATATACGCAATGGGAGATTACTTTGCTTTAATGGTAAATGAGAAAATTTATGAATCAAAATCTGTAATATTAGCAACAGGAATAGAGTATACAAGGCCTATTGAAGGTGAAGAGGAGTTTATTGGTAAAGGTGTGGGATATTGCGCTACATGTGATGCTCCACTTTATAAAAATAAGGTTGTTACCATAGTAGGGTATAATAAAGAGGGAGAGGAAGATGCAAATTACGTTAGTGAATTAGCGTCAAAAGTTTATTATATACCGATGTATAAAGGGGAACTTTCTTTAAATAATAACGTAGAAGTTATTAAAGATGTACCCTTTAGAGTAGAGGGCAACTCTAAAGTTGAAAAGCTTATTTTAAAAAATAGAGAAATAGAAACAGATGGACTATTCTTTTTAAGAAATAGTTTATCACCAGCACAACTAGTACCAGGATTATTAGTTGAAAATGGTCATATATCAGTAGATAGATTGATGAATACTAATATTTTAGGATGTTTTGCTGCAGGAGATTGTATTGGTAAACCATATCAATATATAAAAGCTGCTGGCGAAGGGCAAATTGCGGCTCTAAGTGCAGTAAGTTATTTAGATTCTAAGTAAAAAATAAGAACACAGATTTTTCTGTGTTCTTATTTTTTGTATAGAATTTAGATTTGGAAAAATACATGTCTTCCTATAGTTTTAATATTTTTCTTTTCTATTTGTTTCATCCAATTACAAGTTGAACTTTTAGGATTATAAAAATATAAGGCCCTATTTGATGGGTCATATCCTTTAATAGCTTCCATAACTGCGTCATAACATTCTTTAGTAGGCGTTACGGATATTTTGCCATTAACAACACAAGAAAATGCATTTTTTTGTTTTATAACCTTTTCTATTGTTGAAGGAAAACCAGGGGATACGGCTCTGTTTAAGATAACAGAAGCTACAGCTACTTTTCCTTCATAAGGTTCACCTTTGCTTTCTGCAAAAACTATTTGAGACATAAGATTTATATCTTTATCTGTTAGATATAAAGTTCTATTTTCATGGTTAAAAACTTCTACAACAGTTTCTTTTTCATGATAAAGCTGAGATATGTTGTTGTTTAAATCGCCATCTAATGGTGTTTTATAACTAGGATCATAATCTTCAGCTATTGTTAACTGAGGCTTATTAGTAGAAATTTCTGTAGCCTCTACCTTAATAGGTAATGATGTAATTGATAAAACAAAGAGGAAGAATATAAAAGTTTTAAATTTAATCATAAAAAACCTCCTTTAGATTAAACCTCTTCCAAAGTAGTTTAACCAAAAGAAGGGTTTTAATACAAAAATTATTGAGAATTTATAAATTCATTATAAAATGTTTTAAATGAATCAAGACTAGAATTAGTTTTCTCATAATCTGTATTTACATTTGAGTAATCTATCTTATTAAAAGCTTCTTCTTCTTTTAAAGATTCCATTAAAGAATCTAAATAAACTTTAGCATTATCTAATACTATTTGAAATTTTTCAAAGCATTCCATTCCTTGGGAAGGAACAGACATAGAATTAAAATCATTTATTAATAAATTGAGAGATGATTTTTTTTCTTTTACATTATCTATTATTACACCAATATCCCTTTTATCTTCTCTAACTTTTTCTATTGCAGGTATTAAATCTTCTATTATAGGATTTAATTTGCTAATGCTATCATCTAAAGAACGAATAAACTCATTATTTTTAGATGAATTTATTTTAGAATCTCTATTTATTTTTATAATTTCATTTATATATGTTTGTACAGCATTATAAAAATCTTCACCAGAAGAAGTTAAAGAAGGATTTAAACCATATTTTGAGCAATATAAATAATTTTTATTAGTTTCATCTAATAATGAATATAAAGAATCTAAAGAAACTTCAATATCATTTGAGGATGGATTTTGGAGTAAAAGAGAAGTTTGATTACATAGTCTTAAATTAGAATCTAAGGATGCATCTAAAGAATTAAATACATCTTTATATTTATCTGAAATTTTAAGATTCTTTAAATTATTTTTTAAAGATGAAAGATTATTTATATTGTCAGATAAAATACTTACTGCTACAGAAGTATCTAAAGAAGAATTTTTTATTGCTAGTTTTAAATTATCGTTGATAGAATTAATATTTTTTGAAACTTTCTTAGCATTTTGAAAATCTTTATTTAACCTACCATTAGAAAATAAATAAATTGGTATTATGAAAGTTAAAATGGCAATAATCCATAATGGATATTTTTTGAAATAGTTTATTAAATTTTCTTTCATAAGTATTCCTCCTTTTCTATTTAATTTATATTCGTATAAAATCAGATTATTACATGGTAATATTATTTTTAAATTTACATTTTATATTTTATAAATATATGTTAAGAAATCTATCAATGGTGTATAATTTTAATAAAGCAGATAGATGTTAGGGGTGAAATAATTGCACGATGTATTTATAATGTTAACTAACTCAATAAAGAATATATCTATATGGTCCATATTAGATATAATAGTGGTTTCTTTAATATTTTATAAAGGTTATGTACTAATAAAAGAAACAAGAGCTGAACAACTTTTAAAAGGAATTGTACTAATATTGATATTAATACCTGTCAGTTATTTATTAAGACTTGATATGCTTTATTTTATATTAAGTAAAACTATAACTATAGGTGTTTTAACTATTATAATCATATTCCAGCCAGAAATAAGAAGAGCTTTAGAGCATATAGGTCGAAGTGCTTTTGAAGATATACATGTTTTTCAAGATGATGAGGCCTTAGATAAAGTAGTTACAGAAATAGTAACAGCAGTAGAAAATATGGCATCAACTAAAACAGGAGCATTAATAGCAATAGAACAAAGCACTAGATTAGGAGATGTTATTCAAAACGGAACAATATTAGATGCGAAAGTATCGTCTGCTTTATTAGAAAATATATTTGTAGTTAATACACCACTTCATGATGGCGCTACCATAATAAGAAATGATAGAATAATTGCATCAGGATGTGTTCTTCCTTTAACAAGCAATA
Organism: Clostridium fallax; assembly: GCF_900129365.1. GTDB lineage: Bacteria > Bacillota > Clostridia > Clostridiales > Clostridiaceae > Clostridium_AH > Clostridium_AH fallax. The sequence continues at coordinate 116,875 of NZ_FQVM01000003.1, forward strand.
CAAATATAAATAAGAAATTAGGAACAAGGCATAGAGCAGCAATAGGGCTTTCAGAAAACTCAGATGCTTTAGTTATAGTGGTTTCAGAAGAAACGGGAACTATTTCTTTAGCGGTTAATGGAAGATTAACTAGGAATTATGATAAAGAAAAATTAAAAAATATACTTACAAAAATAGTTAAAAATAGAAGAGATAAAAAGGTTAAGACTTTAGGAGAAAGGGTGAAAACATGGATATTACAAGTAAAAAGAAAGATTTGATAGTTAGATTAATATGTCTTATTCTATCTTTTGGTCTTTGGCTTTATATAACAAATGTTGAGAACCCTGTTAAGGATTATAAATTGAACAAGGTACCAGTTCAAATATTAAATGCAGATTCTTTAAAAGAACATAAATTAGTTTTGGCTCCTAATCAAAGTTTTTATGTTAGTTTAAATGTAGAAGGACCAGCAACTGATGTTTATAAAATAACTCCAGATCAGTTTAAAATAAATGCCAATCTTGCAGGATATGCCTTGAAAAAAGGTGAAAATCAAGTGCCAGTAGAAATAGTTAATTATCCTTCTAATATAAGTATAAAAAACAATAATTATCTAAGAGTAACTATAATATTAGATGAATATATAGAAAAGAGTGTTCCGGTAAAAAGTAATGTAAAAATAAATACAAAACAAGGATATTATGCAGGAGAGGCTCAGATAAATCCAACTACCGCTACTGTGTCTGGTCCATCTGAATATGTAAATAAGGTTAAAAATTTAGTAGTAGATGGAGATATAAAAAATGCAGATAATAATATTACTATAAATGTACCATTGAAGCCTGTGGACGAAGATGGAAAGGAAGTACAATATGTGACTATAGATCCTAAAAGCGCAGAAGTTACAGTTCCATTATCTAAAGGTAAACTAGTAGCAGTGAATGTTCCAGTTCAAGGAAATCTTCCAGAAGGTTTAGTCCTAAAGGAAATAGTGCCATTAGAAAGTAAAATAGAACTTTTAGGAGACGAATCAACTTTATCTAGTATAAATACAATAGATACCGAACCTTTAGATTTATCTAAGATAAATTCTTCTACAGAAGTTAATCTACCTCTTAAAATTCCTAATAACTTAAAGGTAGCTAATAATTCTAAGACAGTTAAGGTGAAAGTATCTGTAAATAAAATTATAACTAAGGATATATTGAAAGATATAGTAGCAAGTGGACTTTCAGAAGATCTTACAGCAAAATTAGATCCATCTAAAATTACAGTTACTGTAAGTGGACTTGAGGATGATATAAATAATTTAAAAGGTGATGATATATCAGTTACTTTAGATTTAGCTAATCAAAAAGAAGGAACAGTTTCCTTAAGTCCTAATATAGAAAACAAAAATAATAAAATAAAAATAGTGAAATCTAACCCAGAATCAGTAAATGTTATAATAGAGAAAAAACAACAACAGCAAAATCCATCAGAAAAACAATAAATAAAATTTTAATATTATAATAAAAATATTACTTAAGAAGTATATATAAATTATATGCTTTTTAAGTAATTTTTTTTATGAAAATATATAAAATTTTAATATAAAAGAAATAGTTTTTTAATTAGAAGCATGAAAATTATTGTAATAAAATCTATTGTTTTTATAGATTTAAGGAGGAGTTTTTATGAATAATAATTTAAGAGGAAGGGTTACAATTCCTACAGACTCTAATATTACAGATGACATAAAAAGAGCTATAAACCTTTGGGGAGCAGATGCTATAAGAGACTGTGATGGAACTAAATTAGATGAATCTATATTAAATTTAGGAGTTAAAGTTTATTCAACATACTTAACAACAAGAAGTGATCAAATTTGGGCTAATAATAACAAAGATGAACTTCAAGAGCTTTATTTAATGTCAGAACCTTCTATAGCAAAAAGTGAATTACTAGAAATAGATATAATGAAAGGATATTACAAAGAACAATTTAAAGTTGATACTATTCATGATGAGAAAAAATGGTGGCAAGTTATAGATAGGACTACTGGTAAAACTATAGAAAATAACAAATGGATATTAGATAAGAAAAATATGAAAGTGATAATAAAGGATGCTACCTTATGGCATGAATATACAGTGAATTTTTTAGTATATATGATTTGGGATCCTACTCAAATGTACAATCATATAACTAATAATTGGGGAGATAAACCTCACGAACTTCCTTACGATTGTAGGCAACCTAAAACTCAAAAACATATTTTAAATTTATTAGATAATTGGTTAGAAAATAATAAGGATGTAGATGTAGTAAGATTTACAACATTCTTTTATCACTTCACTTTATGTTTTAATGAAGAGGCTAAAGAAAAATTTGTAGATTGGTTTGGATATAGTTCTTCAGTTAGTCCATTAGCTCTTGAGGAATTTAAAAAAGAAAAGGGATATGAATTAAAGTCAGAGGATATAGTAGATGAAGGGTATTATAATTCACCATTTAGAATACCTACCAAGGCTTTTAAAGACTATATAGATTATCAATCTAAGTGGGTAGCAGCTCTTGCTAAAGAGATGGTTGATAAGGTTCATTATGCTAATAAAGAAGCTATGATGTTTTTAGGTGATAATTGGATTGGAACTGAACCTTATGGTAAATACTTTGAAAGTATAGGTATAGATGCAGTAGTAGGATCTGTTGGTAATGGTACAACCTTAAGAATGATTTCTGATATACCAGGAGTAAAATATACAGAGGGAAGATTTTTACCATATTTCTTTCCAGATGTTTTTAAAGAAGGAGGAAAACCTGAAGAAGAAGCTTTAGAAAATTGGATACAAGCGAGAAGAGCTATTTTAAGAAAACCATTAGATAGGATAGGATATGGAGGATATTTAGGTTTGGCGATGAAGTTTCCTAAATTTTTAAAAACAGTAGAGAAAATATGTGATGAATTTAGAGAGATTCATGAAAATATAAAAGGTGATAAAGCTTATACCCCTAAATTTAAGGTAGCCATATTAAACTGTTGGGGCAAACTTAGAAAATGGCAAACAAACCAAGTAGCTCATGCCTTATGGTATAAAGAAATATATTCTTATGTGGGAGTAATTGAATCTTTAAGTGGAATGGCTTTAGATATTGAATTTATAAGTTTTGATGAAATTAAAAAAAATGGAATTCCAGAAGATATAGGTGTAATTATAAATTCTGGTGATGCCTATACTGCTTGGAGTGGCGGAGAATACTGGAAGGATAGTGAAATACTTGAGAAGCTAAGAAAATGGGTAAATGATGGTGGTGGATTTATAGGAATTGGAGAACCAACTGCATATCAATATGAAGGAAAATATTTTCAGCTAAGTGACGTTTTGGGAGTAGATAAAGAAATCGGATTTAGCCTAAGTACTAGAAAATATAATAAGCTAGAACAAAATCATTTTATTATAGAAGATTTAAAAACTAAAATAGATTTTGGAGAAAGTATGAAATCTATATATACAAAAGGAGATAACAGTAGAATATTAGCTATGGAAAAAGGAGATGTAGCTCTTAGTATTAATACTTATGGAAATGGAAGAGCAGTTTATATAGCAGGACTTCCATATAATGATGAAAATTGTAGATTACTTTTAAGAGCTATTTATTGGGCATTTAATAAAGAAAATGATATGAAAAAATATTATGTTTCTAATGAAAAAACAGAATGTGCTGTTTATGAAAAAGTAAATAAAATGGCAATAATAAATAATAGCAAGGAAGAACAAGAAACGGAAGTTTACATTAATGGTAAAGTAGATAGAAAAATTAAATTAAATCCAACGGAAATAAAATGGATTAATATAAAATAAAATATATTTTATAGATTTTATTTTTTTTAATTTCTACACTTAAATAAGTGTAGTTTTTTTTTGTTTAAAAATAATTATTGATAAAGCTAAAAATAATTTAGTTATGAATTATAAAAAACTATCATAATATATAGCAATATACCATAAAAAAGGGGAGAATGATATGAAAAGGAGTTTTTTAAAGGTTTTAACTGCTACTGCATTAGTAGCTATTTTAGGATCTGCTTTTATAGGTTGCGGTAATACTCAATCAGAACCAAAGGAACAGGAAGGAGAAAAGAAAGAGCTAAATATAGCAATTTTTGAAGGTGGCTATGGAAAAGACTATTGGGAAGAGATAGTTAAAAAGTTTGAAGGTGATAATCCGGATGTAAAAGTTAATATGGAGATTAACCCTAAGATAGGTGATATTATAAGACCTAAAATTACATCAGGAAATCCACCAGATTTTATTTATCTAGGGTCTAATAATGAATCAGGAATAGCTCAAGCTCTTATTAAGGACAAAGCTTTAGAAGATTTATCAGATTTATTTGAAAGTGATGATCCTGATGGAGGAGGAAAGCTTAAAGATAAAATACTTCCAGGATTTTTAGATAATAATTTAACATCACCATATGGAGATGGAAAAGTATACTTAGCACCACTTTATTATGGAGTAACAGGACTTTGGTATAATTCAGAGTATTTTAAAGAAAAAGGTTATGAGGCTCCAGAAACTTGGGAAGAATTTTTTGCATTAGGAGATAAAGCAAAGGCAGATGGAAAAGCTTTATATACTTATCAAGGATTAAATCCTGGTTATAATGAAGCTGTTATGATATCTTCATTAGCATCAGTTGGAGGACAAAAATTAGTTGATAATGTTCTTTCATATGAAGAGGGAACATGGAAAACTGAAGAAGCACAAAAAGTTCTAGGTGTTTTTAATGATATAGCTCAAAAAGGATACTTATTAGATGGAACAGTAGCTATGAATCATACACAAGCTCAAACAGAGTTTTTACAAGGAAAAGCTTTATTTATACCAAATGGAAACTGGTTTGAAGGTGAAATGAAAGATGCTATTCCAGAAAGTGGATTTAAATTTGGTTTTATGCCAGCACCAGCATTTAATAAAGGAGACCAACGCTATGCAATGTCTATGATAGAAGAAATGTATATTCCAAAAGCAGCTAAAAATAAAGATTTAGCAAAAGAGTTTTTAAAATATCAATATAAAAATGAAAATGTAAAATTAAATGCAGAAAAATCTGGCGGAGTAGTTCCAATTAAAGGTGGTATAGAGTTAGCAAAACCATATTTACCAGAATCAAATTATAATTGTTTTATGGTATTTGAAAATGGAATAAAACCTGTATTCCAAGATTTTAAACCAACACCAAATGTTGAAGTAAAGGTTTATGATGAAATTTACAATCCTATTGGAAGTTTAATGAATAAAGAAATTACAGTATATCAATGGACAGAAAGAATAGAAAGTGCTACAGCTAAGGTAAGAGAAGCTCAAAAATAATAAATTTAATTGTTAGGAAGGTATAAAAACCTTCCTAACTTAATAATTAAGGGGTTGATAATGCAATGAAAGACAAAAAGTTTAAAATATTTTTAGCTGTATGCGTATTACCTGCATTTTTATTATTCTGCTTCTTTGCAGTTTATCCTGTAATAAAAGCCTTTAAAATGTCTATGTATAATTGGAGTGGATTATCATCAAGTGCAGAATTTATAGGATTTGATAATTTTAAAACGCTTTTTAGTGATGGAGCCTTTTGGACTTCATTTAAAAATAATATATTTTTTCTAGTATTTTTTCCTTTGATAACAATTATTTTCTCAATGATTTTTGCAATAATATTAACTCAAAGTAAGCTTCGTGAGAAAAGTTTATATAGAGTAATTTTCTTTTTTCCTAATGTTTTATCTATGGTTGTAATAGGAGTATTATTTACCTATATATATGATCCATCTCTTGGAATTTTAAATTCCTTTTTAGATTTTATTGGACTTAGTACATTAAAACATGCTTGGCTTGGTGAAAGTAATACAGTTCTATGGGCCTTAGTATTTACTATGGTTTGGCAAGCTGTAGGATACTATATGGTGATTTATATGGCGGGATTAGATTCTATTTCACCTGACCTTTATGAGGTTGCAGATTTAGAGGGAGCTACACAAGTTCAAAAGTTTAAATTTGTAACATTACCATTACTTTGGGAGGTTGTAAGAGTAACATTAGTATTTTTTATTACTAATGCATTGAATTTAAGTTTTATATTTGTAAAAATTATGACTAATGGTGGACCAGATGGAAAATCAGAGGTTCTTTTGACTTATATGTTTAAACAGGCCTTTAGTAATACAAATTATGGGTATGCTATGGCTATAGGTGTTGTAGTATTTATATTTGCCTTAGGACTTGCTGCCATTGTAAATAAAGTTACAGAAAAAGAAAACATTCAGTACTAAGTAATAGGATGTGATTATATAATGAAAGTTAAAAAAAATAGAGATAGTTTTAAAACATGGATATTAAGAATGATAATGCTATTTTTTACCTTAATAGTAGCAGTACCTTTAATTTGGAATATATCCTCTTCTTTAAAAACAAGCAAAGAATTTTTAAAGAATCCTTGGGCATTACCAAATAGTTTTTTTGTGGAGAATTATTTAAATGCTATTACAAAGGCTAATATGGGAGAATACTTTTTAAATTCCATATATGTTACAGTATTAGGACTAATAATTTTAGTGGCTTTAGCAGTACCTTCTGCTTATGCGTTAGCAAGACATAAATTTTTTGGCAAAAAAATAATAAAAACAGTTTATATGGCAGGACTATTTATTCAATCTGTTTATATAATAGTTCCATTATTTTTGATAATGAATGGATTAAAATTAACGGACAACCTTACTGCTTTAGCGTTAGTTTATGCTGTTCTTAGTTTACCATTTTCAATTTATATTCTAATAAGTTTTATGAAAACTCTGCCTAAAGATTATGAAGAAGCTGCATATATAGACGGCTGTAGTAATTTTCAGATGCTTTTTAAAATAATAGTTCCATTAGCTAAACCAGGCATAATAACAGTGATTATATTTAATTTTATGGGATATTGGAATGAATATGCTTTAGCTACCACATTAATATTTTCAGAGAAAAAAAGAACATTATCAGTAGGGCTTCAATATTTAATGGAGCAGCAAAAATTTGCTACTGATTGGGGAGCTATGTTTGCAGGGCTTGTTATAGTTATGGTCCCAACTATTATTATATATTGTTTAGTTCATAAAAAGCTAACAGAAGGAGTTAGTATAGGGGGAGTTAAAGGATAGGTTACTATTAAATTATGATTTACATGATATAAACTAATAAAACTTTTATATGGAGAAATTTTTTAGTCTAAACAAAAATAATAAAAAAACATCTTAAGTGAAAATTCACTTAATGATGTTTTTTATTTGTTTGTTCACAAAGAGAGATTAATATGATAAAATCTTTAGACATTAAGAGTATGGAGGGATTTTTATGCCTATTAGAATAAATAATATAACTTTGGATATAGAAGAAGATATTTCTTTGATAAAAAAGAAAGTTTCTAAAAAATTAAAGATATCTGAAAAAGAAATAAAAGATTTAAAGATAATAAAAGAGTCTTTAGATGCGAGAAAAAAGAATACTATAAAGTTTAATTATTGCGTAGACATTGAAGTTGATAATAAGGATGAAGTAAAAATAGTATCAAAACTTAATGATAATAACGTGAGAATAGAAGATAATAGTAGTCTTGAAAAAATTTCTTTTGGAGAAAAAAAGTTAAGTAGTAGACCAATAGTTATAGGGTTAGGGCCAGCAGGATTATTTTCTGCCCTTATGTTAGCTAAAAATGGTTATAAGCCTATTGTCTTTGAAAGAGGAGAGGATGTAGATAAAAGAACTATTACTGTTGAGAAATTTTGGAGTAATGGAATTCTAGATAAGAATAGTAATGTGCAATTTGGGGAAGGTGGAGCAGGTGCATTTTCAGATGGAAAGTTGACTACAAGAATAAAAGACCGTAGATGTGATTTTATATTAGAAGAGCTTGTAAAGGCTGGAGCGCCAGAGGAAATTATTTATAAAGGTAAACCTCATGTTGGAACTGATATTTTAAAAGGCGTAGTTAAAAATATAAGAGAGAGAATAAAAAAATTAGGTGGAGATATATATTTTTCATCAAAGTTAGAGAATATAATACATAAAGACGGTAAGATAGTTGGAATAGTTGTAAATGGTAATGAAATACCTTGTGAAAGTTTAGTATTAGCAATAGGACATAGTTCAAGAGATACCTATGAAATGCTTCATAAATCAGGAATATATATGGAGCCAAAGTCTTTTGCAATAGGGGTTAGAGTAGAGCATCCTAGAGAACTTATTGATGTGAATCAATATGGAAAATATGCTAATCACCCAAAACTAAAAGCTGCAGAATATAGATTAACACATACTTGTAAAAATTCGGGAAGAGGAGTTTATTCATTTTGTATGTGCCCAGGTGGCGTAGTTGTTGGAGCTTCCTCAGAAGAAAATAGATTAGTTGTAAATGGAATGAGTTATCATGCAAGGGATAAGGAAAATTCAAATTCTGCTTTAGTAGTAACTGTTGATCCTAATGATTTTACAGGCACATCAGCTTTATCTGGTATGGAATTTCAAAGGCATTATGAAAAATTAGCTTTTGATTTAGGTGGAGGAGGATATAAAGCTCCACTTCAAAGAATAGATGATTTTATAAAAGACAGAAAAACTAAAATGCTAGGAAACGTAAATCCTTCTATTAAGCCTGGATATGAATTTGCAGAGCTTAAAAACTGTTTACCATCATATGTTTCAGAATCATTACTTGAAGGATTTTGTGCCTTTGATAAAAAAATAAAAGGATTTGGCAGTGGTGATGGAATTATGACAGGAATAGAGACAAGAACATCTGCACCAGTTAGAATGAGTAGAAATGAAATATTAGAAAGCATTTCTTTAGGGGGATTATATCCAACTGGAGAAGGAGCAGGTTTTGCAGGGGGGATAGTTTCAGCGGCAGTAGATGGAATAAAGGTATCAGAAAGGATAATGGAAAAGTATTCACCTTTAGAAAGATAATTGAATAAAATTTTTTAAAATGGTGGAGAATTAAATAAGAGAATTATTAATTTAGCCTATTTAAAAATTTCATAAAAAGCTGTATATATGCAAAAAAAATTATAAATATATACGGCTTTTTACAAAAATAATTATCAAAATATAAAAAAAATTCAATAAGCTTTAATAAATTAATATAATAAGTTGTTAATAATTTTCTGAAAATTTAGGATTTCAGATTTTTTTTTGTTAAAATATAAAAGAGGGTATAAATTGGTAATAGAATCTTGAAATCGCTTAAAAATGATAATAATTTAACGGTTGTAGGAGGAATTTATTATGGTCAAAAACTTAATATTAGCTATCAATCCAGGTTCAACTTCAACAAAGCTAGCTATTTTTTCAGGAGAAAAGATGTTAGAGGTTGAGAACGTATCTCACAAACCAGAGGAATTAAGTAAGTTTAAAAATATTTATGATCAAAAGGATATGAGAATATCAGTAGTTGAAAAGTGGCTTAAAAGTAAGATTGACCCAAAAGATATTGTTGCAATTGTAGGTAGAGGTGGCCTTTTAAGACCTATGCCAGGTGGTACTTATGAAGTATCAGATCAAATGATTGAAGACTTAAAAATTGGATATCAAGGAGATCATGCTTCAAACCTTGGCGGAATAATTGCTAAAGAGTTATCACAGAAATTTGATGTACCTGCTTATATAGTAGATCCTGTATCTGTAGATGAAATGGACGATTTAGCTAGATTTTCTGGCACTCCATTAATCAAGAGAAGATCTTTAGTGCATGCTTTAAACATAAAGGCGGTTTGTAGAAAAGTTTGTGATAAAATTAACAAAAATGTCAAAGATTCATCCTTTGTAATAGCTCATTTAGGTGGAGGTATTTCTGTAGTACCAATGAAAAATGGAAAAATAATAGATTGTAGTAATGCTATTCAACAAGGCCCTTTTTCACCAGAAAGAGCAGGCTGCATTCCTAATGGAGATTTTGCAAAATTGTGTTACAGCGGTAAATATACTTATGATGAAATGAAAAAGAATTTAATAGGACGTGGTGGATTAGTTGCTTATCTAGGAACTAATGATGCAAGAGAAGTAGATAAAATGATAGAAGATGGTAATGAGGAAGCAAAATTGGTATTTCATGCTATGGCATACCAAATAGCTAAAGAAATAGGAGCCATGGCAACAGTACTTAAAGGAAAAGTAGATAGAATTGTTTTAACTGGAGGATTAGCATATGATCCATACTTAGTTGAATGGATAAAAGAAATGGTTAGTTTTATCGCTCCAATGGAAATTGTGCCAGGGGAAAATGAAATGTTGGCACTTGCTCAAGGAGCATTGAGGGTAATAAATGGAGAAGAAAAAGCTAAAGTATACGAAGATGAGGTGCAATTAGAATGAGTAAAAATTTTGAAGAACTATTCAGTAAATTATCAACATTAAAAATGAAAAAAGTTGCTGTTGCAGTAGCACAAGATGAACCAGTCTTAGAAGCTGTAATGGCAGCTAAGAAAAAGGGAATAGCAGATGCCATATTAGTTGGAAATAAGGAAATGATTAAAGAAGTAGCTAAAAAAATAGATATGGATTTAAGTGGGTTTGAAATTATAGATGAACCTAATAATAAAAAGGCTGCATTAAAGGCAGTTGAATGCGTATCTAGCGGAAAAGCTGATATGGTTATGAAAGGTCTTGTTGATACAGCTACATTTTTAAGAAGTGTTTTAGACAAAGAAATAGGGTTAAGATCAGGAAAACTTATGTCTCATGTTGGAGTTTTTGAGATAGAAGGAATAGATAGACTTATATTTATGACAGATGCTGCATTTAATATTGAACCAGATTTAAAGGCTAAAGTAGATATTATAAATAGTGCAGTAAAGGTTGCTCATGGATGTGGTATAAAAACTCCAAAGGTAGCACCAATATGTGCTGTAGAAGTTGTAAATCCTGATATGCAAGCTACTCTTGATGCAGCAGCTTTATCAAAGATGAATGATAGAGGACAAATAAAAGGATGTATAGTAGATGGACCTCTAGCCTTTGATAATGCATTATCATTAGAAGCAGCTCGTCATAAAAATATTTCAGGAGAAGTTGCTGGACAAGCTGATGTATTTGTATTACCTAATATAGAAGCAGCAAATGTAATGTATAAATGTTTAACATTAACATCAAAAAGTAAAAATGGTGGAATATTAATGGGAGCAGCAGCGCCAGTAATATTAACATCAAGATCAGATAGTTTTGAAACAAAAGTTAATTCAATAGCACTTGCAGCGCTTGCAGCAGAAACAGCTAGATAATGCACTTAGGAGGAAAATATAATGTCATATAAATTATTAATAATAAATCCAGGCTCAACTTCAACAAAAATTGGTGTTTATGAAGATGAAAAACCTATTATAGTAGAAACTTTAAGACATTCAGCTGAAGAGATAGGAAGATATAATACAATATATGATCAATTTGAATTTAGAAAAGATGTTATATTATCAGTTTTAAAAGAGAAAAATTTTGATATCAAAACATTAAATGCAGTAGTTGGTAGAGGTGGTATGCTAAAACCAATGGCTAGTGGAACTTATTTTGTTAATAAATCCATGCTTGAGGATTTAAAAAATGGAGTTCAAGGACAACATGCCTCAAATTTAGGTGGAATTATATCTAATGAAATAGGTAAAGAATTAAATATACCTGCATTTATTGTAGATCCTGTAGTTGTAGATGAAATGGATGATATTGCTAGATTATCAGGAGTTCCAGAAATTCCAAGAAAGAGTAAATTTCATGCGTTAAATCAAAAAGCAGTAGCAAAAAGATATGCAAAAGAAATAGGAAAAGATTATGAAGATTTAAACTTAATAGTAGTACACATGGGTGGAGGAGTATCTGTAGGAGCTCACTTTAAGGGCAGAGTTATAGATGTTAATAATGCATTAGATGGAGAAGGCCCATTCTCACCAGAAAGAGCAGGTGGAGTACCTTCTGGTGATTTGGTAAAATTATGCTTTAGTGGTAAGTATAATGAGAATGAGGTTTACAAAAAAATTAATGGTAGAGGTGGTATGGTAGCATATGCTAATACTAATGATGCTAGAGTTATAATAAATAAATCTCAAGAAGGAGATAAAGAGGCTCAATTAATCTATAATTCTTTTATATATCAAATATGTAAAGCTGTTGGTGAATTTTCAGTAGCATTAGAAGGAAAAGTTGATGCCATATTATTAACAGGTGGAATAGCTTATAGTGATATTGTTACAGGAGATATTAAACGTAAAGTATCATGGATATCAAAAATAGCTGTATTTCCTGGTGAAGATGAATTACTAGCTTTAGCTCAAGGTGCTATTAGAGTATTAAGTGGAGAAGAAAGTGCTAAGGAATATAAATAGTAATTTATAATATAAACTTACTTATATAAAAATACCTATTACATTTTTGTAATAGGTATTTTTATATAAATAATAATTCTTAATTTAAAGGATTATCTAAAATAACAGATTATTAATTATGATAAAGTTTTATTTAATACTGATTTAGGAGTTTTATCAGGTATTAATTTATTATTTTTAACATAACCTTCCTCTCTGTCTTTTAACTCATATATTAAATAATTCCTAAGAATGGTTAAAATATTATTATATTTAGGGACATTTGATAAATTATAAAGTTCTTTTTCATCATCTTTTAAATTAAATAATTGTTCTTTCCCTGTTTTAGAAAACCATATATATTTATAATCTTTAGTAACTATAAATTGATTAGAAAGATCTCCTAAGGAATGTTCACCATGAATATAATCATGAATTTTTCCTTTATTAAACATAATTTTTTTTACACTTTTACCTTCTACAGTACTAGGAATACTTAAATCACATAAATCTAAAAGAGTTGGCATTATATCTCTAAGTTCTACTAATTCGTTAAATATTTTATTAGTCTTTATATTTAATATGTTAGAGGGGTCATAAATTATAAAAGGTACTTTCGATGAGCCTTCATAAGGAAGACCTTTTCTGAAAAAATTATGATCTCCTAATAAGTCGCCGTGATCTGAAAGAAAAACAATTAAAGTATTATCTAAGCAATTATGCTCTGTAAGAGCCTGCAAAAATCTACCTATTTGGCTATCTATGTGAGTTATACTTCCATAATAAGCGGCCTTAGCTCTTTTTAACGCTTTTTCTGAAATTTTTCCTTGAATGCAATTAATATCAAGTCCATCATCATTAGAATAATTTATATCTTCCCAATCTCCAATGTATGGATTTTCAATCTCTGAATCTTTATACATATCAAAATAATATTTTGGAGGATCTAAAGGAGAGTGAGGACGAACAAAAGATAATGTTAAAAAGAAAGGTTTTGTAGGATCTTTTTTTCTTAGGAAATTAATACCCTCAGCAACTACCCAGTTAGTTGGATGAAGATTTTCTTCATACATCCAAGGTCTTGCAACCCAAGAATTACATTCTAAGCCATTATCATTTATATCAAAATCAATGCCCTTTTTCTCCTTTAACCAATATAAATAATCATCTGTACAATAAAATTGACTTTTAAAAGGTTTTTCAAAGTTTCTGCTATTATGTAGATATCCATCATGAAGAAGTATATTATGAAATCCACAAAGGCTCCTTTCTGGATAAACATGCATTTTACCGATACATTGGGTGTGATAACCGTTGTTTGAGAATACTTCAGCTAGATAATTTTTATAGTTCCAAGGAATAGAATCCATATAACCAACTCTACCATGGGTTTTAGGTGATAAACCTGTTAAAATAGATGCTCTTGCAGCAATGCAACTAGGCACTGCTGAGTATGTTTTATCAAATAAAAAACCATGTTTAACCATCATATCAAGGATAGGTGTTTCTATAGATGAATTTTTTATTCCTAGGCAATCTGATCTCATTTGATCAACCATAATAAATACAATATTTTTCTTCATAAATTTCACCTCAGAAAAATTATAATTTTATTATTAAAATTTTGTATTATATAAATTAATATTTTAATAAAAAATATCTTATATTTAATAATTTGCAATCTTAATACTATATTATTAAATAATATAAATTTCTATAACAATTATAAGTCTAATATATAAAAAGTGATATGAAAAATAGTATATTATCCTTCATACCACTAAAAGTTTTATAATATTTTATATTTACTAAAAATCTTAAATTTATAGATTTTTAAACTTTAAATCATTAAAATTATTTATATAATAGATAAGATTCTCTTTCTTTTTTAAACTTTTCTAAAGAGTATAAATAACTATTTATAATATCATTAGGACTTTTCTTATTTATAAGAAGTTTTGAAATTTTATCTGTTCCCATAATTTTATCAAAAATAGGTATTTGACCATTATCTTTAGGTATATTTAAATCCATAGTTCTATTTGCGTTAGCCAATATATAAATACCGGTTAAAAGAGGATTAAAGGTTTTATAATCATCAATTATAATTCTAAAACCACTTTTATTTTCTTTATTTGATATAGCAAAAGAAACTCCAGGTAAAGAACTATCATGAAGAGTTTTAACTAGTTCTTTTGAATTTAAGTTTTTTCCACCAAACCATGTAAAATAATCATCCATACCAATACCACTAATTCCTTCACTAATTCCTGTAGTTGCATATGAAAAGCAACTTTCAATAGTTGGTATGTTAGGAGAAGTAGGGATCCATTCTAAGCCTGTATCCATCCATAACATGTCTCTACTATAACCTTTCATAGGTATAGTAGTTAATTTGCAATTTATATTTCTATTAAAAAATGATGCTAATTCTGCTATAGTCATTCCGTGAATAATAGGAATATTATCCACTCCTAAGAAGGATTTAAATTTATCTTCTAAAATAGGTCCTTCTATTAAATATCCTCCTAAGGGATTAGGCCTATCTAAAACAATTACTTCTTTATTATATTTTTTAGCAGTTTCCATTACATAATACATTGTAGAAATATATGTATAATATCTAACACCTATATCCTGAATATCTATTATAAAAGTATCTATATTTTCTATCATATCTTCAGATGGTCTTCTAGTTTCTCCATATAAACTATAAACTGGAACATTATATTTAGGATGTATGTATGATTTTACATATTCTCCAGCTGGGGCAAGTCCATTTAATCCATGCTCAGGAGCAAATAAAGCTGTTACATTATAATCTTTTTGTAATACATCTATAATATGCTTACCATTACTATTAACGCCAGTTTGATTAGTTAAAATTCCTAGTTTCTTATCTTTTATAAGATTATTATATTTATCTGTAGTTATTAAATCATCACCTAGCAAAACTTTATTTATAGTTATACTATTATCAGATTTTTCTACATTAAGATAATTTTTACTTTTAGAATTTATAATGTATGTTAATAATATTCCTAAAACTAATATAGAGATTAATGATATAACAAAAAATTTGCTTTTTAGTAAATTAGAATTCACTTAAACGAGCCCTCCTTTATAGTATAAATGTTAATTTAATTTATAAAAAGTTAACAAAATATTTATTAATTCCTATTATAACATCTTTTTTAATTAAAAAATTAAAAAACTATTAAATAATATCTAATTTTTTCAAGATAATTTACAGATAACTGTCATTAAATAACTATAATTATTAATGAATTATGAAAAATTATGTTTTAAATCAATTGTTATGATAAAATAATATAGATGGTTAATAATGGTTAGTAGGTGAGGAAAATGATAACATCTTTAAATATAACAAATAAATTAACTGTATTATCAGAAATGAAGGGAGATTCTACTTTTCAAGTGCTTCAATTTGATGAGCTTAAAGGTGGAAAGGATATAGATAATTCGATAAAGTTAAAATTTATGAGTGATGCAGGAATAAGATTAAAACAAGTAAGGGTAATTTTAGATAATAGCTCTGTAAGGTTAGAGCCAGGTGCTTTAAGTTATCTTAGAGGAGATATTCAAATAAAGAATAAATTAGGTGGAGTTGTTGGAATTGGTAAAAAAATATTTTCATCTAAGGTAACTGGAGAAAGCATTTTTAATCCCTTATATAAGGGTACAGGAGAATTATATCTAGAGCCATCATTTGGACATTTTGCATTAATAGAATTAGACGATGAGGAAATAATTATTGATGATGGATTATTTTATGCATGTGAAGACACAATAGAAATTGGTGCAACTATGCAAAAAAGTATTTCATCTATGTTTTTAGGAGATGAAGGAGTTTTTCAATGTAAATTAAGTGGAAGTGGTATAGCTGTTTTAAATATACCTATTCCAGAAAATGAAATATTTAAATGTAAACTCTTTGAAGATACATTAAAAGTTGATGGTAATTTTGCTTTATTAAGAACTGGAGATATAGAGTTTACTGTTGAAAAAGCTGCAAGATCTATTACAACATCTGCAACTAGTGGAGAGGGATTTTTAAATGTATATAGAGGAACTGGAGAAGTGTGGCTTGCGCCAACTCAAGCTATATATAAAACTTTAAAAAATAAAGGCTTAAAAACAATGGCAGATCCTAAAGGTAAATCTCATACAGAAGTTTAAAGAGGTATAATTGTGATAAAAAAACAATTTAAAAGATTACTTTTGTTATTACTTATAATAATGATAATTGGTAAAGCCTTTAGTTTAAATTATAATTTAAAAGAAAAAGTAAAAGATTCTTCTATAGAGAAAATATATGTACTTAATAATAATTTTAATGATGAAGTTATAACTAATTTTAAGGAAATAATTAATTATGGTATATTAGATTATTTAATTCCTATATTAGATATCTTAATAATAGCTTTAATAGATTTACTATTAATTAAAGTAATAAAATATTACTTTAAAATTTTAGATAAACGGCAAAAGATAAGAAACAATTTAATTTCTTATTATAATGGGAGCAAATTTAAAAGAATAGCTTACCTTAAATAGATTATAAATAATCTGGAGGTGAGCTAAATGGAAGCAGAAAATATAACAGTTATTGTATTTATAGCGTTTTTTATAGTTGTAAGTATTTATGGTATTTATAAAAGTGAACAATTTAAAAAACAACAAAGTAGAAAAAATAAATAATTAATTTAAAAGTTAAAAACTATGAGATTTTTATAATTTATATTTAAATCTCATAGTTTTATTTTTATGAAAAGTTAAGAATGTTTTATTATATTGAGCTAGAAAAGAGGGAATTACATGAAGAAAAACTTAATATCAAAAAAGAATTATTAGAT
The DNA here is from genome assembly GCF_900129365.1 of Clostridium fallax. Classification (GTDB taxonomy): domain Bacteria; phylum Bacillota; class Clostridia; order Clostridiales; family Clostridiaceae; genus Clostridium_AH; species Clostridium_AH fallax. Next base: position 134,099 of record NZ_FQVM01000003.1, read on the forward strand.
AAAATAGAAATATCATATAGGTTTAGAATTCATATTTACAATTTTAATTAATATTATTAATGTAGATATTAAATATATTAATTAAAATCATATAAAAAATTAAAATAATTAATATTTATGTTTACAATAAGAGGTTGTTGGAATACAATGTTAATTAAGGAGGGGAAAAAATGTTTAAAGTATTAAGTAAATGCCCAGTATGTGATGGAGATTTAATTGTAACTAAACTTAAATGTGGAAATTGCAATACAATAATAGAAAATGAATTTATTTTTTCAAAGTTTGAAGGCTTATCTAATGAGCAATTAAAGTTTATAGAAGTATTTTTAAAGTGTAGAGGGAATATAAAGGATGTAGAAAGAGAACTTGGAGTTTCTTATCCTACAGTAAGAGCAAAGCTTGATGATGTAATAAGTGCTCTAAACTTAGGGCGTACTGAAAAGTCTAAAGAAACTTCAAAAAATAATAATAAAATTTTAGATATGTTAGAAAAAGGTGAAATAAATGCAGAAGAAGCAATGAATATGCTTAAATAAATTTTAGTTGTATAAATAATTCTATAGCTAATAAAAATAAATTTTCTGTATAGAAAGGAATTGGAGGAGTAATTTATGAAATCAGAGGTTTTAAGAATATTAAAAATGGTAGAGGAAGGAAAAATAGATTCAGGGGTAGCTTCAAAGCTAATAGATTCCCTTGAGGATAAAACAGAGGAAAATAATAACCAAAGTAAAATATCAAATAAAGAAAATGTAGAAAAGGTCTACAATGAATTTGTGTCTAATCCAAAATTAGAGGGAGAAAAGATGCTTTATGTTTTTGTATATGGCAACGGAGATAATAAAGTTAAAGTAAAATTGCCAATTAAATTTATAAAAGCAGTATTAGGAGCAACTAATAGCGAAAATATACCGGGACTAAAAAATACAGGAGTAGATATTGAGGTTATAAAAAATGCAATAGACAATGGATTAGAAGGAAGAATAGTTGAAATAGAAAGTGAAGAAGGGGATACAGTTATTATTGAAATAAAATAAGGTGATTTATTATGAGAATTATAGTTAAGAGTAAAGGAAACAAAGATATAAAGGTAATGTGTCCTATGTGTTTTATCCGATTTTTTATAAGATTTGGATTTTTATTTAGTAAATGTTCTGCAAAATATAACAAATATGAAAAATATTTAAATATAGTAAATCCTAGAATATTAAATAAAGAATTAAGACAATTAAATAGAAAATATAAAGGGCTAACAATAGTAGATATTGAAGATAACGATGGTGATGGTGTTAAGATTATTCTTTGAAATTAATTAAAGGGGGTAATTTGAGGGTATGGAGAAAATGGTTCAAGTAAATAATGTAAGAAAGGTCTTTATAAATAAAAAGAAAAGGTTTTTTCGCACTATAGAAACTAACGAATTTGTAGCGGTAGATGGAGTAAGTTTTTATATAAATAAAGGAGAAATATTTGGACTTTTAGGGCCAAATGGAGCAGGAAAAACTACAGTTATAAAAATGATAATTGGTCTTTTAAGACCATCATCAGGTAATGTTTTAATTAACAATATTGATACAGAAAAAGAACATCTTAAAGCTTTAAAACAAATAGGAAGTGTACTAGCAGGAGATAGGAGTATTTATTGGAAACTTACAGCAAGGGAAAATTTAGAATACTTTGCAAGTCTTTATGGATATTCCGCCAAAGAGGGGAAAAAGAGAACTGAAGATATTTTAAATAAATTAGATTTAATGGAAAAAGCAGATATAACAGTAGAGAAGTTTTCTACTGGAATGAAACAAAAAGTGGCTTTGGGGAAGGCATTAATTCCAGATTCTCCTATTCTTCTTTTAGATGAGCCTACCTTAGGATTAGATCCTCAATCAGCACTTAATTTAAGAGAAATAATTATAAGCTTAAAAAATGAGGGAAAGACAATACTTTTGACCACTCATTATATGGAAGAAGCAGATTTCTTATGCGACAGAATTGCTATTGTAGATAATGGCAAAATCATTTCTTTAGACACACCAGAAAAATTAAAAGAATCTATAAGTGATTTAAAATCAATACAAATAGAATTAGATCATATAAATGATGAATTTATAAATAATCTGAAAAATATGGAGTATGTTACTAATATCATCAAAGAATATAGCTCAGAAAAAAATTGCTATAAGATTACTATTCAATACAATACAGAAGAAGAAATTATACAAGAAGTCATAAATATACTAGGAGAAAGTAAGACTAATATAAAGAATGTAAATGTTTTAAGACCTTCTTTAGAAGATGTATTTATAAAATTAACTGGTAAAAAGTTAAGAGAGTAGGTGAAATCTATGACTGGAACTTTAAAAACCATTTATGCTATAGGAAAAAAAGAAGTAACAGAAATGATTAGATATCGTGATTGGATTATATCTTTAATCATATGGCCTTTGATTTTTCCTCTTATGTATATATTAAGTGCACTAGGTCTTTCTGGTCCAGATAAAAGTGGATTAAAAGAATTTACTGAGATTACTGGTATAAGTGATTATATAGGATTTATAGTTATTGGAGCTATGGTTTATATGATAGTTAATTTAACTATGTGGAATTTTGGAACATTTTTAAGAATGGAACAACAAAGGGGAACTTTAGAATCTCTTTGGATTTGCCCAATAAAAAGATTTAATATTTTATTAGGTGGAGGAGTATTTAATATGCTGCTTTCATTACTTTATGTAGCTGTTAGTATGATTGAATATTCCCTAATATACAATATAAATTTTACAGGTAATATATTTCAATGGGTTATACTGTTTTTAGTATTGATTCCAGGAATATTAGGCTTTGGAGCAGCCTTTGCAAGTTTAGTTTTATGGCTTAAAGAGGCTAATGTAGCTGTAATGTTTGCAAGGGGATTAGTTATGATATTTTGTGGACTATCTTTTCCTATAGTCGTAATGCCTCAATGGATGCAATATATATCTAAAATATTTCCTTTTACCTTCGGAATTAATGCAGCTAGGGAAGTTATGCTAAATAATAGAAGTCTATTTGATGTTAGAGAGGATATATTATGGTGTTTAATAAGTGGATTTATATATTTTCTAATAGGAAGAATATTATTTTACTTTGTTGAAAAAAAGGTTAAAACAGAAGGATCTTTAGAAAGATTTTAGGGGGGCAAATAATATGAGATTTATCGATATTTTAAGGGTTTTAAAAGCTAAGATGATATTAAAAACTAAAATATTTTTTAGATATCCATTAAATATTTTTTACTTTATAGTAGATCCTATAATATGGATTAGTCCATTTTATTTTATGTCTAAATCCTTTACTACTAATGGAGTATCTAAAGGATTTGAAGCCTATACAGGAAGTGGTAATTATATAGGATTTTTAGTAATTGGATTTATGATTACAGCATATTCTTCTGCTGCTTTATGGAGCTTAGGCTTTAGTTTAAAAAATGAAATGATGGAGGGAGTTTTAGAATCAAATTGGTCTACACCTGTTAGTAAACCTGTATTAATGTTTTCAAGTACTATTTTTGAATTTACTAAAGCTACAATAGAAGTAATTTGTACAGGTTTAGTTTGTCACTTTATTTTTGGATTTACTATAAATGGAGAAATTTTAAAAGCTATATTATTTTTAATTCCAGGCATTATAGCTCTTATGGGTCTTGGTCTTATTGTTGCAAGTGAAGTTTTAATAATAAAAAATGCAAATGTAATAGTAGATGTTTCAAATGCATTACTTAACGGATTCTCCGGGGGATACTTTCCTGTTCAAGTATTTCCTAAATATCTTTTACCAATAGCATTTGCAATACCATTAACATTTATGAATGATAGTTTAAGAGCAATATTAATAGATCAAACTCCTATTATTCCATTAAAATTTCAATTTATATTTCTAATAGTATTTATGATCATTTTAGTTTTTTTAGGAAATATTATCTTTAGAAGAATAGAAAAAAGATGTAGAGATAATGGAGTTTCTGGTTACTAAAAAATATAATAAAAGTATATATATAACATGTTACCTCAAAATGTTATTGTTATCAGTGCTAAAATTTAATATAATAAACAAGTAAGAGTTAAAATCTAAAGTTAAATAAAGTGAGGTAATGACCTATGGCAAGAATGTTCGGAACTGATGGAGTTAGAGGAATTGCAAATAAGGAGTTAACAGCACAACTAGCTTATAATTTAGGAAGAGCAGGTGCTTATGTTTTAACAGAAGGAACACATAAGCCTAAAATATTAGTTGGTATGGATACGAGAATATCAGGAGATATGTTAGAATCTGCTTTAGTTGCAGGTATATTATCAGTAGGAGCAGAAGCTGTAACAGTAGGAGTTGTACCAACACCAGCAATTGCATATCTTACAAGAAAGTATGGAGCGGATGCTGGAGTTATGATTTCTGCATCACATAATCCTGTGGAATATAATGGAATAAAGTTTTTTAATGATAAAGGTTTAAAACTTTCAGATGATTTAGAAGATGAAATACAAAGAGTAATTGAAAATGATTTTGAAGGAGTTCCAAGTCCTGTAGGAGAGCACTTAGGCAAAAGAATAGAGGAAGTTGGAGCTTTGGAAGATTATATAGAATTTGCAAAAGAAACTATAGGAATAGATTTTGAAGGAATGAAAGTAGCATTAGATTGTGCTAATGGAGCATCATATAAAGCAGCAGTTAAAGCTTTTAGAGAACTAGGAGCAGATGTATTTGTAATAAATGATAGTCCAGATGGAACTAACATTAATGAAAATTGTGGATCTACTCATCCGGAAGAATTAATGGATTATGTTATTAAGAAAAAATGTGATATTGGATTTGCTTTTGATGGAGATGCAGATAGATGTTTAGCTGTAGATGAAAAGGGAACCCTAGTTAATGGTGATTTCATAATGACATTATGTGCAAAATATCTAAAAGATATTGGAAGATTAAAAAATGATACTTTAGTTGTTACTGTAATGAGCAATTTAGGATTAAAAATGGCTTGTGAAAAAGAAGGAATAAAACTTTCAGTAACTAAAGTAGGAGATAGATATGTTTTAGAAGAAATGTTAAAGTGTGGATTTGTTCTTGGTGGAGAACAGTCAGGTCACATAATCTTCTCTGATTTTAATACAACTGGAGATGGATTAGTTACAGCTCTACAAGTTGCTTCAATAGTTAAAAGAAGCAACAAAACTTTAAGTGAACTTGCAGGTATAATGAAGGAACTACCACAGGTTTTAGCTAATGCTAAAGTACCAAATGATAAAAAAGATATTCATGAAATAGATGAAGAAATAAAAAATGAAATTAAAAAGATTGAAGAGGCTCTTCATGGAGTAGGAAGAGTTCTTATAAGACCTTCAGGTACAGAACCTTTAGTTAGAGTTATGCTTGAAGGAGAAAATCAAGAAGAAATAGATACAATGGCTCATAATTTAGCCAAATTAATTGAAGAAAAGGCTAATAATTAAATCAGTGTAAATACAAAAAAGTCATTAATTAAATTAGTTTTAATTAGTGACTTTTGTATATATAAAACTTTTTAAATATGTTAGAAATCTTAGATAAAATTCCCTTTTAAAGAAAAAATGCATAGAGAATATATATTTTTTAAAACATTAATTACATTTGATTATTATAATTAAATGTAATTAATGTTTTATTTTTTCAATGATTTTAAAATGTTATATTGAAATGAGATTTTTATGTTACTTAATATAACTGAATCCAATATGATTAAAATATATTATTAAATAATACATTTTAAGAAAGTATTTTATCGTTAGTATGACTATATAAAAAACAAAAAATAAATTCATATTTAAAAAATATATATAATTAATTAGTATAAATAAATATATATAAGATAAAATTATTATAGGTATAAAATAAGAGAATTTTAAGGAGGAGATAATGTGAAAAAGTACAAGAGACCATCACAGGAAGAGATAAAAATGAAGTTAACTGATATTCAGTATAAGGTAACTCAAGAAAATGGAACAGAAAGACCTTTTTTAAATGAATATGATAAAAATTTTGAAAAAGGAATATATGTTGATATAGTTTCAGGAGAGCCTTTATTTTTATCTAGTGATAAATTTAATTCAGGATGTGGATGGCCAGCGTTTTCAAAACCTATTAAAAGAGAGTACATAAAGGAAAAAGCTGATTTTAGCCATAATATGCATAGAGTGGAAGTAAGAAGCAAAGAGGGAGATTCTCATTTAGGTCATGTTTTTACAGATGGTCCAAAAGATTTAGGGGGACTTAGGTATTGTATAAATTCTGCATCTTTAAGATTTATACCATTAGATAAAATGGACGAAGAGGGATATGGAGAATATATACATTTATTAGACAAATAGTATACCTAAATTTGGTAAAGTTATATAGTGGTCTATACCTCTATAGATGATAATAAAAGAAAATAATAGAAATATAGAGGTATAGACAGGTAAGAAAACATAAAATCTTTAAATAGTCTATTTTAACTTAAAATACTTGAAAATAATGTTTTAATAGGTTAAAATGTAATAGAAAAAAGGACAATTTAGAAAGTTCAGCATATATTAATATTAAGTAAGAAGATTAATATAAAACTAAATATTAGCGCCAGAACTTAAGAGGAGCGTTTATCTTAAGTTGACGAGGATGGGGTTTATCGAAGATTCGGCGGGTTCCCCACGGTATCGCACTACCGTTAACGATTAGCAAAACTATAAAGTGATTTATGGCACAAATCTAATCCGGTGTTAAGACCTTTTTCTAGGGTTTTTGATGCCCTAGATTTTTTATGCCCTTTTTTCAAAAATATTTTAAATTTGAAAGGACAAGAATTTTATGTGTGGAATAGTAGGATACGTAGGAAATAGAAAAGCAGCACCTTTATTAGTTGAAGGATTATCAAAACTAGAATATAGAGGATATGATTCAGCAGGAGTTGCTATAATAAACGAAAATGGAGTAAGTGTAAGAAAGTTTAAAGGAAGATTAGTAAACTTAGCAGATAGTTTAAATGAAAAACCTATAAATGGGGTTATAGGGATAGGCCATACTAGATGGGCAACTCATGGAGAACCATCAGATGTTAACTCACATCCTCATACAAATGAAGAAGGAACAATATCTGTAGTTCATAATGGAATAATAGAAAATTATTTAGAATTAAGAGAATTCTTAACAGAAAAAGGATATAGTTTTGTTTCTCAAACAGATACAGAAGTTATACCAAAGCTTGTAGATTTTTATTATAATGGAAATCTTTTAGATGCTGTTAAGAAGGCAACTAATAAACTTGAAGGAAGCTATGCATTAGGAGTTATCTGTAAAGATGAGCCTAATAAATTAATAGCAGTAAGAAAAGATAGTCCATTAATAGTTGGTCTTGGACAAGATGAATACTTTATAGCATCAGATATTCCAGCAGTATTAAATCATACAAGAGAAGTTTATCTTTTAGAAGATAAAGAATTTGTTACCTTAACTAATGATGGAATAGAAATAACTACAGAAGCAGGAGAAAAAGTAGAGAAGGATATATTCCATGTTACTTGGAATGCAGATGCAGCTGAAAAAGGTGGATTCGATGATTTCATGTTAAAAGAAATCTTTGAACAACCAAAGGCTATAAAAGATACTTTATCTTCAAGAATAGATGAAAATGGTAAGGTTACTTTAGATGATGTAACTCTAACTAAAGAAGAATTAAATAATATTGATAGAATTTTTATAGTTGCTTGTGGTACTGCATATCATGCAGGAGTAGTTGGAAAAGCTGCTATAGAAAAATTAGCTAGAATACCAGTTGAAGTAGAAGTTGCTTCAGAATTTAGATATAAAGATCCATTAGTAACAGAAAAGAGTTTAATAATTGTGGTTTCACAATCAGGTGAAACAGCAGATACTTTAGCTGTTTTAAGAGATGGAAAGAAAAAAGGCGCTAGAGTTTTAGCTGTTACTAATGTTGTAGGAAGTTCTGTTTCAAGAGAAGCTGATGACGTAATATATACATGGGCAGGTCCTGAAATAGCAGTTGCTTCAACAAAAGCATATGTAACTCAATTAATAGCAATGTATATGATAGCTCTATACTTTGCTGAAATTAAGGAAACATTAAATACTGAAGATATAAAGGCGTTAAAAAAGGAACTATTAAAGCTTCCTGTAAAAGCAGAAGAGTGTTTAAAAGATATAGAAGATATCAAAGAATTTGCTAAAAAAGTAGCAAAAGAAAGAGACATGTTCTTCTTAGGAAGAGGCTTAGATTATGCTGTTTCAATGGAAGGATCATTAAAGCTTAAAGAAATAACTTATATTCACTCAGAAGCATATGCTGGAGGAGAATTAAAGCATGGTCCTATAGCTCTAATAGAGAATGGAACAGTAGTAGTGGCTACTATAACTCAACAGAGTCTTAGAGATAAAATGATTAGTAATGTTAAGGAAGTTGTTACTAGAGGTGCTAAAGTTATGGCAGTAGCTTTTGAAGGTGATGAAGAAGTTCATAAATCAGTAGATTCAGTTATATATATACCAAGTACTTTAGAAGTGTTAGCACCAGTATTAGCAGTAATGCCACTTCAATTATTATCATACTATGTTGCTAAGGAGAAAGGCTTTGATGTAGATAAGCCAAGAAACCTAGCAAAATCAGTTACTGTAGAATAATATAATTGGTATGAGGGAGACTGAATATTATGAAAGAGGAATTGAAAAAATTATTAGAAGAGTATAAAGAAGCTGAAAGATCTATGGAAATCGGATTAGATTGGTTAACTGAAAAAGACTACGCAAAGGGTAAATTAGAAGTAGTTAAAATGATCATTCAAGACTTAGAAAAATTATATATAGAATAAATAAAAAGGCATCTAAATTGATTTTTAGATGCCTTAATTTATTGATAGATTATAAAGTTTTAAGATTTAAAAATAGATTATTAAATTTAATTTTAAAATAAACTTAATAAAAATTTATTAATTTTTACACAATATAATTACATATATGGACTAAAATAAAAATAAAGATAATTTATTTTTATAAATTTATAAAAAAGTTAAAGTATGGATTTATTTATAAAACTTTAGGATGAAAAAGTTTTTTAATTTAATTTAAAAAATACTTATAAATAAAATATAAATACTATAAAAGTTTAATATTAATTAAAAAAAGACTTTATTATTAAATATATAATTTAAAATCTTTATCATTAAAAAGTAGTCAAAAAATGTATATTAAATTTCTTATAATGATAAAAAATAATAGAAAAATATAAATTGACCTTTAATTTGAATATTAGTGATTTACATGTGATTAGGTTATTATAATAATCTTATTATAATTTTAATATAAAACAAATTTTAATAAAAAATATTTGTCAAAAAAGCATAGAAATAATATGGTTAAATGCTGTTGATTTTATCAGAATATTATGAAATAATTCAATTGTAAATAAAATAAGTGGAGGTGTGACAAAATGTCTAATGATTCTAATAAAAATAAAAAATTAACATTAGTATCATTAATATTAATGATCTTTACATCAGTTTTTGGATTCACTAATATGCCAAGGTCATTCTATTTAATGGGATATGGAGCAATTCCATGGTTTATCTTATCGGCATTATTCTTCTTTATACCATATGCTTTTATGATGGCAGAATATGGTGCTGCCTTTAAAACTGAAAAAGGTGGTATTTACTCATGGATGGCAAAATCCGTTGGTCCTAAATATGCTTTTATAGGAACATTTATGTGGTATGCATCTTATATAGTTTGGATGGTAAACGTATCAAATGGTATATGGATTCCTCTTTCCAATGCTATATTTGGATCAGATGAAACAAAAAGTTGGGCACTAAATTTAGGCCCTATCCATTTAGGAAGTGTACAAATAATAGGAATTTTAGCAATATTATGGATAATTTTTGTAAGTTACATATCCTCACATGGATTAGAGAAAATAAAGAAAATTACATCTGTTGGTGGTACTGCAGTTGCAGCTTTAAATGTTGTATTATTAATTGGTGCAGTAATCGTTTTAATAGGTAACAAAGGCCAATTAGCTCAACCAATTGATTCAATGAGAGCATTTATTGATTCACCACATCCAGATTATCAATCAACAATAGGTATGTTTGCATTTTTAGTTTTTGCAATATTCTCTTTTGGTGGAATAGAAGTTGTTGGTGGATTAGTTGATGAAACAGAAAATGCAGAAGTAACATTCCCTAAAGGTGTTGCAATATCTGCAATAGTAATTTCTGTTGGATATGCAATAGGTATTTTCTTATGTGGTATATTTACTAACTGGTCTGGAGTTTTAAGTAGTAGTGATGTTCACATGGCTAATGTTGCATATGTTATGATGCAAAACTTAGGAGTTCAAGTTGGACTAGCATTTGGTGCTACAGAAGCAACTTCATTAATAATTGGTGCTTGGGTAGCTAGATTTGTTGGATTATCAATGTTCCTTGCTTTAACTGGTGCTTTCTTCACTTTAACTTATGCACCATTAAAACAATTGATAGAAGGAACTCCAAGAGAATTATGGCCAGGTAAAATTGGAAAAATAGATAATGGAATGCCAAAATTTGCAATGAAAGTACAAGCTGTGATAGTAATTGTTATGATTGCTGTAATATCTTTTGGTGGAGATGGTGCTTCAGAATTCTTTAATAAATTAGTTTTAATGACTAACGTTGCAATGACAATACCATATTTATTTTTATCAATTGCATTCATATCATTTAAGAAAAATGATAATATAGAAAAACCTTTTGAGGTATATAAGAGTAAATCTGGTGCTATAATAGCAACAGTAGTTGTTAGTATAACAGTTTTATTTGCTAATGTATTTACTATAATAAAACCAGCATTAATGGATAATAATTGGTCAGAGACAATATGGATGATAGCAGGTCCTATAATTTTTACAGCAATAGCATTGCTTTTATATAGCAGATATGAAAGAAATTATTTAAATAAATAATAAAAATTAAATTTCATTGTTATAGTTTAAAAAAAGAGTCTTCCAATGTTTAAGGAAGGCTCTTTTTAGTATAGTATATATTAAAAAATATTTTATTTTAAATTTGATTAATCTATTAAAGTAAAAGTTTTTTAAATAAAAATATTATAAATAAAAGTAGTTAAAAAACATACTACGATACCTATTACAGTAGGTATTAAAAATGATAATATAGTCCATTTAAGACTACCAGTTTCTTCTTTTATGGTTAAAAGTGTTGTTGAACAAGGCCAATGAAGCAATGAAAAAAGCATAGTATTTAAAGCTGTAAGAGCAGTCCAACCTTGGGATAGCAATATTTGAGAAAGAGAATTTATGCTATCAAATTCTAATAGTGTTCCTGAAGCTAAATAACTCATTAATATTATAGGAAGAACAATTTCATTAGCAGGAAGACCTAAAATAAATGCTAGTAATATAACCCCGTCAAGGCCTATTAATACAGCAAAAGGATTTAAGAATGAAGATATATGACCTATTATATTTAAATCTCCTATATAAATATTAGCTAAGATCCAAATAATTATTCCAGCAGGGGCTGCTATTTTAACTGCTCTCCATAAAACAAAAAGAGTTCTATCTATTAAAGACGTGTAAAGAATTCTAAGTACTTTAGGTTTTCTATATGGAGGAAGTTCTAATGTAAATGTTGATGGTACCCCTTTTAATAAGGTTTTAGATAATAAATAAGAAGTACCTAATGTAATAATAACTCCTAAAACCACTATTAAAGTTACTGCTAAGGGAGGAAAGAAGGAAGGCACATTCTCATATCCTAAAGCTATAACAAATATAGAGGATAAAGCTATTATGGTTGGAAATCTTCCATTACAAGGTACAAAGTTATTTGTTAATATTGCTACAATTCTTTCTCTAGGAGATTCTATTATTCTACAGCCAACTACTCCGGCAGCGTTACACCCAAATCCCATACACATAGTTAAGCATTGTTTTCCGTGAGCACAGGATTTTTTAAATAGATGATCCAGGTTAAAAGCTATCCTAGGAAGGTATCCTAAGTCCTCTAACAGAGTAAATAAAGGGAAGAAAATAGCCATAGGAGGGAGCATTACAGCAATTACCCATCCTAATGTTTTAAAAAGTCCACTTATCAAAACACCACTTAGCCAAGTAGGTGCATTAAGGTTATTAAATAATATCAAAAGTTTATCTTCTAAAAATATAAAGAATTCACTTAGCATTTGAGATGGATAGTTAGCACCTTCTATTGTTATCCAAAAAATTAATGCCAATAATAGTATCATTATTGGAATTCCAAATTTTTTTGAAGTAAGTATATTATCTATTTTCATATCCTTTTTTAACGTAGAGGAGCCTTCAATTACAGAGATACTTTTTATTTCCTCAGCTTTTTTAAAATATTTTTTTGTTAAATTTTCTTTCATATTATTATTTTCTTTTTCATCTAAATAAAAGTTTTTATTATTTATAAAGTTATCGTAATTAACTTTTTTATTAACAATATCTAAAATTTTATTTTTTAAATCTGAAATACCAGTATTATGTCTAGCAGAGGTTAGAACTACAGGAATACCTAACTCTTTTTCTAAAAGTTCTTTATTTATTTTAATATTCTTTTTTTCTGCTTCATCTATAAGATTTACACATAAAATTATTTCCTTTTTTACATCTTTAATTTGAAGTACTAGGTTTAAATTTCGTTCTAGACAAGTACCATCAACAATAACAATAATTAAATCGCTATTTCCTTTTAAAATAAAATCTCTAGAAACCTCTTCTTCTAAAGAGCAAGGAAATAGTGAATAACAACCAGGCAAATCTACTAGTATAAAATTTTTATCATCTAACTTAAATTCTCCTCTTGCACTAGTAACGGTTTTACCTGGCCAATTCCCTGTATGCTGATTTAAACCTGTTAGTAAATTAAATAGGGTACTTTTACCTGTATTAGGGTTTCCAACTAATCCTATTATATAATCATCTGGTTTCTTATTGATTATATAATCATTTTGTCCTGCGTTAAGATTAGTGTTATAATCTGTCTTATTCAATAATTTAAACCTCCCTTGCAAAAATAGTAGAAGCCTCCTCCTTTCTTAAAGCAATCATAGTTCCTCTAATAAGATAAACTGTTAGATTATTAGAAGGACCTTTTCTTATAATCTCAACAATAGTATTTTCAGTAAATCCTAAAGAGAGTAGTCTATCCTTAAGCAGTGAAGAAGCAGATAAATCAGTTATTATAACTTTAGAGTTTAAGTCAAAATTATCTAAAGTTTTCAGAAAGATCATCTCCTAGTATTAATATTTTTTTATTAGATAATAATATTATATTATGAAAGTTTACAAATAATGGTGATAAATTACATTAAGGTTAAAAATATGTTAATTTAAATGAAAAGGCTTACATATTTTTGTGAAATGGTATACAATGAAATAGGAGGTGTGTAATTATGAAGTTTTTTATAGATACTGCAAATGTTAACGAAATTAAAGAATTAAATGATATGGGTGTTATATGTGGTGTTACTACCAATCCTTCATTAATCGCTAAAGAGGGAAGAGATTTTGTTCAAACAATAAAAGAGATTGCTTCAATAGTAGATGGCCCAATAAGTGGAGAAGTTATAAGTGAAGAGCATGAAGGAATGATTGAAGAAGGTAGAAAAATAGCAGCAATACATCCTAATATGGTTGTAAAAATTCCAATGACAGTTGAAGGATTAAAAGCTGTAAAAGTTTTATCTAAAGAAGGAATTAAAACTAATGTAACTTTAATTTTCTCAGCTGGACAAGCGCTTTTAGCAGCAAATGCAGGTGCAACCTATGTTAGCCCTTTCCTAGGAAGACTAGATGATATATCAATGGATGGAATGGATCTTGTAAAATCCATAGCTTCAATCTTTAAAACCCACAATATAAAAACAGAGATTATAGGAGCTAGTGTTAGAAATCCTATTCATGCCATCAAAGCAGCTGAATGTGGCTGCAATATAGCTACTGTACCTTATAAAATACTAATGCAAATGGTTCATCATCCATTAACAGATCAAGGATTAGAAAAGTTTAAAAAGGATTGGGAAGCTGTATTTAATAAATAATAAAAAATATAGTCAAAACTCATAACATAATTGTTATGAGTTTTTTTGTTATTAAAACTTTTATATAAATATTAAATTATAATTTTCACATAAACACTAAAAATAATAATTTTGACAAATTATATGTTATCTATATAATTAATTTAAAATATTAATTAAGGTGATAAATTATGGAAAAAAATACATTAAGAAAAGTATATAAGGAAAAAAGAGAGAAATTAGATTCTATACATAAAAAACGAATGGACAGTGAAATAGAAAATAAATTTTTAAATACTAATATATATAAAAATTCAAAAGTAGTTTTTATATATGTTGGTATGGAGAATGAAATAAATACGAAAAATATTATAGAAAAAGTTTTAAATGATAATAAAGAAGTAATAGTTCCTAAGGTAGAGATAAAAAATAAAATAATGAAAGCAATAAAAATAAATAGTATAGATGAATTAAAGCCTTGTGGATATTATGGAATATTAGAACCTTTAGATTTTAGCAAAGAGATAGATATAAATAAAATAGATTTAGTTATAGTTCCAGGATTAGCTTTTGATAAATATGGTGGAAGGTTAGGTTATGGTGGAGGATATTATGATAAATTTCTTCAAAAAATAAACTATATATATAAATTAGCATTAGCTTATGATTTTCAAATAATAGATTTTGTACCTATGGAAAAGCATGATATAAAAGTTGATTTATTAATAACAAATAAAGAAATAATCAATACTATTAAATAAAATAAATATTATATTATTTTTCCAAAGGCTCTAATAGGTGATCCGTCTCCATTAGTAATTTTTAATGGAACACCATAAAAATAGAAATCCTTATTTATAAAAAAATCTAAATTATTTAGACACTCATAAATTAATTTATTATTTGTAAATAAAATTTTATGCTTATAAAAGCTTTCACTAGTTGATGGATCAATAGATATTCCATCTATACCAATTCCTTTTATATTAGATAAAGCTAATACATCTATTAAATCTTTAGATGGAGCTAAGTAATTAGTTAAAAAGCTTTTTTTATTCCAACGGTTACTTGCTCCAGTATAAAAAAAGATAAAATCATAGTTAGATATATTAATATTATCTAAAACAGATAGGGGAATGGGAGTATTTACATATTTTGTACAATCTAAAACAATAGCTTTTCCCATAAATTTATCTAAAGGAATTTTATCAATCGAGTAGCAGTTTTCTATCATATGATTTGGAGCATCTACATGGGTAGATGAGTGGGTAGTTAAACTTAATCTTTTTACTTCATACCCATCATAGTTAATTGAAGATAATTTTTTTATATAAATTTTTTCCAAATCATCGTAAGTTATTATGTTTTCATCTAGGGTGTGAGATAAATCTATTATTTTCATTTCAAATTTAAACCTCCTAAAATATTTTTAAACTATTTTTATAAGATTAATATAAAAGAAATAGGATTTATGGTAAAATTTTTTATAATAAATATTATAAATTATATAAGCAATAAATATCAAAAAATTATTTAGGTAAGGGGGATATTAATATGAAATTTTGTGATTTCAAATATGAAAGACCTAATTATGAGGAAGTAAAAGAAAAATTATCAAAATTAATAAAAGAATTAGATGGGGCAAATTCTTCAAAAGAACAGATAGAAACTATAGAAAAAATAAATAAAATAAGAAATAACATAGAAACCGAAAGCACAATTGTTAGTATAAGACATTCAATTGATACAACAGATAAATTTTATGAGGAAGAAGTTGGTTATTGGGATGAGAATGGTCCTCTTTATGAAGAATTAACATCTTCATTTTATAAGTCTTTAGTTAATTCAAAATTTAAAGAGGATTTAAAGAAAGAATATGGAAAGCAACTTTTTAATATTGCAGAATATTCTTTAAGGGCATTTTCAAAGGATATTATAGAAGATTTACAAAATGAAAATAAACTAACTACTGAATATGTTAAGTTAATAGCTTCTGCAAAAATAGATTTTGAAGGAGAAGAGAGAAATCTTTCAGGATTAACTCCTTTTATGCAATCAACAGATAGAGAAGTTAGAAAGAAAGCTTTAAAAGCTAAATGGGATTTCTTTAAAGATAATGAAAAAGAAATAGATAGGATATATGATGCTTTAGTAAAGGTTAGAGATAAAATTGCTAAAAAACTTGGATTTAAAAATTTTGTTGAGCTTGGTTATATTAGAATGATGAGAAGTGATTATAATCCACAGATGGTAAGTAATTTTAGAAATCAAGTTCTTAAATATATAGTGCCAGAAGCAATGAAGCTATATAATCGTCAAAGTAAAAGGTTAGGATTAGATAAACTATATTTTTATGATGAAGCTTTAGAATATTTAACAGGAAATGCTTTGCCTAAAGGAAATTCACAGTGGATAGTTGATAATGGTAAGAAAATGTATTCTGAACTTTCAAAGGAGACTAAAGAGTTTTTTGATTTTATGACAAAAGAAGAACTTATGGACTTAGTAACTAAAAAGGGAAAAGCTGGTGGAGGATACTGTACTTATATGCCAGACTATAAGGCTCCATTTATTTTTTCAAATTTTAATGGAACATCAGGAGATATAGATGTATTAACTCATGAGGCCGGTCATGCCTTTCAAATTTACAATAGTTCATGGATAAAATTCCCTGAACTTAATTTTCCAACATATGAAAGTTGCGAAATTCATTCAATGAGTATGGAATTTTTTACTTGGCCATGGATGAATTTATTCTTCAAAGAAGATACTGATAAATATAAATTTACTCATTTATCATCTGCTATAAAATTTATTCCGTATGGTGTATCAGTAGATGAATTTCAGCATTTTGTTTATGAAAATCCAAAAGCTACTGCTGAAGAGAGAAAAAATGTATGGAGAAAAATTGAGAAAAAATATTTATCAAATAGAGATTATGAAGGAATAGATATATTAGAAAGAGGATGTTTCTGGTTCCAACAAAGCCATATTTTCTGTTCACCATTTTATTATATAGATTATACACTAGCTCAAATATGTGCTTTACAATTTTGGAAAAAAGATAGGGAAAATCATAAAAAAGCATGGGAAGACTATTTAAGCATATGTAAGGTTGGAGGTACAAAATCCTTCTTAGAATTAGTTAATTTAGGTGGATTAAAGTCACCTTTTGATAGTGATTGCATAGAATCAATTATAGGAACAATAACTGACTATTTAAAGGAGATAGATGATAAAGAGTTATAAAAACTTATAGTAATAAATATATTATTAAATAATGCTATAAAAACAATTATTATAAAAGTAATTATTATTTAAAAGTTTATAAGAATTTAAGGATAAAAAAATATAGGATTTAGATTAAATCTAAATCCTATATTTTTATTTTTAGTTATTTTCTTTATTTTTTATTTCAGATACGATTCTATTTATAAAATCATTAAGAGCGATAGGACCTTCTTCGCCATTTTTTCTGCTTCTTACAGCAACTTCTTTATTTGCAGCTTCTTTTTCACCTACAATTAAGATATAAGGAGCTCTTTCTAATCTAGCTTCTCTTATTTTGTATCCTATTTTTTCAGCTCTATAGTCAGCTTCAACTCTAACACCATTATTTCTTAAGCTTCTAACAACTTCATCAGCATAATCATTATATTTATCTGATATTGGAAGTACTTTAGCTTGAACTGGTGATAACCAAGTTGGAAGTGCACCAGCATATTTTTCTATTAGCATTGCTAAAGTTCTTTCATAACAACCTAATGATGATCTGTGAATTATAAACGGAGTTTTCTTTTCTCCATTTTTATCAACATAAGTCATTCCAAATCTTTCAGCTAGAGCAAAGTCTATTTGTATAGTTATTATAGTATCTTCTTTTCCATGAACGTTTTTACATTGAATATCTAATTTAGGTCCATAGAAAGCAGCTTCTCCATCTGCTTCAGTATAGTTTATTTCTAAATGATCAAGTATTTGTTTCATTGTAGCTTGAGTTTCTTCCCAAGCTTTAGGATTATCTATATATTTGTGTTTATCAGTTGGATCCCATTTTGAAAATCTATAACTTATATCTTCACTAATTCCTAAAGTAGCCATTACATATTTAACTAAGTCAAGAACACCTTTAAATTCTTCTTCTAATTGTTCTGGTGTACAAACTATATGACCATCAGCTAAAGTAAATTGTCTAACTCTTATAAGACCATGCATTTCACCAGATGATTCATTTCTGAATAGTGGTGAAGTTTCTGAATATCTTACAGGAAGATCTCTATAGCTGTGTTGCTCTTTATTATAAATAGTGAATTGGAATGGACAAGTCATAGGTCTTAAAGCAAGAACCTCATCATCCTTTTCTTCATCTCCTAATACGAACATACCATCTTTATAGTGATCCCAGTGACCTGATATTTTATATAAATCACTTTTAGCCATGTAAGGAGTTTTTGTTAGTACATAGCCTCTTCTTTCTTCTTCATCTTCTATCCATCTCTGAAGAACTTGAACTATTTTAGCTCCTTTTGGCATTAATAGAGGAAGACCTTGACCTACATTTTCATCAGTAGTAAATAATTTTAATTCTCTACCTAATTTATTGTGGTCTCTTTTTTTAGCTTCTTCTAAAGCTTCTATATGAGCATCTAAATCGCTCTTTTTAGTAAATGCTGTTCCGTATACTCTTGTAAGCATTTTATTTTTTTCATTGCCTTTCCAATAAGCACCAGCAGTTTTTAATAGCTTAAAGGCTTTTATAGGTTTCAAATTAATTAGATGAGGACCAGCACATAGATCAACGAAATCACCTAATTTATAGAATGAAATAATCTCATCTTCACCAAGATCATTTATAAGTTCTACTTTATAAGGTTCATTTTCCATAAGCTTTAAAGCTTCATCTCTTGGCAATTCAAATCTTTCTATTACTGGATTTTCTTTGATTATTTTTTTCATTTCAGCTTCTATTTTTTCAAGGTCTTCTTGTGAAAAAGCCTCTTCAACATCAAAATCATAATAGAATCCATTTTCTATTGAAGGTCCTATAGCTAACTTAGCTTCAGGGAAAAGTCTTTTTACAGCAGCTGCTAATATATGAGATGTAGTATGTCTGAAAGCATCTTTACCTTCTTGTGAGTCAAATGTGCAGATACTTAATTCACAATCATCATTTACAATATGTCTTAAATCAACAACCTCATTATTAATTATTCCACAGTAAGCATTTCTTGCTAATCCTTCACTTATACTTTTTGCTATATCTAAAACTGATAAACCAGCTTCAAATTCTTTTACTGAACCATCTTTTAAAGTAATTTTTATCATTTTAAGTTCTCCCTTCATTAAATAATTTATCTTTTAAGTTTATTTTTAAAATTAAAAAACTCCCATCCCTTTCTAATAAAAGAAAGGGACGAGAGTATAACATTCCCGTGGTTCCACCCAATTTGTATAAAATATAAAAGCCATATTTTATACCACTTTTTAATCGTAACGAGATTAACGGACTTTATTAGAGTCACTCAGAGGTGGTCTTCAGTTAATTCCATTTAAAAATACTTACACCAAATGTATTCTCTCTCTGAAAATGTACCATAACTTACTCTTCTCTTCATAGTATTATAAATTTTTTATTTTTAACTTATTATAGATTTATTTTTTGTATATGTCAACATAATATATTTATAATAATCCTATAATTTATTTATATAATTAACTATAATTTTTTCATAATATTAAAATAAAAAATAAACTTATAGGTTTATTTAATTATAAAAATTTTAATTTAATGAATATAATTTATAGTATTACTTAAATATTAAAAATTATTTGATGAAATAAAAAATTACTGAAAGATTTAAAATTATTGTTTGATTAAGAAATATATAAATTAACATTTATAGTTTTAACTTATTATATAAAAAAGTATTATTATATGTGACTAAAAAATATATATTTATAAATTAATTTGTTAAAAAATATTTAGAATAATATATAAATATATATGATAAATTAATAAAATAAAAAAACTCTTGACTTAATTATAAAATTTTTGTAATATATAAATGCAAACAGCAATGAAATGCGGGTGTAGCTCAATGGTAGAGCCCTAGCCTTCCAAGCTAGTTACGTGGGTTCGATTCCCATCACCCGCTCCAAGTTTAAAGTTTGCATTTGTGCAGGTGTGGCGGAATTGGCAGACGCACTAGACTTAGGATCTAGCGCCTACGGCGTGGGGGTTCGACTCCCTTCACCTGCACCAATTAAATAATTATGCGGAAGTGACTCAATGGTAGAGTGTCACCTTGCCAAGGTGAAAGTTGCGGGTTCGAGTCCCGTCTTCCGCTCCAAAAAAAGCAACTCAATTTTGAGTTGCTTTTTATATATATATATTTTTAAATTATATTTCGCTCTAAAAGTATATCTTCTAACTCTTCAATAGAATAATATTTATTGCCCATAATTTTACAAATAATATCTTTTGATTTATATCCTTCTTTATAAACTTTTAAGTCTTTAGTTAATCTTTTTAATGAATTTTTATTTAATGAAAGTATATTTTTTAATTCATTAATTTTATAATAAGGATTTTTTAATATGTTTTCTAAAGAATACTGCATTTCTAATTTATATTTTAAATCTATTTCTCTATTTCTATGAGGACCATTTTTACCTCTATGATGAATAGGACATAAATATTTATAATTTAATTTAAAATCTAGTCCACCTTCACTTTTATGAATAATATGGTGAATATCTGCTATTTTATTACAAACTTCACAATAGTACAAAAACAATTCCTCCTTAAAGATTTTCATAATTATAAAATATCATGAAAAAACATAACTATCAATATTATAAAGGAATTTAAAACATTGATAAATAAGGAAATATATACTAAAATTAAGGTGTAATAATTCTGAAAATTAAAAATATTGCAGTATAAAAGGATGTGTTGAAATGAGAACTAAGTATAATGTATTTGACTTTTGGGAAAGATATATATCAAAAAACAGAACTATTAGAAGTAGAATGTTTAGTAAAGAAAAAATAACAAAACAAACAACTTATTTTCACACAGTAATATTTAGCAAAAAATATGGAATAGAGAGTATGTGGGGAATAGCTCCAAATGAAAGAATGCTATTAGGATATATACAACATAGTTTTCTACCAGAAGCTTTTTACAAATGGATATATAGTAAAAATAAAAAGGCAGGATTTGTGCCTATAAAAACAGCTAAAGATATTGTAAAAGATGCAGAAAAACATAAAGATGTAAATAAAGATGATGCAAAATCTATGAAAGAGCAAATAACTATACTTAATAGATTGTGGGATGTACCTACAGATAGATTAATGTTAGAGCTTAAAAAATTTGCTAGGGTATTTAATAAAAAATGGTTTGGGAGTAGTTCAGAATTTTTATATATAAATGTATTTAAAAATTCTAAAGAATTAGGGGAGTTTGTACTAAAAACAAATTTATTAACAGATTTTGAAAAGAACTTTGAAGAGACTATAGGATGTACAGAAGAACAGTGGTTAAGCCTTTGTGATAATGTTGTAAATGATGATACTGCAGAAGAAAAATTTAAGGAAATATTAGAAAAACATTTAAATGAAGTAGTTTAATAAAAAAATATAAAAAAAGATGTTGACACTTCTCGACAATATGTGTATAATAATCATTGTTGTTGAGAAATGCGTTTTTAGCTCAGTTGGATAGAGCAACGGCCTTCTAAGCCGTGGGCCAGGGGTTCGAATCCCTTAAAACGCACCATCGATGGGATATCGCCAAGCGGTAAGGCAATGGACTTTGACTCCATTATGCGTAGGTTCGAATCCTGCTATCCCAGCCAAAAGCACGATGTTAAATCGTGCTTTTTTATTATATATTAAATTTAACTTAATATATAATAATTAATTGGATATACAGTTACTAAATTAAAAAAGATAAAATTAAATTTTAGATTTTAACCTTAATATAATATTATATTAAGATTTATAATTAATATAATTTAATATTCCCCTAAATTATATTTGTAAATTTAATATTAAATAAATTTTATTAATTAATATTTATCAAAATTAAAACTTTAATTCATAAGAGAGTTTAAAAAAATAAAAATATTTTTGACAAATATATATAAATCATGTATAATAATAAATGTTGTAAGAAAAATTAAAAAATATGTTAAATTATGCGGGTGTAGCTCAATGGTAGAGCCCTAGCCTTCCAAGCTAGTTACGTGGGTTCGATTCCCATCACCCGCTCCATTTTTATTATAAATTAATTTTATAGAGATATTATTTAAATGAATATTAGAAGTTTTAGGTTATACAAAGTTTGTATAATCTTTTTTTATTATTAAAAAGGCATTATAAAAAAAGTAAGTTTAAAAATTTTTTTAAAAGTATCAAAAAGAAAAAATATTATTTTATAGATTATCATAAAAAAATAAAAAAAATTAACTAATTGACAAAATTAATTTAAACTGATAAAATACAAAATAAATAAAATCAAATAGTTCTTATCAAGAGTGGTGGAGGGACTGGCCCTATGAAACCCGGCAACCAGAAGTTTGATTAACTTCAAGGTGCTAAATCCTGCAGGTGAACCTGATAGATAAGTGAGTTATGAATTTCGACCTTCTGTCTATTAGGCAGAAGGTTTTTTTATGCCATCTTGATAGATATTTGAAAATGGTAAATAAATATTTTAAAAGAAGGGATGATACTTATGGAATTAAGTAAGGGAAGTGCAAAAGGATTGATTCCTTTAGCGGTATTTGTGGTAACTTATCTCACTATAGCAATTATAGCAAGGAACTTTTATGCTGTATCTGTAATAATACCATTTTTAATAGCAGCTTTAAGTGGAATTATAATAAATAGAGGAAGATCTTTAGAAGATAAGGTAGAGAGTTTTTGTAAGGGGGCTGGTGAAAGTAATATAATTCTTATGTGTTTAATTTTTGTTTTAGCTGGAGCTTTTGCAGAAGTAGCAAAAGCAGCTGGAGCTGTTGAATCTACAGTAAATTTGGGAATAACTTTATTACCAGAAAACTTATTAGTAACAGGGATATTTATAATAGCATGTTTTATATCAATTTCAATAGGAACATCAATGGGTACTATTGCAGCGTTGACTCCTATAGCTACAGGGGTTTCAGATAAAACAGGAATAGCATTAACTATTATTGTTGGGGCTGTAGTTGGAGGCGCTATGTTTGGAGATAATTTATCTATGATTTCAGATACAACTATTGCAGCAACTAGAACTCAAGGTTGTAAGTTAAAAGATAAATTTAAGATGAATTTTAAGATAGTATTGCCAGCAGCTATAGTTACAGCAATACTATTTACAATTTTAACCTCAGGACAAGGTATGAAATTAGATGGAACTTATAAATATAATATAATAAAGATAATACCATATATAGGAGTTTTAATAGCTGCTATAGCTGGAATGAATGTTTTAACTGTTTTAAGTGGAGGAATAGTTTTAGCTGGTGGAATAGGAATATTTACTGGAAGTTTTGGAATTATAGGTTTATTTGAAAGTATGGCAAAGGGAATAGCTGGAATGAGTGAGCTTATAATTATTTCACTTATAATAGGGGGAATAGTAGAACTTATAAAAGATAATGGAGGAATTGATTATATTTTATATGTTATATCAACAAAAATAAAATCTAAAAGAGGGGCTGAAATAGGAATTGCAGCTTTAGTAAGCTTAGTAGATATATGTACTGCAAATAATACAATAGCAATAATAACAGTAGGACCAATTGCAAAAAATATATCAGATAAATTTAATTTAGAGCCTAAAAGAGTTGCAGGAATTTTAGATATGTTTTCTTGTGTATTTCAAGGATTAATTCCATATGGAGCACAACTATTATTAGCTTCTTCTTTAGCAATGATATCACCATTTCAAATTATGGGATCACTATTTTATCCATATTTAATGGGAATTAGTGCATTAATTTATATAATGGTATTTCCTATAAAAGAAGTGGAGTAGGGAAAAGCACATAAAAATAGAGTAATTATGAATTTTAGTATATAATATAAATATATTATCAAAAATATAAAGGTTTTTATTCATCAGGAGGTGAAAATGCAGCTGAATAAATGTTGCTGGAAATTACTTTTGATTTTTGAATTTATAATATTTCTAATAATTATTCTATTACTTATTTTTTCAATTAATGATGAAAACTTTAAATTTATAATATCAATAATGTGTTATGTAGTTATTGTAAATATAATTTTAATTTATAAAATAAAAGAAAAACTAGATACTAATAAAAAAGAAGATAAAGAATTTAAATTAAATGAAAATGAAGATAATATATTGAAAGATAATAAAGTAATAGTAAATAGCTTTTCAACAGTTTCTCATGAACTTAGAACACCTTTAACTTCTATAGTGGGGTTTTCAAAGCTAATAAAAAAAAGATTAAATGAAATTGCAAAAATATATTTAGATAAAGATGTTTTAGAAATTCATTTTTCAAAAGAAGATAATTACCATACAAAATACAAAAAATTTACTAAGAGTATGAAAAAAATAGAAGAGAATATTGATATTATAATATCTGAAGGTGACAGATTAACATCAATAATAAATAACTTTTTAGACTTTTCTAAATTGGAAAGCGGCTATGTAGAACTACATAAAGAAAACGTAGATATACAAGAGCTCACTAGTAAAGCAATGCTGATGTTTTATTCCTTAGTTCAAGCCAAAAATATTTATTTATCTGATGAGGTGGAAGAAGATTTACCAGAAATTTATTGTGATAAAGATAAAATATTTCAGGTAATATTAAATTTAATTGCTAATTCAATTAAGTTTACAGAAGAAGGATTTATTTATTGTAGAGTAAAGAAGTATGATGAAAATTATATTATAGTGGAAGTTGAAGATAGCGGAATTGGTATAGATAAAGAGCATCATGAGAAAATTTTTGAAAGTTTTACTCAGATTAAAAATAACTCTTTTGGAAGCAATGGTACAGGCTTGGGCTTAGCCATATGTAAAAGAATTATAGAGGCTCATAAAGGAACCATATGGGTTGAAAGTGATGAAGGAGAAGGAAGTAAGTTCTTTTTCAAAATACCAATAAACTAATGACTCAATTAAATATAATTGTATAAAAGGTGATAATATGAGAATTTTAGTTGTAATAGAAGATGATATAAATATTAGAAACTTAGTATGTGAGATATTTGAGGATGTAGATGAAATAAAAACTATAGGATATTCAAGTAAAGAGGCTAATAAAGTTATATATGGAAACATTCCGGACCTTTTACTTATAGATGAATACTTACATTTTTCAGAGATGGAGTATATAGTAAACAATATAAAGAATAAAGAGGAATCCGCAAAAATATTTGTAATATCATCTAAAACAGGTAATGAAGCAGTTCATGCTAAAAAAGATTTAGGAGTAGATCTATTTATAACTAAACCTTTTAATCCGGAATTTTTGTTTATAAAAGCTCATGAAATATTGGATATAATGATAGCTGATTAAGAATATAAATTAAGATATTAATAACTAAGTTAAAAAAGAACATATAAGATAGAGATTTAAAATAATCTATCTTATATGTTCTTTTTATATACTTAAATAATTTTATTTTGTTAAAAGACAGATACTTTGAGATGAAATTCCTTCACCGGTTCCAGTAAAGCCTAATCCTTCTTCAGTAGTAGCTTTTATATTTACTTGATCTTTAGAAATAGATAATGCAGTAGCTATATTTTCTATCATAGAAGAAATATGAGGAGCCATTTTTGGCTTTTGAGCTATAATTGTAGCATCTATGTTGGAAATTTTATATCCTTTTTCATTTATTAAATTTCCTACTTCTTTTAATAATTTTATACTTGATATACCTTCATATTTATTATCATTATCAGGAAAATGCTTTCCTATATCACCTAAAGCTGCGGCTCCTAATAAGGAATCCATTATGGAGTGTAAAAGAACATCAGCGTCAGAATGACCTAAAAGACCCTTAGCATAAGGAATTGTAACTCCACCAATTATTAAATCTCTTCCTTCAATTAATCTATGGACATCATAACCTAATCCGATTCTCATATTTATCACCTCAATAAAACTATTAGTTTATTGTATTTTATCATAAATTAAAATAAGTTAATAGTTTAAACATTTACATAAGGTGAAGTGATGAATGATCTTTATATTTATTAGAATTATCAGATGATTTTTTTATCGGTAAGTGATTTTTTATATTAATCATAAGTGCTTTTAATACATTTATATTTTTGCCTTTACCGGGTGAAGTTTTAATTATTTTTCTTGAGTGAAAATCCACATAAATAATATTACTTTTTTTCACTTAGAACACCTCTCATCCCCAACATTTTCTACCTTTATTATAACATAAAAAATTTTTTATTTTAATATTAATAGGAGAATATCCATATAATATTAACTTTAATTAAAATAATTAAGTATGGTATAATTAATTAGTATTTTAAGAGTTTTATGGGGGAATCTTTATGAAAAAAAAGGTCTTTAATACTATTGGTATTTTACTTATAATAATAGGGGTAGTTATATTGGCATCAACAATATATATGAAATATACTGCTTATAAAAGGCAGGCGCAATTAAGGCAAGCCTTTGAAAATAGTTTAAATATAGAAGATAATAATGACAAAAGTGAAAATCAGAATAAAGAGAGTGATTTAAAATCTAAAAATGATAGCGTAAAAGCTATAGGAATTTTAATTATTCCTAAAATTGATTTAAATGTTGCTATTGGAGAAGGTGTAGATGATGAAATACTAAAATATGCAGTAGCTCATTTTCCAGAAACAGCTATGCCTGGTCAAGCCGGTAATTGTTGTATTGCAGGACATAGAAATTTTACTTATGCAGAGTACTTTAAAAATTTAGATAAGCTTTCTAAGGGCGATGAAATTATAATTAAAACTAAGGATAAGGAATATACTTATTTAGTTACTGAGAGTTTTATAGTAGACCCTGAACAAATAGAAGTTTTAGAACCTACAAAAGAGCCAACAATAACATTAGTAACTTGTACAATAGGTGCTAAACAAAGACTTATAGTAAAAGGAATTTTAAAACAGTAGGCTAAGAGAAATCTTAGTCTATTTTTTAACCGAGTAGTAAGATGGTGGTGAATATTATATGGCACAAATTTTTATAAAGGATAAATATATTTTTTCTGTAAAGCCTAAAATGAGGCTTATAAATAAAGATAAAGAGGGAGCGAAAAAACAGATATCATTATTTTTAAAGGAAGTAAGACTTTACAATGTTAATTTAGAAAAGCTTTCTAAAAAGAGTCCTACTTATGAATGTAGAAATTTAATGCTTAATATAGCTTATTATATAATGCAAAATAGTGATATATATGATAATTTTAATAAAAACCGAGAAATACCTTATAAGGATATAATTAAGAATTCACTTGTTACGAAATCCTTTTTAGAAAAATGGAGAGATTATATTTGTTTATATACAATAATAATTTCTAATCCTAACTATAAAGATTTACAAGAGTATTTAAATATTGATTTAAAAGAAAATGAAAAAGATGTGGTCACTTTAGTAAGTAAAGATGATAAAGATCCTATTTATAGAGGAATAGTTTTAAGAGATTTTAAAAAGAGTTCAATAATTATAACTATGTTAGGAGAAATAATTAATATTAAAAGTATAGAGATTAATTCTTGGGGAGAAGAAATAAGTGGTAGAGAGAAAAAAGGATTAAAGCATTATAAAAAACAAATATGTATAGGAGTAGTTATATTAATTACTACAATATCTGTATTTACATATTTATATATGAACATTAATAGAACTGTTATGATAAAAGGGACTTCTGAAATAAGACTTCAATTAAATATATTCAACAGAGTAATGAAGATAATCTCCCCAACATCTAAGGGGAAGGAGTTAATATTTTCAATTGATGGGGTCAATAAGAAGTTAGATACTGTTGCAGAAGATATAATAATTTATATGAAGCAAAATAAAATGATTGAAAATAATAAAATTATAATATTTATTAATGGTAAAAAAATTACAGATAAGGATTTATTAAATACAGAAAAATATATATTAAATAATCATATAAAGGTTCTTATAAATAACTGTGGAGAAGAAAAGAAAATAAATCCAATGCTTATTGAAGAAAAGAAAAATGATGATAATAAGACAAAGGAGAAAAATATAGATGAAAAAAAATCAACTGAATCAAAAGGTGAGCAAAAAACAGAAGAACAAAAACCCAAAATTGAAATCATTGATAACAGCAAAGAAGAAAAAGGTAAAAACTAATAATATAGATAATAAAAAAGAGATTACAATTATACATCATGATAGAGGAGAGGAAACTAGGCTTAATAAATATTTGAGTGAAACAGGAATTTGTTCAAGAAGAGAAGCTGACAAATTTATAGAAGAAGGACGTGTAACTATAAATGGAGTTAAAGCTACTATGGGTACAAAGGTACTAAAAGGACAAAAGGTTTATTTAAATGGTAAATTAGTAAAAAGAGAAGAAGAACTAGTATATATTGCTCTTAATAAACCAGTAGGTATAACTTGTACTACAGAAAAGAAGGTAAAAGGAAATATAGTTGATTTTGTAAATCATAAAAAAAGGATTTTCCCAATAGGAAGATTAGATAAAGATTCTCAAGGGCTTATATTTCTTACAAATGATGGAGATATAGTTAATAAGATATTAAGAGCAGGAAATAATCATGAAAAAGAATATATAGTTACAGTAGATAAACCTATAACCAATGACTTTATAAAAAGAATGGGAAATGGTATTCCTATTTTAGGAACAATAACAAATAAATGTTTCGTTAAACAAGAAGGGAAATATATATTTAGAATAATATTAACTCAAGGATTAAATAGACAAATAAGAAGGATGTGTGAGTACTTAGGATACACTGTTAAAAAGCTTGAGAGAATAAGAATTATGAATGTAAGTATAGACCATTTAAAGATTGGTCAATGGAGAAACCTAACTTCTTATGAATTAAAAGAAATTGATAAACTAATAACATCATCTTCAAAAACAGAAGAGGCCTCAAAATAGGCCTCTTAATTTTTTGGTGATTTATTTAATCTATTTTCAAATTTTTCAATAGAATCATTGTTACTAATGTAAACTCTATCTATATTATAACTATTATCTTTTTTATCAGCTAAAGATCCATTTAAATTGAATCCTAATTTATAACCTGCTTTTTCAGCAGCGATTCTTGTAGCTTTATTATGTCTTCCAAAAGGATATGCCACATAATAAACAGGATCATCAATTATATTTTCTAATGTGTTTTTAGAGTTTTTTAAGGTTTCAATTTGTTTTGCTTCATTTAATTTTGATAAATCATCATGTTTAGCAGTATGACTTTCAACTTTAAATCCATTTTTAGAGATTTCTTTTAGCTCTGCTTTTGACATATAAAGGTCATTATCAACAAAATTAGAAACTACAAATACTGTAGCAGGAAAGTTAAATTCTTTTAATATTGGATAAGCATATTTATAGTTCCCTTTATATCCATCATCAAAAGTTATAACTACTGATTTTTCTGGAATAGCTTTATTATCTTTTAAATATCCATAAAGTTCATCTAAGGTTATTGGACAGTAGCCATTATCCTTTAAATATTTTAATTGTTCTCTAAATTTATCAGGATTAAGAAGTAGTTCATTATTATCAGGGTTATTTGGAGTTACATCATGATAACATAATATAGGGATACCTCTATCTTCTGAACTTAATTTTAATCCAGAGAATCTATCTTTTTTTTTAGTAGGTGTATTATCTTTATTATCTTCTTTTGAAACGGTTTCAGTAATTTTCTCGGTGTTATTTGTTTTATTATCTTTAAAAATATTTATTACTCCAATAGTTGCTACTACGGCTAATAAAATAAAAACACAGGTTAAAGTTAATATAAAACTTTTATTTTTTTTCATTAAATATTATCTCCTGACTTTTAAATTATTTATTTAATTTTTAATTGATATTCTAAAAAAATTGTTAAAAATATTATAGCATAGTAAATAATTCATCTCAAATGAAAATTATTCTAAGTGCAATTATATGGAAGATATTAACATATTCCACAATCTATTGTGGACAACTAAAAATATATGTATAAATAAGCAATTTTTATTTAAAAATATTTAATATATATAAAAATAAAAAGGAGGATAATATATGACAAAGAAAGGGATTTTTTTATTATTTTCTTTTTTTTTATTAGGAAGTAATATGTTAAATATAGTAGAAAAATCTATTAATGAAAACAATTCTAATATTGAAATTAATGTAGTATATCCTTATTTTGAAAGTAACAATAATTTGAAAGCTGTGGATAAAATAAATAAAATAGTGGATGACGATTTGAAGTTGTGGATAAGTGATTTAAAAGATTTATCCAATAATGAGCAATTCAATTATAATAACCCAAAGGACAATATTATAAAATTTGAATTAGATACTGATTATAAAATAGGATTAAATAAAGAGAATCTATTAAGTTTTTATATAGACTATTACCAATATACAGGAGGAAATCATGGAATTACAACAAGGAGAAGTTATAATTTTGATTTAAAATCTGGGAAACAATTTAAACTGAAACATATGTTTAAAAAGGGGTATGACTATAAAAGCATTATAAATTCAGAAATAAAGAAACAGATAAATGAAAATCCACAATATTATTTTAATAATGGTAATGAATTTAAAGGTATAAGTAAAAATCAAGATTTTTATTTAACGGATGATTCAATAGTTATATATTTTCAGCTTTATGAAATAGCTCCATATTCTTCAGGAATAAGGGAGTTTAAAATACCTTTATCCTTATTAAAAGATGGAATGTAAAATTTAGTTGTCTTATAATTAATTTATAGATATGATTTTATTATTTTATAATTTAAATTTACAGAATAATTTAGGCAAGAAGTTTTTACATTTAATATAAGGAGGAGTGTGAAAATGATTGATTTAGATAATATATTAAAAATACAAAAGGATTTTTATAATTTAGGCATAACAAAAAATTTAGATTGGAGAATAGAAAGATTAAAGGTTTTAAAAGAAATTATAAAAAAATATGAAGAAGAAATATTAAATGCATTAAAAGAAGATTTACATAAATCATCTTTTGAAGGGTATGCTACTGAAGTTGGTATAGTATATGAAGAAATAAATACAGCTATAAAACATTTAAAAAAGTGGGCAAAACCAGAGAAAAAAAGAACATCAATATCATATTTCCCAGCTAAAAGCTTAATTTTAAAAGAGCCCTATGGAGTAGTACTTATAATAGGGCCTTTTAATTATCCATTCCAATTATGTATGGCCCCTTTAGTTGGAGCAATAGCTGCTGGAAACTGTGTGGTTTTAAAATCTTCTGAGCATTCACAATCAACAGGTAAGATAATTGATAAAATAATAAAAGAAGCTTTTTCTGAGGAGCATGTTTCTGCTGTAGATTATAGAGGTGGTAAGGAGTCGGTACAAAAATTAATAAATCAACCTTTTAATTATATATTTTTTACAGGAAGTGTTAAGGTAGGAAAGATAATAATGTCTGCAGCAGCAAAAAATTTAATTCCTGTTACATTAGAGCTTGGAGGTAAAAGTCCTTGCATTGTAGACTATGACTCTAAGGTTCAACTTGCTGCAAAAAGAATAGTATGGGGTAAGTTTTTAAATGCTGGACAAACTTGCGTAGCTCCAGATTATATATATGTTCAAAAAAATATAAAGGATAAATTTTTAGTTGCTTTAAAAGAGGAGATAAATAAACAATTTGGAGATAATATAAAAAATAGTGAAGACTATCCAAGAATAATAAATGAAGATGCTTTTAATAGATTAATTAATTTAATACAAAAAGATAAAGTATATTTTGGAGGGGACTATAGTAAAAATGATTTATATATAGAACCTACAATTTTAAACAATATAACATGGGAAGATCCTATAATGGAGGATGAAATATTTGGCCCTATAATTCCTGTAATAGAGTTTGAAGATTTAAATGAAGTAATAAATGAGGTAAATAATAGGCCAAGCCCTTTAGCGCTATATTATTTTTCAGAGAGCGTAAAAAAGATAAATAGAATATTAAGTAGTATATCTTCTGGCGGAGCAACAATAAATGATACAGTAGTACATGTAGCATCAACAGAAATTCCTTTTGGAGGAGTAGGAAATAGTGGTATGGGTAACTATCATGGAAAATATAGCTTTGATACATTTACTCATAAAAAAGGAATTATGAAAAGAGGTACATGGTTAGATATAAATATACGTTATGCACCATTTAAAGACAAATTATCTATTGTAAAAAGGATTATGAAGTAGATTTTATGGTTTTAAATTAAAAAATATAGAAAAAAGTCATTTTAAACCTTTACAAAAGGTGAAGATTTTTTTAATATAATATTAACAGCGTGTATATATCACTACATGTTAAAGAACCTTATTAATTCGAAAGGTTAAAATATGTATTATGGAGTGAGAAGTATATGAATACTGTAGAAAAAATTATAAAAGATGGAAGCTTAACTTATGAGCAAAAGGTTATAGCTTTAGCAAGAGAAGCAGAGAATAGTTTAAAGGTATTAAAAATATCTGATAAGTGTGAAAAACTTAGGCAATCAGGAGTTATATGTGATTTATTTGAAGGAAACGCACCTTATAGACCAAGATATATAGTACCAGATTATGAAAAGTTTATGAGAGAAGGAAGTGCTTTTTTAGAATTAGATCCGCCAAAGGATATATGGGAAGCAACTAATAGTTTATTAATTTTATATAAGCATGTACCATCAATTACTACAATGCCTGTATATATAGGAAATATAGACTATCTTTTAGAACCTTTCATAAATGATGAAGAGGAAGCTTATAAAGCTATAAAACTATTTTTAAAACATATTGATAGAACAAT
Organism: Clostridium fallax; assembly: GCF_900129365.1. Classification (GTDB taxonomy): domain Bacteria; phylum Bacillota; class Clostridia; order Clostridiales; family Clostridiaceae; genus Clostridium_AH; species Clostridium_AH fallax. Next base: position 167,220 of record NZ_FQVM01000003.1, read on the forward strand.
TACAGATTCATTTTGTCATGGAAATATAGGACCTAAGGCTACAAAGGCTGGAAGACTTATATTAAAGGCAGAAAGAGAACTTCAAGATGCCATTCCTAATATAACATTAAAATATAGTAAAAGTACTCCAAGAGATTTTGCAAAAGATGCAGTAAGAACTGCTTTAAGCACAGCAAAGCCAAGTTTTGCAAATGATGAAATTTTTAGAAAAGATTTTAATGGAGATTATGCTATAGCAAGTTGTTATAATGGATTATATATAGGTGGAGGAAGTTATACTCTTGTTAGAATGAATCTTAAAGCATTAGCAGAAAGTGCAAATTCTATAGATGATTTCTTTAATGATAAGCTACCTAGTGCTATGAAAGAAATGGCAGGATATATAGATGAAAGAATTAAGTATGTAGTAGAAGAAAGTGGATTCTTTGAAAATTCATTCTTAATAAAAGAAGGTTTAATATATAGAGACAGGTTTACTGCTATGTTTGGTATGTTTGGCCTTGCAGAATGTGTAAATACTTTATTAAAAGCAGATAAGCTAGAAGAAAGATTTGGACATTGTGATAAAGCTGATAAATTAGGTGTTAAGGTAATTAAAGCAATGGATGAATTTGTAAAAAATCACAAAAATAAATATTGTCAAATAACAAATGGTTCATTTTTACTTCATGCACAGGTTGGAATATCAGATGATATAAATGTAAGTCCTGGATGTAGAATTCCTATAGGAGAAGAAATAGAATTATGGGATCATCTAAAAAATGCAGCATTATTCCATAAATACTTTCCTTCAGGAATTGGAGATATATTCCCATTTGAAAAGAACTCAAATAATAATTTAGATTATATATTAGATATAATAAATGGAGCATTTAAAGAAGGTATGAGATATTTCTCACTATATTCATCTGATAGTGATGTTATAAGAATAACAGGATATCTAGTAAAGAGAAGTGAGATAGAAAAATTAGATAGGGGAGAAGCAGCTATTCAAGATACTGTAGCCTTAGGTTTAGGTGCAGTAAAAAATGGACATGTATTACAAAGAAAGGTTAGATAATATGGTACAAGGAGCCATTAATAAAATCGTACCTTTTAGTTCAGTAGATGGTCCAGGGAATAGAACTGCAATTTTTCTTCAAGGGTGTAATTTTAATTGCCTTTATTGTCATAATCCAGAAACTATAAATAGGTGTATAAATTGTGGAAAATGTGTTGTAGAATGTCCCTCCAATGCATTAAAGGTTATAGATGGAACTGTTTATTGGGATTCAGACTTATGTATACAATGTGATAATTGTATTAAAAGTTGTCCTAATTGTAGTTCACCTAAGGTTAAATTATATTCTAGTGAAGATTTAATTAATGAAATAAAAAAATATAAAAGTTTTATACAAGGTATAACTTTTTCTGGAGGAGAATGTACCCTTCAAGAAGATTTCCTAGTAGAAGTTTTTAAAAAAGCTAAAAAATTAGGATTAACTTGTTTTGTTGATTCTAATGGAAATAAAGATTTTTCAAAGATGAATAATTTAACTAATATAATGGATATGGTAATGTTAGATGTTAAGTCTTGGGATAATAGATATCATAAGTCTATTATAGGAACAAATAATAATATTGTTTTAAAGAATTTAGAGTTTTTAACTAGGATAGGTAAACTCTATGAGGTTAGAACTGTAGTAGTACCACAATTATTAAATAATGAGGAAACTATAGAAGAGGTTTCAAAATTTTTAGGAAAAAATAATCCCAATATAAGATATAAACTTATAAAATATAGACCTATGGGAGTTAGAAAAGAGCTTATAAATAAAAAAGTTCCAACCAATGAATATATGGAAAATCTAAAGTTTATTGCAGAAAAAAATGGATGTAAAAATATATTAATTGTATAAGAAAAAAAGCAGGAATTAAAAGTCAACTTTTATAAAAGTTGACTTTTTTTAGTTTTTATTGCTTTTTTCTAGATTAATGGCAAAAAAATTACATAAAATGTGAATATTAATTAAGTATTTCCTTATTAAAACGATTTCTAATAGGGGAAGGGGAGTTTATATGCTAAGTAAATTTAAAAGTAAATTTTTAAAAAGTAAAGAAGCAAAAAAAAATATGAAAGAAGAAAAGATAAAAAATGATGGAAAACCTAAAAAAATAAATAATATTTTTGAAAGATTTAAAAAAGTTAAATTAGATAAAAAACTTTTTAAAAGTAATTTTTCATTCCATGATTTTTTTGGAAAAAGAACTTTAGCTAAAAAGTTAGTAATAACAATTCTTTTTATAGTGATTTTTTCCATGTCAATTTTGGCTGGATTAAGTATGATTTTTACAAAGAGAAATATAAGCAAGGACTATAAAGAAAGTACAACCAATACTCTTTTGCAAAATCAACATTATATAGAATTATTAAGTAAAAATACTCAACAAATAGCTTATGAAATATATAATAATAAAACTATTTTAGACAATTTAAAAAAAGAAAATACTGAATCATTAGAATTCATAAAAAGCCAAAGTTTAGTAAGGGAAGAATTAATGGGACTTGTTAGTGTTAATATTACTAAAGTATTAAAAAATATTTATATATACTCTAATGATAGATGTATATGTACAACTAAAGAAGAAAATATAAATGGAAATAAAGAATTATTAGAAGAAGCAAAGAAACAAAGCTGGTATGAAAAGGCTCAAAAGTCATCAATAAAACCATTTTGGTGTTTTACAGAAACTAATGGTAAAAAGGCTTTAAGTTATATAAAGGGAATTAGTAACTTAGATGATTTTAAAGCAACTTCAGTTTTAAGAATAGATATAGATCCTAGCATATTTAAAAATGCTATGGATGATTTGGAATTAGGTAATGATGGAATAGTTGCTATGGTAGACGAAGATGGCTATATATTAAGTGGAAATAAAGATTTTAAAATGGGAGAATTATTTAAATATGATTTTTATGAAAAAATCAAAGATAGTAAAGGAGGAACCTTAAGTACTAATATATATGGTAAAAAATATGAAGTTATATATAAAGATATAAATAATTATGGTTGGAAATATATAACTGCAATACCTTATAGCCAAATAAATAAAACCTCTAAAATTTTAGGAAAAATAACTCTTATAATAACTTTAATAGTAGTAATGATAGCATTTTTAATAGCTATAATTACTTCATTACAAATAACAAAACCTATAAAAAACATTATAGAAGTAACAAAAAAATTAGCTACCTGTGATTTTACAGTTTCTTGTGATGAAAACACTAGAATAAATGAGATAGATAGTTTAAGTAAAAACTTTAATAATATGGTATTGATTTTAAATGATGCTTTAAAGAATACTTCCGAATTGATACAAAGCACTGCAGAAACTTCAGTGAACTTATTATCAGTTTCTGGAAGCTTAGGTAAAAAAGCAGAAGATATAGTACAAAATGTTGAGGAGATATCAAAAGGTTCAACTAATCAAACAGAAGAAACTATGAATTGTGCTGAAATATCTTTAGCATTAAATGAGGAAATAGGAAAGACAATTAAAAAGTTAGATAAATTAGGACAAAATAAAGATGAGGCACTGAAAGCTATAGAAATAAGTTCTAAGCAAATTGATGATCTTAACAAAACTTCATCATTAAATGCTAAATCAATGAATGATGTATCTATAACAATAGGCGATCTAAAGGAGAAAACTAAACTTATATTAAATATTTTAACAAGAATAAATGAGATAACAGACCAAACTAATTTATTATCATTAAATGCGTCAATAGAGGCTGCAAGGGCAGGAGATGCAGGAAAGGGATTTGCAGTAGTTGCAAATGAGATAAGACTATTGGCAGAACAATCACAGAATGCTTCTTTAGAAATTCAAGGTATAGTAAAGGAAGTTAATAAGGCTATTAATAATTCATTAAATATAGCTTATGATGCAAAGGATGCCTTTAAAGTAGAGGAAGAACAAGTAGAAAATACTAAGAATTCTTTCAATAAGTTAAGAGATAGTTTCGATTTAGTTACAGAATCTATTGAAGAATCATTAAAATCAGTTAATATTATAGATAAAAGTAAAGATGTTTTAAGTGATGCAATAGATAATATAGCATCAATATCACAGGAAAATACAGCCGCAACAGAAGCAGTAACATCTGTTATACAAGAACATGTTAATGAAAACAAAAAGATTAATGAAATGGCAGAAGGATTAAATCAAAAATCCAAAAACTTAGAAGCTTTAGTTAATAAGTTTAAGTTTACAGAATAAATAATATTTAAAACATTTATAAAAATTAAAAATAGGCAGTTATATAAAACTTTAGCTTATAAAAAATGGGTTGTGGCACTAATTAATTTGCATACAATATATTAATTTGCAAATTTAAAATTATCATAAGGTATTGTATTAGTTATTTTTAATGCTACACCCATTTTTATAATTTAATTACCTTTAGGTGAATTTTTATTTCCTCTAAATCCATACCCGTCAGATATTATTCTTCCAATTCCATGAATTTTTGATGAAATACAACTTCTGCAATGAGCAGGAGTATCGCCTGTACATATTTTCCCAGGATAAAGAGCATATAATTTTCTATATTCTCCTTCAGTTACATTTGGCATAACAACATTTGCACCACTTTGAAGTGCGATTATTCTACCATTTTTATTTAAAGTTTCCATAGCAGTTGTTGCAGGAATATTTATGTCTACTAAAAGTAATCTTATAATAGCCATAACCTTTAATGCCAAAGTGAAATCGCCACCTTTAGCATCCTTTAAAGGCGTATCTTCATTAGGAATAAAAGGACCAATTCCAAGCATGTCTACATTTATTTTCTTAAAAAATAATATATCATCAGCTAAAGAGCTTAATGTTTGTCCAGGTAATCCTACTAAAGAACCGCTACCAACTTCATAGCCAAGAGTTTTTAAATCTCTTAAGCATCTTTTTCTTTCCTCATGGCTCATACCAGGATCCATATCTTCATAAAGTTTTTTATCAGTAGTTTCTATTCTTATAAGATACCTGTCTGCACCAGCCTCCTTAAATTTTTTGTAGTCTTCAAAGCTTCTTTCTCCTATGCTTAAAGTAATTGCTACATTTAATGCTTTAAGCTTTTTTATAATACTTACCATTCTGTCAGCAGTGAAATAATCATCTTCTCCACCTTGAAGTACTAATGTTTTATATCCATATTCAACAGCTTTTTTTCCAAAGTCTAAAATTTCTTCTTCTGAGAGTCTGTATCTTTTTAAATTTTTATTATCTCTCCTTAAGCCGCAATATAAACAATTTCTTTTACATATATTTGTAAATTCTATTAATCCTCTTAGATGAACATAAGAACCTAAATTTTCTTCACGAACTTCATCAGCAGCTTTAAATAGCTCTTCATTTATTGAGTTATCTTCTAAAAGAGAGATTATTTCATCTTTAGTTAATGAATGAGTTTCTTTAGCTTTTTTTATTAGTGAATTCATAGTTCCTCCCTTTGAAAAAGTATATAATTAATGATTATACACTTTAAAGTATTTATTTTAAAGATAATAAAAATAATAATTAATTTAACAAATACTTAACACTAAGTCAGTTGACCATTGCATAAAGTAAACATATAATAAATATATAATTTAATATAAATAGATAAAGGGAGTAACTACCTTAATTAAGGTGATATAGCCAACACTCGGTATAATTTACCTGGTTTTATCATAGTGATAATTTAATTGCTAATGTGAGACTTTTCTATAATCAAATTTGATTATGGGATAAGTCTCTTTTTTATTTTTAATAAATTTTATAGGAGGTATGGGAATGGATAGTTTTTTAAGGGGCAAAGAAGAAGTGTTAAAAGACTTAAAGGTAGATGAAACTCAAGGTTTATCTGATGTTCAAATAGAAGAAATGAGAAAAACCTATGGAAAGAATGAATTTTTACCAGGGAAAAAACAATCTTTAGTTAATAAAATTATTGAAGCTTTAAAAGACCCAATGGTTTTGATACTTTTAGGAGCTACTATTATATCAATTGGAATGAACATATATAAGATGATAAATGGAGGACATACTGAGTTTGGTGAAAGTATAGGAATACTTTTAGCGGTAACTTTATCTGTTGGTATTCAGATAATAATGGAGGGTAAATCAGAAAAAGCTTTTGATCAACTAAATAATATAAATGAAGATATTAAGGTTAAAGTTATAAGAAATGGCAAAATTCAATATATATTTAAGAAAGAAGTTGTAGTAGGAGATATAGTCCTAGTTGAAACTGGAGATAAAATACCAGCAGATGGAAGACTTTTAGAAGATATTGAATTGAATATAGATGAATCTATGCTTACTGGAGAAAGTGATCCAGTTAAAAAAGATGGATATTTAATAATTACATCAGAAAAAACACCTTTAGCAGAAAGAGTTAATATGGTTTATAGTGGAACCTTTGTTACATCTGGTAGAGGAACTTATATTGTAACTGAAGTTGGCGACAATACAGAAATGGGACATATAGCAAAAGAGCTTAAAGAAACTAATACAAGTTCAACACCTCTTCAAGAAAAACTTGGAGTTTTAGCTAAAAGAATTAGTATAGTAGGTGCTGCTGGTGCTGTTTTAGTTTTTGTTTTTGAGTGTTTTAAAATTATGTCTTTAGGGGGATTTTCCTTTGATAGAATACAAGAAGCTTTTATGACAAGTATAGCGTTAATTGTAGCTTGTGTTCCAGAGGGGTTACCTACAATAGTAGCTATGATTTTTGCTTTTAATGTTGTAAAAATGGCTAAGAATAATGCTTTAGTTAAAAAAATGGTAGCTTGCGAAACTATAGGTTCTACTAATGTTATTTGTTCAGATAAAACAGGAACATTAACAAAAAATCAAATGACTGTTATGAAAGTTTGGTGTGATAATTTAATAGAAGAACCTAAAAAGTTAAAAAATATAAATCTTATAGATAATTTTGCTATAAATTCAACAGCTAACCTACAAATGGAAGATGGAAAAGAAAAATTTATAGGAAATCCAACAGAGTGTTCACTACTTAAAGCGTTAAAAAAAATAAACATAGATTATTGTAATGTAAGAAAAGAAAAGGAATTAATTTATCAATATTCTTTTAGTTCAGAAAAAAAATCAATGACTTCTATAATTAGTAATGACAATGAATATATTGCATTTACTAAAGGTAGCCCAGAAAAGGTACTAGCTTTTTGTAAGTTTATAGAGTTAGATGGAAAAATAATTGAGTTAGATTATAAGATACAAGCTAATATAGAAAAAGAAATTAAAAAATTACAAAATGAAGCATATAGAATAATAGGTTTCTCTCATAAAAATATTAAAGATAAATTACATTGGGAAAAATCTCAAGATAATGTAGAAGAAAATATGATTTATGATGGGTTTGTTGCTATTGCAGATCCTTTAAGAGATGAAGTTTATGAAGCAGTTCAAAAATGTAAAAGAGCAGGAATATCATTAAAAATATTAACAGGTGATAATATAGTTACAGCTACAGCTATTGCAAGGCAGCTAAATATATTAAAAGAAGATAGTATAATATTAGAAGCCAATGATATAGATGAAATGAATGATTATGAGTTAGAAAAAGTTATAGATAAGATAACGGTTATTGCAAGAAGTAAGCCTATAACCAAAATGAGGGTAGTAAAATTATTAAAGAAATTAGGAAATGTAGTTGCAGTTACTGGAGATGGAATTAATGATGCACCAGCCTTAAGAAATGCTGATGTAGGAATATCCATGGGTATTAATGGTACAGAAGTTTCAAAAGAAGCTAGTGATATTGTTCTTTTAGATGATTCTTTTTCAACAATAGTTAAGGCTGTTGAATGGGGAAGAGGTATATATGAAAATCTTCAAAGATTTCTTCAATTTCAATTAACAGTTAACTTAGTTGCAGTAGTTACAATTATATTATCAGAGATTTTTGGATTTAAACTTCCATTTACACCGGTTCAATTATTATGGGTTAATATAATAATGGATGGACCACCAGCTTTATCATTAGGACTAGAAAGTTTGAGAAAGAATTTAATGGACAAAAAGCCAGTTAAAAGGGATGCAAGTATTATAACAAGAGAAATGGTATTTAAAATTATATCTAATGGAATTTATATGATAATTATGCTTATAGCTCTTCAAAGCTTTAAATTTTTAGGTGGAACTTTAGGACAGCAAGAAACAATAGTATTTTCAGTATTTGTTTTATTTCAACTATTTAATGCATTTAATTCAAGGGAACTTGGTAATGAAAGTATTATAAGCTGTTTAGGTAAAAATAAAGTTATGGTTATAAGTGTATTATGTACCTTTGTTGCTCATGTTTTAATTGTACAATTTGCTGGTGCAGTATTTGGAACAGTTCCATTAACTTTGGGTCTTTGGATAAAAGTTATAGTATTTTCAGCAACAATAATACTTTACTCAGAAATAGTTAAGGCTTTATCAAGAAGTTTTGAAAAAGCAACAGAAGTTAAGTATGAGTAGACACTTAATCTTATTAAATTTTAATATTAATTTATTTAATAAATAATTTAATAGTATGAAATACTTATAGGGAATGCTTAGTGCATTCTCTATTTTTATATAGGTTTTCTTTATAAAGATATTGTTATGTAGAAATATGTTTTAAAAACAAAATATTTTGTAAAATAATACAATTAAAATTTTATATACACATTAAATAGGAGAATAACATAGTATACTATATAAACAATACGTGGAGTTGAAGGCAAAATGCTTTACGCTTTGATTTTAGCAGGAGGCAAAGGAACAAGGTTATACCCACTATCAAGAAGTGATAATCCAAAACAGTTTCTTAAAGTAATTAATGATAAAAGCTTTTTAGTAAATACAGTGGATAGAATCAAGCCAATTGTTAATAAAGAGAACATTTATGTAGTAACAAATAAGGATTATGAAAGTAAAATAAGGGAAGAGTTATGTGACATTGGGGTTGAAAATATATTTACTGAACCTGAAAATAAAGAAACTGCTACATGTATAGGACTTTCTGCAGTTAAGCTTTTGAAAAAAGATAAGGATGCAGTGATGATAGTTCTTCCATCAGATCATTATATAGAGGGAGAAAAAAGTTATGTAGAAACATTAAAGCAAGCTGTAGAAATTGCGGATAGAAGAAGAGGAATTGTAACTATTGGAATATCACCAAAAAGGCCAGAAACTGGATATGGGTATATAGAAATGGGAGAGAGAATAAACTCTAATGTACCTACTTATAGGGTAGCTAGATTTACAGAGAAACCTAATGTAGAAGTTGCAAAAGACTTTTTATTAAAGGGAACTTATCTTTGGAATAGTGGAATGTTTATATTTAGGGCAGATGTTATATTGAGAGAGATAGAAAGATATCTTCCTAAAATGTATAAGTCTTTAATGGAGATTTATAAGTATATAGGAGAAGAAGAGGAAGAGAAAGTTATAGAGGAACAATATAAGCTAATAGATGGTATCTCCATAGACTTTGGAGTTATGCAAAAGACCAGAAAAGGCTTTGTTGTTAAATGTGATTTTCTTTGGGATGATATAGGAAGTTTTACTGCTTTAAGCAGGTTTTTAAATAGAGAAAAAAGTAATGCAGTTTCCAATAATGTATTTTTAGAAGAGTGTGAGAATTGCTCTATATTTGGTGATAATGAAAAATTAATTATTGGATTTGGACTTAAGGATTTAGTTATAGTAGATGCTGGAGATGTATTATTAGTTATGGATAAATATAAAGATCAGGAAATAAAACATTTAATAAATACTATTAATGATATTAATGATTTAAAGGAATATATGTAAATACTGATTACTAAAAATTAACTTAATAATATATAATTAAAGTATTATAGAAAAGTAAGATAATTTGTTTAGAGATTGTGAATTAATAAAAATTTTAATAAGTGTCTTCAATAAATTAATTATGAAATAAATAATAAAAATAAATATATATATTGCAATATATATTACCCATATAGAGGATATCAAGACATAAAAAATA